>JAIENY010000040.1 GCA_019750915.1 Xanthobacteraceae bacterium
GTCCTGCCGCAGGTCGATCTGCACGCCGGAGATGGCGTTGCGGACCTGTTCGGCCTGGCCAACGAGATTGTCGCGCTGAACCGAGATATCCTGGAGCAACGCGCGGATACGAACTTCATTGTCGCTATAGGCGCGTTCCAGAGCGGCGACTTCGTTGGTGACGAGGGCTTCCAGTTCGCCAGCCCGGGCAATCGCCCGTTCGACGCCATCGCCCATCGCGGCAACCTCGCGGCGGATAGCCTGGCCGACCGAGACGATTGCACCATTGGCGACATTCTCGGGCTCGGAAAAACGGATCGCCATTTGCGCCATGGATTGCGCAATCATGCTGAGTTCCTGGCTGCGCCAGGCAACGCTTGCCAGGAAATAGAACAGGACAAGAGGAGCGATGAAGACACAGGCGAGACCGACCAGAGCGAGTGCGCCGCCGTTTTCAGACCCGATCATGGCCTCGAGAGCTGGCAGGAAAGCGAAAATGAGCAATCCCGCAGCCGCGATCCAGAGTCCCGAGAACAGGGCTGCGAACGTATAGGCATTGCGCCGGGGGCGGCCGCGCTGGATCGATTGGAGAATGGCCCCGATGGCTTCGCGGTCATCGTTCGCGGGCTTCTGACCCGCTCTGATGTCGCCGAAATCGCTATCCATTTCCCGGACCCGTTCGGGAGAATTGGCAAACTGGTCATCGTCACGCGCCTGGTCTGAGATGTTCAGCGCTTCCTGAATCGCCGACAAGGCGACCTCAGTTGGATCTTTGACCTTCGGATTCTTTGCCATGTACCGGTACGCCTTTTATTTTTTTCAGCAGTCGGAAGGGATCGCGCAGACGGCATCTCAGCCCGTCCGTCTGCCCCTGCCGTAGTCTATGAGCCGATCAAGCTCGCGGAGTCCGGCTTGTCCCCCATTTCCGCCAACATCCTATTGGCTCATTTGCTCGAATGAAATGGCTCGCGTTAAGAACATTTTAATCATCGTTAACGCTGTTGGGCACGACACGCCGATAGAAGCTTAACCCGAGGCCGGATGGGGCGGATCGCGGCCGGGTTGCGGCCAAACCCGGGCCGAAATGTGGCGTTCCTCTCAAGGCTCCGTTAACCGAATTCGTGTTCGCTAGGGTCTGTTTGGCCGGGATGGCCGGTTGCCGTTGGGCGCTCGAATGTCGTTTTCTTTTCAACAGGTGCCTTGGATGCCTTCACCGCCGCTCGTGCCCGGCCAGTATGCGATTGACGTTACATATCTGCGGCGCATGACCCTGGGCGACGCGGCCCTCGAACGCGAGGTGCTGGAGATGTTTAAGGATCAGACAAGTGTCCTGATCGGACAGTTGGCGGGGATGCCCACGAACTCATCCGAACTTGCGCATACGCTGAAGGGATCTGCGCGTGCGATCGGCGCGTTTGACCTCGGCGAGGCGGCCTCTGCTCTGGAAAAGGTGCTTCTCAACAATTCCGGCTACGCTGCCGCCTTTCAACGATTGAAATTGGCGGTCGATGAGACTTTTGAAGCGATTGGCGCGGTGCTGGACGAGCACAATTAAATTTCCCGGCGCTTGTGGCAAAGCTGGCGCGGGCCAGATAGAGCGGCTATAGACTGCTGCAAAATCCCGCTGAAACGAGAAATCATGGTCAAAATCAACTTCATCGATCATGCCGGTACTACCCGGACGGTCGAGGTCGAAGCCGGCGCGACGGCTATGGAAGCCGCTATCCGTAATGGAATTCCCGGTATCGATGCAGAGTGCGGCGGCGCATGCGCCTGTGCGACCTGCCATGTCTATGTCGATGATGCTTGGCGCGAAAAAGTCGGCGAGCCGACTCCCATGGAAGAGGACATGCTGGACTTCGGATATGACGTGCGGCCGAACTCGCGCCTGTCGTGCCAGATCAAGATTACGGACAATCTTGACGGTCTGGTACTGACCACGCCGGAGCGGCAGGCCTGAGGGTCTGTCGTGCTGTAGAACTCTTCCAGTATTTACAATAAGTTATGGGCGTGGTCCCGGCCGTCATTTTATTCCTTTCCCCGGCCCGCGTCCTTGGCTAGACAAGCGCCCGAATGCGGCAGCCGTCCGGTTTTGCCTGCCATCTCATCCAACGACGAAGAACGATTATGAGCGAAGCGATCAAGACCGATGTTCTGATCATCGGCGCAGGCCCTTGTGGACTGTTTGCAGTTTTCGAACTCGGCCTTCTCGATATGAAGGTTCACCTTGTCGACATCCTCGACAAGCTGGGCGGACAGTGCGCCGAGCTCTATCCGGAAAAGCCGATCTACGACATTCCCGGAATTCCGATGGTGACCGGACAGGGACTGACTGACGCCTTGATGGAACAGATCAAGCCGTTCAGCCCGACGTTCCATCTCAACGAGATGATCCAGACGATCGAGAAAATCGGCGATCCGCTGTTCCGCGTCACCACCGACGCCGGCAACGTATTCGAAAGCAAGGTCGTGGTGATCGCGGCTGGCGGCGGTTCGTTCCAGCCGAAGCGGCCGCCGGTGCCGGGCATCGAGGCTTACGAAGGCAAGTCGGTTTTTTATGCCGTGCGCAAGATGGAGCAGTTCCGCGACAAGGAACTTCTGATTGTCGGCGGCGGCGACTCCGCACTCGACTGGACGCTAAATCTTCATCCGATCGCCAAGCGCGTCACGCTGCTGCATCGCCGCGACGATTTCCGGGCTGCCCCGCACAGCGTCGAGCAGATGCGTCAACTTGTGGCGTCCGGCAAGATGGATCTCAAGATTGGTCAGGTCACAGCGCTTGAAGGCGCCGATGGCGTGCTGACCGGTGCGAAGATCAAAGGCAACGATAATCAGGAGTCCGCGATTTCGTGCGACACTATCCTGCCGTTCTTCGGTTTGACCATGAAGATCGGCCCGATCGCCGAATGGGGCATAAAGCTCGACAATAATCTCGTTCCGGTCGACACCGAGGCGTTCGAAACGAACGTACCTGGCATCTTCGCAATCGGTGACATCAACACCTATCCGGGTAAGCTGAAGCTCATTCTCTCGGGCTTCCATGAGGGCGCGCTGATGGCGCAGAAGGCCCATCGCTATGTCTATCCGGAGAAGCGGCTGGTGTTTCAGTACACCACGTCCTCGTCGAGCTTGCAGAAAAAGCTTGGCGTCAACTGAACAGCAAGCAGGCGGTCGCTCAACGGCCGCCTGTTTTTTCGAATGCCTGCTCGAATTCCGGCGAAGCGATAAACGTCAACGTTTCGCGCAGTTCATTCGCCCTTTCGGCGCCGAAGGCTGCCTCGAACCGGCGTTGAGCCTCTTTCCAAAGTTTCCGTGATTCATCAAGGCGTGCTTCGCCCTGCCGGGTCAAGCGGACACGCCGGCTCCGTTTATCGTCCGGATCGACAGTAATCGCGATTAGCTCATCCCTTTCTAGGGGTTTGAGATTGTGCGCCAGCGCCGAGCGATCGAGCACCAGCGCCGCCGCCAATTCGCTGACGGTCGGTGCGCCGCTGCGTGCGATCTGATTCATGATCGAGCGCTGTGTCGATCTCAACCCGCACGGCGCCAGCAGAGTGTCGTAGAGTTGCGAGACCCGGCGGGTCGCACGCCGCAAAGCGGTGTTGTTGCAGAGCGTCGCTGCCAGCGACACCGTCATGGTGTCGGCATCGCCGCCTGTCTGGCTTTTCCTCGGCGTCCTGCCCACGGGAAATGTTCCTTCACATTGGCCATTGACGATAGCTGCATATGCCCCTAATTGCAATAGGTGCATATGCCGCTAATGGAGATGGTCATGCGAATTCTCGTTGTTGGAGCAGGGTCGACGGGCGGTTATTTTGGCGGCCGTCTCGCACAGGCAGGGCGCGACGTGACGTTTCTGGTGCGCTCCAGGCGTGCCGAGCAACTGACGACCCAAGGACTTCGGATTGTCACTCCCGATGGCGAGTTTGTGCTGCAGCCGAAACTTGCGACAGCGCAGAGCCTCAATGGCACCTATGACGCCGTATTGCTGGCGGTGAAAGCCTACGCGCTGGAATCGGCGCTCAACGATGTTGCGTCCGGGGTCGGACCGAGGACTATGATCCTGCCGGTCCTCAACGGCATGAGTCATGTCGATATCATCAAGTCGCGTTTTGGCGAACGCTCTCTTGTGGGCTGTGTGTGCAAGATTGCAGCGACGCTGGACGAGCAGGGTCGAATCCATCAGCTCAGCAGGATGCACGATCTCGCTTATGGCGAGATGGACGGTGGACGTTCGGCGCGTGTCGTTGATCTCGACGACCAGATGCAGGGCGCCGGTTTCGACGCACGACTGTCACCGCACATCGACCGTGAGATGTGGGAGAAGTGGGTGCTTCTTGCTTCGCTTGGCGGCATCACCTGCCTTGCGCGCGGCAATATCGGACAAGTCCAGGCTGCCACAGGTGGAAATGCATTCGCCCGCGCGCTGATCGACGAAGTTGTCTCTGTTGTCAACGCGGTCGGCACGAAGCCGAGCGAGCCGTTTCTCGCAAGCGCAAGATCGATGCTCACGAAAGAAGGCTCGCCGCAAACCTCGTCGATGTTCCGCGACTTGCAGCAGGGCAACCGCGTCGAAGCCGAACAGATCATCGGGGATCTGCTTATGAGAGCAAAATCTGCCGGCGTCTCCACGCCGTTGTTGACGGCGGTGAACGTCAATCTGTCGATCTATCAGCACAGCCACGCGAGCGCGGTGTAGGGAGTATCGGATGCCAGCTTTACAGATAGCCGAGCCGATGAGCAGGCGACAGACGCTGTTCGTGCTGCTGTGCGCATCCGTTCCCTCGTTCATGATCAATCTCGATTCGAACATCGTGGCCGTCTCGCTGTCTTCGATCGCCCGCTCGCTCAAGGCGGACTTTGCCGATATCGAATGGGTCATCAGCGCCTACACGCTGACATTTGCTTCCTTGATGCTTCCGTCCGGCGAGCTTGCGGACCGGTTTGGTCGCCGGCGCATTTTGCTTGTGGGGCTTGTCGTCTTCACGGCGGCTTCGTTTCTCTGCGGCGCGGCACCAAACATCATGATTCTGAACGGAGCGCGGGCACTGCAGGGCGTGGGAGCTGCTTTGCAATTGAGTGCGGCGCTCGCCATTCTCTCGCATTCGTTTCATGGCGCTGCGCGCGCGCGGGCGTTTGCGTTCTGGGGGTCGGTGATTGGCGTGGCGATGTCTTTGGGGCCCGTCGCGGGAGGGTTCATAACCCAGCATTTCGGCTGGGAGTGGGCGTTCTATGTCAACGTCCCCGTCGGAATAGGTCTGGTCCTGCTGACGGCACTCACCCTTGCGGAAACCCGCGACCCGGATGCTGGCAGGATCGATATCGCAGGCTTTGCGACATTCAGTTCGGCTTTATTTCTCGTGACGCTCGCACTGATCTCCGGCAACCGGGACGGATGGAGCCGTCCCGTCATTGTAGGAGAATTCGCCGGCGCCACCGTTCTGTTCGTCGCATTCCTTGTCGCAGAAAGCGTCCAGCGACGCCCGATGCTCGATCTGCGCTTCTTCCGCAACCCAACCTATATCGGCGCCAATATCACCGGCGTCACTTATGCGGCCGCGCTGCTGACGATGCTGACTTACCTGCCAATGTATTTTCAGAGCGCGCTCGGATTCGACGCGCAGACGGCGGGCCTGCTGATGTTGCCGATGGCATTCCCGCTTTTTCTGGTGCCGCGAATTGTTGTCAGGTCACTCGTCCATCGTTTCAGCGGCCGGGTGCTTTTGACGACCGGACTTGTTCTCGTAAGTTGTGGATTGATCTGGCTTGGCTTGCAGGCATCGCGATTCAATTATCTCTCTCTGCTTGGTGGGATGCTCATTGCAGGGACGGGCGCCGGAGTTTTGAACGGTGAGATCGCCAAAGTCAGCATGACGGTTATTCCGCCGGAGCGCGCCGGCATGGCGGCGGGTGTGGGTGGAACGCTCAGGTTCAGCGGCATCGTCATTGGCTTCGCCGCACTTGGTGCGATTTTATTCGCGCGCGTTTCATCGGTCGTGGCGTCGTCGCTTCCGGACGCTGCATCTGACAGCCGGGCCGATTTCACCCGCAACATCGCCGCAGGGCATCTGTCGGATGTGCCCGCCGGTTTGAGCCTTCCGGGACAACTGCAGGACCTTGCCTTAAGGAGCTTCGGCGCCGGCTATCAGGCGTTGTTCTTTTCGGCGGCGACGCTTGCCCTGGTGGCTGCGGTGTTGAGCTGGTTTTTCATCCGCTCATCCGACACATCGCCTCTGAAATTGATGCAGACAGAGCCGCAACCCGAACCCGCGGAGTAACAAGCCTTACTGCGGCTGCGGCGCAAGCGGGGCGATGGGCTCGCTGTTAACCGGTGCAACATTCGATCCTAGGCCGAGGATCGATGTAACGACCGGCAACGCAGCGTCGGCCATCGCGGCCTGGCCTTCGGCGGTGGGATGGATTGCGCCGCCGTAGACAGCTGACAGGATCCCCCACGTCGCATCGTGGATATCGGATGGCTGATTGGATGATCGTGTTGCCAGCGGGTAGGTCATTGCGGCGAAATAGCTGTCGTTTGCATCGCGAATCCAGCGCGCCCTGGGCAGATAGGAACGAAAGGACGAGGCGCTTTGATTGCAGGTCATCGGCGTGCTTGCGGCAGCGACGATGTCTTTCGTGAAGCTTCCACCGTTCGGTAGAAAGCACTCTTGGTCGAACGATGGGTCGGCCGGTCCCCTGGCACAGAAACCATGTTGCCGAAACGCCGCCTGATGCTGATCGACAAAGCTCATCGCATCGCCAGCTCCGCACAATACGCCTCCGGTGCACAAAGCGAGGTTTTTGATCTGCGGAAGGAATTCGCTTTGCACGAAATTTGCCGTGTCCGCCAGGCGAGCAGGGTCGGCATTGAAGGCGGGATGAATGTCGAAGCCGGCTGGGCCGCCGGGGCAGGGGGCATTATCAAGCATGGCCGGATTGCCATAGGAAACGAACACAACGCGCGACAAATCGTTTCCAACCAGCGGCTTCAATGCCGTTCGCAGCTTCTGAAAACTTCGCGGCAGGTCACGCGCCAGCATCGCGCGCGAATTATCGAGGCTGCCGATCATGCCGATGCGTTGGAAAAGAGACCGCTCCCTCGCGCTGTCAACGATCACATTGGCGACGAGGCCGGAGAAGTCGATGTCGTTTGCGCCGACGGACAGAAAAATCAGATCGAGTTGACGGCTCGGCTGGCGCTGCTGTGCGGCGGATAGCGCGGTGGCCAACTCTGAGACCTGCGCGTTGACAGTGCCCTCGCAATTCATCGATGTCTTGGTGAACAGGCATTCCTTTGCGCGCTGCGAGCCGAGCAGGCCCTCATCGACGGTCGCGCCGGAGCAGGCCAGTGGCAGGTAAGTCACCGCAATGTGGGTGTATTGAACTGCAAGCGCGAGCGCAGCCTGCGTTTGATAGCTGTAGAGTGAACGATGACAGGCGGCGTTGAACCATTGTGCGCCGAGCCGTAACCAGCCCTGCAACGCCGCGTTCGTCGTATCAACTGCCTCGCAGGCGCGCCCGCCTTTGAAATTCGCACGGCTCGGCCGATAGTACTGGCCAAGAGAGCCGTCGAGATAGGATCTGAAGCAGAATCCATCGTCCGCGAGAGCCACGGGTCGATCGGGATTGCCTTCGCCCGAGCCGATCGAGTCGCCAAGACCTGCGATTAGAATGTCGCGGACCGCGATTTGTTCAACCATGTGCTGGGGCGGCGCGTCGCCGCTTGCGATATCGACGGTCGCGGTCGTTGTCTTGCCGTAGCGGACGCGCAGGTTGATCGACTCGTTGCAATCGAGCGTGGTTTGTGCCGGCTGTTCGTCATCTGCCGCGAACGACCATGAGCACACAGAGCCGACAGGAACTGGGCCCGTGAGGCGAGCAGTCACGGGATGATCAGTCGGCGTGAGATAGTTCTCTTTTACGCCGTCGCGGATGCAGGGATTATTGACTCGTCCCGCCATGTCGATGCAAAGGCGTCCGACGGCGTTCCGAGCCCAGCCGCGGCCATCACTTTGAATTTCCAGTGCATCCTCCGCACTGAGAACGCTGCGACCGGCCATCGCATCGACATGCAGCTCGAAATCCCGGTTTTCGCGAAACAGGCGAAAGCGGTTCCTGACCTCCCATGTGATCTGGACGCCACTATCCGGCGCACTGCCGGGGGTTTGCGCGTGCGCGCCGGAAAGGGCGATCTCGGCAAAGGTGATGGCAATCAGAAGAAGGAGACGACCGATCAGCATGGGCATGTCTTGATGTTGCCGGCCAGCGTTCGCATCAGCTTTTTTGCTGTTGCGGTTTCCCGGCAGGCGCGATCGCCGGAGCTGAACTCAGTTGGTTTGGCTTGCGCCGTTGCTGCCAGGGGATAACGACGCTGAGCCACAATTCACGCAGTCCCATGATGGTTACGGCGACGGCGAACGGAATGAAGAAATAAAGAATGCGGAAGACGAGAAGCGAGGCCAGCAGTTCTTCGCGCCCGAACTCGCCAAGGCCAACCAGCATTGCCGCATCGAAAACACCGAGGCTTCCGGGCGCGTGACTGGCAAAGCCGAGCAGCGTTGCGAGGATGAAAACCACGGCCATCGACAGGAAGTCGATGTGCGGTGATTCTGGAATCAGCAGGTACATTGCCAGCGCGCAGAAGCCGAGATCAACCACGCCAATCATGATCTGCACGAGGGTGAGCGGCGCCGATGGCAGCACCACCTTCCATCCGTCACGGCCAAGCTCGCGCCGGTTGCGGCCAACTGCGAGCCAGCACAAATAGCCGGCGATGCCTGCGATGAAGCCAAACCCGATCAGCTGGTTTACGGATTGCGGCAGGAGCGCGATCGCCTCTGCGGCCGAAGGATGCCACATCAACCCGATGCCCAGCACAAAGGTATTGCCCAGCCAGAATGTCAGGCCTGAGATGAAGCAGATCTTCGCGACGTCAATCGCCGATAGCCCCCAGTCCGAATAGATTCGGAAACGGATCGCGCCGCCGGTGAAGACCGTCGCACCAATGTTGTGGCCGATCGAATAGCTGGTGAAACTTGAAAGAGCTGCGATGCGATAGGGGACATTGAACCTGCCGATCGTGCGCAGCGCAAATAAGTCATAAAGGGTCAATGTGCAGAACGCGCAGAACACACAGACGGCGGCCAAGGCGATGTGGGTGGAGGATTTATCCTCCAAAGCCAGCAGCACGTGCTCGCTGTTGATCCCCTTAAGTGTTTTGATGAGGTGCAAAACGGCGATGGTGACGATAGCTACGCTGGCGAGAATGCCAAGCCGCTTCCATCCCACCCATCTGTCGAACGCGCGCCGTAACGCGCTAACAAAACCCTGCATTCATCCTCCGGCAGACCGTCATTAAGCCGATTGAGGGATACGAACGCAAACGGCTGAACTTGATACTCATATGGCAAATTGCGTGCGGGAAAAACAGACCATTTCCTTTTGTTGCATGGCACCCCTTCGGACAAAATGCTGCAAGGGTTACCGACCTAGCAATCGTCATCTACCCGTCATATCCGACACAAGCCTAGGCAAAAATGGCTGAATTGGGCCGTTTCCAGCAAGATTTCTGTCTCAAGAAACACCGGTTCCTCAGAAACCTGATGTGGTGATCCCAGTTGATGAAATGTCCGAGCAAGCCGACACATGCCTGCTGCTCAATCAGGGAGAGCCAAATGGGTTTATTTTCAAAAGACATCAAGACACTGGACGATCTGTTCGTGCATCAGCTGCAGGATATTTACTACGCCGAGCAGCAGCTTGTGAAAGCCATTCCAAAGATGGCGAGCAAGGCCACTAACCCGCAGTTGAAACAAGGTTTTCAGAAACATCTCGAGGAAACCAAGGGGCATGTGAAGCGGCTTGAGCAGGTCTTCAAAATGCATGGTGCTCAGGTCAAGGCCATCAATTGTCCGGCGATTGACGGCATCATCAAGGAGGCCGATGAGATTTCCAGTGAGGTCGCGGACAAGGACGTACTCGACGCGGCACTTATCGGTGCTGCCCAGGCGGCGGAGCATTACGAGATGACGCGGTATGGCACGCTGGTGGCTTGGGCCAAGCAGCTCGGCCGAAACGACTGCGCATCGGTATTGCAGAAGACGCTGGAGGAAGAGCGGGCGACGGACAAGAAGCTGACGGAAATTGCGGAATCGAAGGTAAATCTGCGGGCCGCCAGTTAACCGCTTAATCAAGAATCGAAAACGCCGTGCGAGAGATCGCGCGGCGTTTTTTTAGGCGCGCTCGAGTGCGAAATAGGCTCCCGAAAACGCCATCAAGGCTCCAAGCGCCAGCGCGGCGATGCTGGCGAGCAGGCCTGCGACGGAGGGCATGGGATTTGATCCCGAGGCGGCCTGTCCGGCCGCGATCAGCAGCAGCAATCCACCGCCGATCAGCATCTGCTGCAGCCGTCGCGGGATCTGTCCCGAAACAGCCCTGTGCAACAGAATTGCGGTCGTGTAGCCGACAATAAATGCGACAGCCGAGATCAACCACCACGCAACCGCCGCCCGCGCGGGAATAGCGCCGCCGCGTTCTGCCACCCACAAATCACCGAGATTGAAGCCAAAGCGTTGACCAAGAATATGAACACCCAGCGCCAGCAGCATCCCGAACAGGGCCGCGCCTGCAAGAATGAGCCGGGGCGTGAAATGGGTCTGGATGGGCATGAATAAATCCGGATCAATGCTCGTTGTCTAGGAGTGGTTACCTGCAGACGCAAGTCTTGCGTCAATTCTCGGGATTATGGTTCACTCGCTATCATGTTTCAAATGTCTGGGCGTAACGAAGAATGACAGAGTGCCTTCCTGAGGCATCAGTTTTTTCCAGTCGCTAGTCGGAAAATCGATCACCGCAATGGCGGCGGTCGGA
Organism: Xanthobacteraceae bacterium; assembly: GCA_019750915.1. Taxonomy (GTDB): domain Bacteria; phylum Pseudomonadota; class Alphaproteobacteria; order Rhizobiales; family Xanthobacteraceae; genus Afipia. Next base: position 10,849 of record JAIENY010000040.1, read on the forward strand.
AAGTTGACAGTGAGGGCGTTGCGGTCCGCTGCGGCGGCTTTGCCCATGAGCGTCCATGCGACCTCATGCAGACCCGGATTGTGTCCCACGATCAACAGTGATTTGATCCGGGCCGGCGTCGCGCGAACGATCCGGAAAATTTCCAGCGCGCTTGCAAGATAAAGATCGTCGAGAAATGTCACCTCGTTTTTCGGCAACGCTTCCTTGAGGACATCCCACGTCTGTTTTGTCCGGGTTGCCGCCGAGACAAGTACAAGGTCGGGTGAGATATGATTGTCCGAAAGCCATGTCGCAATGAGGGCGCTGTCGGACAGGCCGCGCTGGTCCAGCCGGCGATCCTGATCCTTGCCGCTATCGGAGTCCTTTTCGGTTTTGGCATGACGAACCAGAACGAGTCGGCGCATACTTTCTCGAGCCCCTTATCCGGCTAACTTAGAAACAATACCTGTCGGCGTGACAAGCCTCGTGGCCGCGGATAAAGAAATTGAATGCTAGTTCCGATATCAGATCAGACCGCCGCGGCGACAGAGGGTTACCCCGGGGACAAGCCACGCCTCACCCTCGATCTTGATGTCGAAGTTTGCGTCGTCGGCGGTGGACTGGCCGGCTTGACCACGGCTATTGAGGCCGCACGCCAGGGCGCAAGCGTCGCGGTGTTGGAAGCAAGGACCATCGGATGGAATGCGTCGGGCCGCAATCTTGGGACTGTCCTTCCCGGCTTTGGCGTTCCAGTGACGGACTTGATCGAACGCGTGGGTCTGCAGCACGCTCGTGAATTGTGGATGCTGTCAGAACAGGGCGGCGGCTACATTCGTGAAACAGTCAGGCGCTTTGCGCCAGACATGACGATAGGTGAGGGGGCGCTTGAGGTTTCGACCACCGATGCTGGCGACCGGCTGATCGGATGGCTCCAGACCATCGGAGATCTCGGCACCAACGTCGAAGGCTGGCAAATCGACCGGGTCCGGGAGCAGCTCAGGACCGATCGCTATTTTCACGCGCTGCATTTTCCGAACGCCTTTCATCTCGACGGTGCCGAATATCTGCGTCTGCTTGTACGGCTCGCCGAACAGCAGGGTGTGCGGATTTTTGAGAATACTCCGGTCGTGAATATCGATCCGGCGGGTATCCGCAAACGCATCATCACGCCCTTGGCCCGGGTGCGGGCCGGGCATCTGGTCCTGGCTGGCAATGTCCACATCGGGACACCGGCGATACGCCTGGCGTCCACGCTGCTTCCGGTCTGGCGCTATGCCGCGTTGACCGAGCCGCTCGGAGACCGGTTGGCCGAGGTCATAGCGTTCAAGGGGGCGGTGCTCGACGACGATGGCATCGACCACTTTCACGTGATTCACGGAGACCGGCTGTTGTGGACCGGCCCGGAAACGACATGGGAAAGCCGGCCAAGCCGCTTCGCCCGCACGATCCGGCGCCGGATCCGGAAGGTTTTTCCACAACTCTCGGATGCGGGGCTGGATCAGGTGTGGTCGGCGTCGTTCGGGCAGACTGTTCACGGTATGCCGCAGATCGGCCAGTTGCGGCCGGGCCTGTGGGTGGCCAGCGGGTTCGGCCGGCAAGGGTTGAACACCAGCGCGATGGGGGGAAGCCTGATCGCCAGGGCTATGCTGTCGGGAGACGACCGTTGGCGGCTGTTTTCGCCATTCGAGCTGGTATGGGCCGGGGGGAACACGGGCAGGCTTGTGGGACAGGTCGCCACGGTCCTGAACCGGGGAAAATCGGCCGCCGCCGGTACGCTGGCACGGATTCGTGAGCGGGCATCGGCACGTGAACGGCAAATGGAACAACGGCGGGCGAAGCGCGTGGCCGCAGTTCAGGCCCGAACGGCTCGAGCCACCCAGGCCAGCCGGTTGCATGATGGGAATGAAAACTGATCAAATCCGCATGAAAGTAAGCTCGGAATTGTAACCTCCGTGGTTTGATTACGTATTTGCTAGGTCACAGTTGACGGAGCAGTTCCATGATCGATCGTCGCTTTCTTTTGTCCTCGGTTGCGGCCGTTGCAGCTTTTGCAGGGTTCGGAAAACTGAAATTCTCGACCAACGCAAACGCGGCGGAGGGGAAATTTGAAGTTGAGAAAACACCGGAGGAGTGGAAGCGCCAGCTCACCCCGGAGCAGTACCGCGTATTGCGCGATCAGGGGACCGAGCGACCTTATTCGAGCCCGCTGAACAAGGAGAAGCGCAAGGGAATTTTCGCCTGCGCAGGTTGTGACCTTCCGCTGTACTCATCGGAAACAAAGTATGAGAGCGGGACGGGCTGGCCGAGCTTCTTCGACCATTTGCCGGACGCCATCGGGACGACCCAGGACCGCACTTACTTTATGGTTCGCACCGAAGTGCATTGCCGGCGTTGCGGCGGTCATCTGGGGCATGTGTTCGATGACGGCCCGCGCCCCACCGGCCTGCGTTACTGCATGGACGGCGTCGCGATGATGTTCAAGCCAGAGGGCGGCAACGCGCCATCCTGATCCGCTTTGCACCGGCAATTCTTGCCGGGATAGGCAAGACTGCCCCGGTTATTGAGCCGGGGCATTTGTCTAACACTCTGTTTTTATTTCATATTTTTCTTGGCATACCCCTTGCGATGCCAGTTTTGGATACGGCTGCGCTGACGCGCCGTCCTGATCGAAACTGGAGACGTAGTAATGGGTATTTTCGGCGCTCTCACCACAGCTGTTGCGGGTCTTCGAACCCAGTCCTACGCGCTGGAAAATATCTCCGGCAACATCGCCAACTCCCAGACCACCGCCTTCAAACGTATCGACACCAGCTTCCTCGATCTGGTCCCGTCGGCTGACACCAGTACTGCGCAGCTCGCAGGCAGCGTCACGGCCGCGTCGCGGGAAACCAACACGGTGGCTGGCCCCGTTCAATCTGCGGCGGTTTCGACATATCTGGCCATCAACGGTGACGGCTTTTTCGCCGTGCAAAAGCCGAGCACGGTGACCGACAACCAGCCGGTGTTCGACGGCGTCGACCGCTACACACGGCGTGGGGATTTTACGCTCGACAAGAACGGATACCTCGTCAACGGCGCTGGTTATTATCTGGAGGGTATTCCGATCGACTCCAGAACGGGCAACGTCACCGGCAGCACGCCGACGATCCTGAAGTTCGGCAACGACTTCCTGCCGGCGCAGCCGACTACGACGGTGACCTATCGCGCCAACCTCGCCAGCTATCCGCTGACCACCAAGCACGATACGTCCGTTCCCGGCTCCGAGCTGCTCAATGTCGGTGACTTCACTTCTAATCCGACCGTCGTCGGCACCCCGCCGCCGGCCTTTGCTGACAACGCCACATCCGGCACCGCGGCAACAAGCAAACTGACCACGCCGACCGCGATCACGGGCTCGACCAAACTTTCCGGCGCGGCCAATACCGATTCGGTGCAAACCAATTTTGCAATCGGTGATACGATCACTGTGAACGGGCAGACACTGACTTTTACCGACGCGTCAACTGCAGCCCCCCCGGGCGTCGATAACGCCAACAACGTTCCGATCGATTCGACGGTAAATCAATTGCTGTCGAAGATTGATGCCCTGCAGGGCAACACGACCAATCCCTCGACGGTTTCCGCGACTGGTATCGTTTCGATCCACACCGGCTTGAGCAACAACCTGTCGATCACGGCGTCCAACACCGGTGCCTGGGCCTCACTTGGACTCGCAACGCCACTTTCGCAGAATCGTCTGGGCGGCGGCACCGCTGGCACCGGCACCGTTATTGGTTCCGATGTGGAATCCTTCATCAACGAATCGATCTCTGGCGGCGCGACGACCGCTTATGACGTTTCTGGCTCGCCGGTCAGCGTCCAATTCCGATGGGCGAAGACCGACAGCTCGACCTTGGGGGCGGGACATACCGACAAGTGGAATCTGTTCTATCAGGTCGATCCAAATGCTACTGGCGCGGGCGTCGCGTGGCAGAACGTCGGAACCAACTTCACCTTCTCGCCGAGCGGTCAACTGACTCCTCCCGTGGCGTCGGTCCAGCTCAATAGCGCCGTGGTCAATGGCGTCTCGCTGGGTAACCTGACGGTGAACTTTGGTGTCAGCGGCCTTACACAGTTTGCGGACCCCAACGGCAACGCGCAGGTCAACGATCTGCATCAGGACGGTTTTCCGGCGGGCTCGCTGCAATCGGTATCGGTTGGCGACAACGGCCGCGTGGTCGGCAACTATTCGAATGGACGACATATCGATCTCGCGCAGATCACGCTGGCGACGTTCAATGGCGCGAACTTCCTGCAGCGGGACGATGGCGGCGCCTTCGAGGTGACGGATTCATCGGGTCCGCCGGTTTTTGGCAAGGGCGGCACGATTACCGGTTCGGCGCTGGAGGGCTCCAACGTGGATATCGCCGACGAGTTCTCGAAGCTGATTGTGACACAGCAGGCCTACTCGGCAAACACCAAGGTCATCACGACGGCGAACCAATTGTCGCAGGAACTGATCAACGTCATCAACTAGTGAGCTCACACACGACGGTGAGATAGGCGGCGCGTAATGGGTCTCAGCCAAGCTCTTTCCCTCGCATTGTCTGGTTTGCACGCAAACCAGTCGGCGTTGTCGCTGATTTCGTCGAACGTCGCCAACGCACAGACGCCTGGCTACGTCCGCAAGACGACCAGCCTTGTCGAGACATCCTCGGCGGGCGGGACGGGTGTTTCCGTTGCCGGTGTCAATCGCGAGCTCGACAAATACGTTCAGGCGCAACTCTGGACGGAAACATCGGGGGCAGGATACGCCAGCACTAAATCAAATGTATTGAACAGCCTTCAGAGCGTTTACGGCGATCCCAGTTCAGCGACCTCACTTGAGGGTCTCTTTAACACTCTGAAGACTTCGCTTCAGGCTCTCTCCACCAGCCCCGACGATTCGTCGGCGCGAACAGCTGTGATCAATTCGGCTCAGGCGCTCGCGGGCCAGTTGAACTACGCCACGCAGGGCATCCAGAGTCTGCGCGCCAGCGCCGAGTCGGGAATCAACAGCGCCGTCAGCACCGCGAACACGGCACTGCAACAGATTGCCAAAATCAACCAACAGCTGCAGGGCGCCAACGCCCAGGATGCCTCGAGTGCCACGCTGCTCGATCAGCGTGACCAGTATATTTCCCAGCTTTCGCAGACGCTGGATATCCGCGTGGTTCAGGGCGACAACAATCAGGTCTCGATCTATACCGGGTCCGGCGTTCAACTCGTCGGCACAGAAGCCGCGACGTTGACCTTCAATGCGCAAGGCACGGTCACGCCGAATACGTTGTACGATCCGAATCCGGCCAAGAGCAATCTTGGGACCCTTGCGATTTCATTTCCAAACGGAGGGAGCCTCGACCTGATTTCGACCGGTGCGGTCAAATCCGGATCGATCGGTGCATATCTAGAACTGCGCGACAAGACGCTGGTTCAGGCGCAAAATCAGGTCGATCAATTCGCCGGTGCGCTGTCGAGTGCGCTGTCCGACAAAACCACCAACCTGACGCCCGATGCCGCGGGTGCTTACGGCGTCGATACCAGCACGCTGCAGCCCGGCAATACGATTCACATTACCTATACCGACAACGTCACCGGCAAACAGCATAATGTCTCCATTGTCGGGGTGAATGATCCGTCAGTGCTGCCTCTGACCAACGCATCGACGGCTGATCCGAACGATGAAGTCGTTGGCGTCGATCTATCGGGCGGGACGACATCGATCGCCGCTCAGCTGAATGCCGCGCTCGGCCCGACTGCGCATCTGTTGTTCACAAATCCTTCCGGCACGACGCTGCAGGTCCAGGACGACGGCGCTTCCGGCCGCTCCGACGTCAATGCCGTTTCGACCACGACAACCGTAACATCGCTGACCAGTGGCAACGTACAGCTACCGTTGTTCACCGACGGCTCCACGCCATACACGGGAGTCACGACGGCATCGGGCAATCAGGCGACGGGTTATGCGGGCCGCATCACCGTCAATCCCGCGTTGCTCGCGGATCCTTCGCGCCTGATCGTCTACAGCACGTCGCCGCAAACGGCCGCGGGCGACACGAGCCGTTCCGATTTTATTCTGTCTCAGTTGACCTCGGGAACATCGACGTTTTCTCCGAGCAGCGGTGTCGGCTCCGCGTCCACTCCATTTAGCGGTACGCTTCTGAGCTTCGTTCAGCAATTTACCAGCCTCCAGGGCAACGCCGCGACTTCGGCTCAGCAGGTTTCCGACGGCCAGAACGTCGTGGTGAATACGCTGCAGAACAAATTTAGTGCGAGTTCGGGCGTCGACATCGACGAGGAATTGGCGAATCTGCTTGCGCTGCAAAACGCGTACTCGGCGAATGCTCGTGTGATATCCACGGTTAATTCGTTGTTCCAGTCGCTCCTGCAGTCAGTCTGAGGGTAACAACATGGCAATCGATGGCGTCAGTGGTCGCGTCTCATATCTCGGTAGCGGCATTGTCAATCTCAAGAGCCAGCTCGATACGCTGACGACCCAAATCACGTCGCTGAAAAAGGGCTCGACTTACTCGGCGCTCGGCAGCGACGCTGCGACCGCGACCGGACTGCGGGCGCAATTGTCGAACTATGCGGGCTATTCCAACACTGCGACGCTGCTCAATACGCGCATCAATGTTGCGAACCTGTCGTTGCAGGGCATTGGCGATGCCAGCGATGAAGTCAAATCCGCTGCTGCCGGTGCGACGCTGACGCTCGACAACACCGGTCAGACCGCAGGTCAGAAAACGGCGCAGGCCTCGTTCACACAGATTATCGCGCTGCTGAACAGCGATGCTGGCGGCCGCTATCTGTTTTCGGGCCGCGCGACAGATACACCGGCGACGGCTCCGGCCGACACCATCCTGAACGGCAGTGGCGTCAAGGCAGGCTTCACGCAGATCATCAACGAGCGCGCGGCAGCCGATGGGACGACAGGTCTGGGCCGTCTGGTGATCGGGTCTCCCTCCGCGACATCGGTCTCGGTGAGCGAAGATGTGGCCGGCTCGCCATTCGGCCTCAAGCTTTCCGCCGTGACAACGACGGACGCGAATGCGACGGTAAGTGGCCCTGCGGTGCCTGCCTCGCCGCCCGCACCGCCAAATTCACCTTCCGCGTTATCGGTTGATCTGGGAACGACGAATCCGCAGGATGGTGACAAGTTCTCGTTCACCTTCAACCTGCCAGATGGTACGTCGCAGACGCTTACCTTGACCGCGAGCACCGCGACGCCGCCTCCCGCGGGCAGCTTTGCCGTCGGTGCCGATACCACAGCCACGACCGCGAACCTCAACGCATCATTGAATACGGCCATCGGCACGCTTGCCAATACCTCGCTGGTCGCCGCCTCGGCAGTCGCGGCATCCAACGATTTTTTCAGTTCGTCGCCGCCTCAGCGCGTTGATACATCCACCAATCCTCCCGTTGCCCTTCGCGATGGGACCGCGGCCGATACCATATTCTGGTACACGGGCGAAAACGGCAGCGATCCGGCGCGCGGTACGGCCGTCGCCGCGGTCGATCAATCGATCTCGGTTCAGTATGGCGCGCGAGCGAACGAAGATGCGTTTGTCACGGCGCTCAAGAATGTCGCGGTCTACGCCGCGGTCACCACGGACGCGAGCAACCCGAATGCCAACGGGCAATTGACCGAGTTGAACTCCCGAATCATCGCAAACTTGGCCGTGCAGCCTGGCAAGCAGTCGATTCAGGATATTCAGGCGGAGTTCGCAGGCGCGCAGACATCGATCAAGGCGGCGACTGATCGGGAGACGCAGACAGGCGCAGTCGCGCAATCGGTGCTGGATTCCATCGAGGGCGTCGATCAGAACGAGGTCGCAGTCAAGATCGCGGCGCTGCAGAACGCTTTGCAGGCGTCTTATCAGACGACCTCGGCGCTCTTTCATCTGTCCTTGCTGAACTTCCTGTCACCGCCGTAAAGGCCAGCACAAACGAAAAAGGCTTCCTTCTGGAAGCCCGTTCGTGGTCTTTGCGTGTGGCGTTAAGCTGCGCCTTTTTGGGCTTTGCGTGCCCTGGCTTCATCAAGAAGCTCGGCTTCCATGGCGATGAGCCGCTTGGACTCCTTGAGCGCCTTATAATAGTCGCCGTTTAAAATGTGGTTATTGATCTCCTGGATTACGATGCCTGAACTCGGCATGGCGTCCAGCAGGTTGCGCATCACGTCGAAATAGACGGCGTGGTGTTCCTGCGGGTCCTGCGCGATATACATCAGCTGGACCGCCAGATAGAGCAGCTTGGCCGGGGTATCGGCGCTCGCGGGGGTCAGGATGTCCTTCTCCCGCAGGATCGGAATCCGTTCTCCCTCGATCAGGATTTTCGCGCGTTGTTCGGTATTGGTAATGACGCAGGAGCCGATAATGATCTTCTCATGCGGCTTCAGTTCGACTTTCAAAGCCATGGTTGCCTCGCCAACAGAGAATGTTCGTTTGTTGCCGTTCGTTGCGGCAATCCTTTCCCATCGTGGTTAATGCGGGGTTAACGAGAGGTCGGTCAGCGACCCATCGGGAAAATGAATTTCGCTGAATTTTCAACGGTGTTGCCGCCGAAGCCCGGTGCGCGGGTCGATTCAATCCAACCATCGCCCTTCATAGGTTCTTAGCGGGTTGCTTTCAGTCTGCGAGGGCTCACCGCTGAATGAATTTCAGCGACGCACACGTACATGCGTTCACCAGAAAGGTAACTTCCATGTCTGATATCGTTCTCTCGTCCTCGGTTCGTCAGAACCTTCTCTCCCTCCAGTCGACCGCTGACCTGCTCGCCACCACGCAGACCCGCCTTGCCACCGGCAAGAAGGTGAACTCGGCTCTCGACAATCCGACCAACTTCTTCACTGCCGCGGGTCTCGATGCCCGTGCAAGCGACATTAACAACCTCCTCGATGGCATCGGCAACGGCGTGCAGGTTCTGCAGGCTGCCAACACCGGCATCAGCTCGCTCCAGAAGCTGGTTGATACCGCGAAGTCCATTGCCAACCAGGCACTGCAGACCACTGTCGGTTACTCGCAGAAGTCCACCATCACCTCCACGGCGATTACCGGCGCAACCGCCGATAACCTGCTTGGAACTCCGGATACGGCTGCGACACTGACCGGTACCGCAACCGGCACGCTTGCGGCGGCATCCGCGCTGACGGCTGCGGCTGGCGGAAGCTTCGCTGCAGGCGACACGCTGATTGTCAACGGCACGACGATCAACATCACTGCTGCTGGCACCGGCACTGCTGCTTCCACCACAGCTGCGGATGGTTCGATCAATCTCAACACGACCGCGACCACTGCGGCGACCACGGATGATCTGACCGCTGCGATTAAGACCGCTCTCGGCGGTGGCTCCGCAGACGCCTCGATTGCTGCCAACAAGCTGACGCTTACGGCTGGCAACACTTCGGACAGCATCACCCTCGGTGGTACCGCACTGAGCAAGGTCGGTCTCACTGCTGGCTCGACCGCTCCGACCTCGTCCTTCGTTGGCCAAACGCTGACGATCGGTTCGACGGGTGGTGGCACTGCGTCCAACATCACCTTCGGCACCGGCACCGGTCAGGTTTCGACGCTGAACCAGCTTAACTCCGCTTTGGCTGCAAACAACCTGCAGGCTTCGCTGAGCACGGACGGCAAGCTCTCGATCACGACAACGAACGACTTTGCTTCCGCAACCGTTGGTACGGTCGGTGGTACGGCGTTCGCTTCAGGCGGCTTGCTGGGCACCACGGCTCCCACGGCTGCTGACCCTGTCGCTGACCCGGCTGCCCAGGCGACTCGTGCGAACCTCGTCACTCAGTACAACACCGTCATCGACCAGATCCGCACCACGGCTCAGGACGCATCGTTCAACGGCGTTAACCTGCTGAACGGCGACCAGCTCCGTCTGGTGTTCAACGAAACCGGCAAGTCGACGCTGAACATCACCGGCGTCACCTTCGACCCGGCCGGTCTTGGCCTTGGCAACCTGACGTCCGGCACGGATTTCGTCGACAACTCGGCGACGAACAAGGTGCTCGACTCCCTCAACAACGCTTCGAGCACACTGCGCTCGCAGGCTTCGGCTCTCGGTTCGAACCTCTCTGTCGTGCAGATTCGTCAGGACTTCTCGAAGAACCTGATCAACGTTCTGCAGACCGGTTCGTCGAACCTCACGCTGGCCGATACCAACGAGGAAGCGGCGAACAGCCAGGCGCTGTCGACCCGCCAGTCGATCGCAGTTTCCGCGCTGGCGCTGGCCAACCAGTCCCAGCAGGGCGTGCTGCAGCTGCTCCGCTGATCCCGGCGATCAAGCTCAAGAAACAAACGGCGGGGGAAACCCCGCCGTTTTTTTCGTCTGATTTGAGAAGGGGAGCGCCGAATGTATTGAAAAAGCACAACAAAAAAGCTTTGCCCAACCGTAACGTTTTATTAGCCATCCCGCTTAAAGCGGCGTTAACCATACTTTAAGCCGTCGCACCTAAAAATGAGCGAAAGGAAGTCGTTTGCCTGAGGGATTCTCCGGAATTCCAAATGGACAGGCGGCATCTCGCACATCGGAAAAGGTGCCAACATGTCTGACATTGTCCTGTCGTCGGCGGTTCGCCAGAATCTGCTCTCGCTTCAATCAACCGCTGAACTTCTGGCCACGACTCAGAACCGCCTTGCCACCGGCAAGAAAGTGAATTCGGCGCTCGATAATCCAACGAACTTCTTCACCGCAGCCGGTCTGGATGCGCGCGCCAGCGACATCAGCAACCTTCTCGATGGTATCGGCAACGGCGTGCAGATCCTTCAGGCCGCCAATACCGGCATCACCTCGCTGCAAAAGCTGGTCGACAGCGCGAAATCGATCGCCAGCCAGGCGCTGCAGACGAACGTCGGCTTCACTAAATCCAGCGCCACGTCAGGAGCGAATGTCGGCGCCAATGGCGCAAATATTCTTGGCGTCGCACCGCCGACCAACGCCACGGTCGCCGGATCGACCCTGCTTAATGACAATACCGGCACCGCGGTCGCCATCACGCCCGCAACCAAGCTGTCGGGCACCGCAGGCGCAGCGTCGGACAACCTTGCCACCAACGTTGCGGTCGGCGATACGCTCGTCGTCAATGGTACGACGATCAATTTCGTGGCCTCGGGCGCGACCGGAAACCAGATCAACGTCACCGATGACGTTTCCACGTTGCTCGCCAAGATTGATTCGATCACTGGCGCAACGGGCTCCACAGTAGCGGCCGGAAAGATCAACCTGAGCACAGGCACGGCGGCCGATTTGACCCTCGGCGGCTCCGCGCTCGCCAAGCTCGGCCTGACCGCAGGCACCACGCCTCGTACGCCCGGTGTGCCGCCGCTCAGCGGCCAAACACTGACAATCGCTGCAACGGCGGGCGGAATCGCGACCAACATCACCTTCGGCACCGGCACCGGCCAGGTTTCGACCATCAACGAACTGAACGCAGCGCTGCTGCCCAACAATCTCCAAGCGTCCGTCGACTCGAATGGCGCGATCACGCTGACAACGATCAATGATGCTGCATCGTACACAATCGGGGCGATTGGCGGCAGCGCGGCTGCTCCGGGCGGCTTGTTCAATGGCCTTGCAGGCAGCGCACCGGTACCTGATCCGACGTCGCAATCGACACGTGCGAACCTCGTGACTCAGTACAACAACATCATTGATCAGATTAAAACGACCTCGCAGGATGCCTCGTTCAACGGCGTCAACTTGCTGAACGGCGACCAGCTCAAGCTGGTGTTCAATGAGACAGGCACCTCGACACTCAACGTCGCCGGCGTCAACCTCGATCCGTCGGGTCTCGGACTTGGGCCGCTGACCGAGGGGACCGACTTCATCGACAACGCCGCAACCAAAAGGGTTCAGGACTCTCTGAACTTCGCCTCGAGCTTCCTGCGCGCGCAGGCTTCGACACTCGGTTCGAACATTTCGGTGGTGCAGATCCGCCAGGACTTCTCGAAGAACCTGATCAACGTGCTGCAAACCGGTTCGACCAACCTGACCATCGCCGATACCAACGAAGAGGCGGCCAACAGCCAGGCGCTGTCGACCCGCCAGTCGATCGCGGTGTCTGCGCTGGCGCTGGCGAACCAGTCGCAGCAGAGCGTGTTGCAGCTTCTGCAGCGCTAAACGACAGAATAAGAGGCGGCGTAGACTGATCGCCGCCTTGAAAGACAATCAATGTCTGCGTTTCGGGCCGTCGGTAATGGTATTTTAAAAGGCTGCCTACAAACTCCGCGAAGTTCAAGTCCGAATAACCGAGGCAATTAATGTCCAGCGCCGCTCAGGCTTACGCTCGCACTGCCCAGACAACCGCTTCCCCAAGAGACATTGAAGCACAGGCGCTCCTGAAGGCGGCGAACAAGCTCCAAGATGTTATGATAAATCTGGGGGGGACGGACGATGAATTTGCCGAGGCGCTCCTGTTCAATCGAAAGCTGTGGTCGATCCTCTTGAGTGCGGTCACGAGCGATCAGAGCCCGCAGACCATCGAAGTGCGGCAGAACATCGCCAATATCGGCACCTTCGTCATGACCCAGACGATGGAGCTTCAGCTGAATCCTCAGCGCGAAAAGCTGAAGTCACTGATCGATATCAATTGCAATCTTGCAGCCGGCCTTGCCGGTCGAGCCTGAGTACCGATCTGGAGAGCCGATCATGTCCGACATCTACAGCATCTTGCAGTCGAACTACGTCACCGCCGGCTCAAATATTGCGGGCCTCGCCACTTCCAACACCCCGTACGTCGCGGTTGACGCGAAAAGCTATGAAGGCACGTGGAGCGGGGCTTACGCCAATGGCGCCAAATACACCGTTCAGATCACCAATGTCGTCGGGTTTAGGGCCAAGGTAAGGTACCAGAGCGGCTCGACGCTCAAGTATCAAGATGTCCTGATCAAGGATAACTCGTTCAAATTCGGCGATTCGAAATTCACGCTGACCTCAGACGGCAACGCGCAGCTCAAGACCGTATTGACGAACGCCGCGACCGGCGCACAATCGCTGGAAACGTCCTACGCGACGCTCGGGTAATCGTTTCAGGCTCTGTGGTCGGTTTGCTGACCAGCTTTTTCCTGCTTGGCTTCACCCTCGGCCCGCCAATAGGCGCGCGCGCGTAGCCGTGCCTCGTCAGGATACTGACTGACGACCTGATTGGTGCGATTATCCACAACCTGATAAACGATCGAGGCCGCGGCGCGATCAATGGTCACCTGCCGACCGAGATCCTGACTGTGGATGGGGTTGGGTTGCGACGGTGTTTGAACCGCGGTGACGCTTTTATCTGGCGGCAACTGTGTCGGCACCGCAGCCTTCACAGGCTCCGGTGTTGACGAAACGATAGCCGGCGTCACGACCGATGCTCCGATCGGTCTGATGCTGAGATCGACGCTCATGGCAGCCTCCTGGCCTCCTTCGAGTTAATCCAACACTTCCCCCCAACCGAAACAACATGACAACCAAATCTGAAATTGGTGCTGACCGTCCTGCGTAAATTTTTCTCAAATTAAAGACACAAAAACGCAAAATGCCGCCGGAAACCGGCGGCATTTTTATAAAAAGAGATCGGTTCTGATCTACAGTGAGCGACTGACCGAAAGCGGTGTCGCATGGCGCGGGCTTGGTGCGGCGCGCTGACCGCCCGCGGTGTAACCCTGTGGCATCCTCTGGCGCTGAACCTCGCCGTTGACGCCGCGGACGATCCCCTCCGTTACCGCATGAGCTGTGGCCAGAACGGTGAGATTAACCTGCAACATCGCCCGAAAGATATCGTGATGGCGATGCAGCGTCACGAGAAGATCAGGTGCGGCCTGCTTGAAATAGACGGCGTTGTTTCTGAGCGTGGAGACGATGCGCACATATCGGCTCGAGGATTCACTTTTGACCGGCTCGAGAGCGGTCGCATCCCGCACGTTGCCTGCGCGGACAAGTTCGGTTTCGCGTTCGAGAACGCCGAGCAGGTTCTTCATGGCTTCGATCAGTTCTTCGGCGAGCGTACGCGCCTCGGCCGGTGTCGTGATGCGGGGCAGCGTTGCCGAGGTTTGCGCTGTATCCGGAAAAGCATGTGCGTTCATGGATGTGCTCCGTCTTTCAGGCGGCCCGGCCGGCCTGTTGAATGATCAACGAGCGATAGACTTCATTGCCGATTCCGATTCCGCCCGATTGCGCGAACGCGCGTGAATATTGGTCCGTCAGCATGGAGCGCCAGACGCCCGTTCCCGGCGTGTCGCCATACGGGCCTTCGCCTTTCAGGTTGGCCGTCATCTGAGAGAACATCGAGTTCAGAAATACGGCCTCGAAGTCCTGCGACTTTGACTTCAGCTTCGCCTGAGCCTCCGGCGAAACCTTTTTCAGCGCTTGTGTGAAGGTCGGATCACGGCGCCCGTTGACCAGGATGTCGTTCGTTGTGGTGGAGGAGGAGCGCGCCTGCATCACAGCACCTCGATGTCGGCCTGGATCGCGCCGGATGCCTTGATCGCCTGAAGAATGCCGATCAAGTCGCGTGGTCCAATTCCAAGTCCATTTAGGCCATCGACAAGCTGCTGCAGCGAAACACCGTTCTTGACGACGGCAAGCTTTTTGCCGTCCTCGCTGACATTGACGCTGGTATTCGGAGTGACCGTGGTTCTGCCGCGTGAGAAGGGCAATGGCTGGCTGACCTGTGGGCTTTCCGAGATGGTGACGGTGAGATTGCCTTGTGCGACTGCCACCGTACTCACGCGGACATCGCGTCCCATCACGATGATGCCCGATCGCTCATCGATGATGATCTTGGCCGGAGTATCGGGCTCGACCTGCAACTGCTCGATTTCGGTGAGTAGCGCCACGACGTTGCCCTTGAACTCCGGTGGAATGCTGAGTTGGACGGTCGATGGATCGACAGGCTCGGCAGTCTTGGTGCCGAGATAGTCGTTGACCGCAGCAGCGACCCGCTTTGCGGTGGTGAAGTCGCCGTTGCGCAGCGCCAGCCGGACGTTCGGCAGGCTGTTCAGCGCGAATTCAATCTCGCGTTCGACCAGCGCCCCGTTCGCGATCCGGCCGTTGGTCGGTACACCGCGCGTGATCTTGGTTGCTTCGCCGCCGGCTTCGAATCCGTTGATGGCAAGCGAGCCCTGAGCGACTGCATAGACGTTACCGTCGGCGCCGAGCAGGGGAGTGACAAGCAGAGTGCCGCCTTGCAGGCTCTTGGCGTCGCCAAGGGCGGACACCGTAACGTCCATGCGCGTGCCCTGAGTGGCGAAGGCTGGCAGGTTGCCGGTGACCATCACGGCGGCGACGTTGCCGGTGCGGATCGTGGCGCCGCGAATGTTGACGCCCATGCGTTCAAGCATCGCCTGCAGCGATTGCTTGGTAAAGGGGATGTTGTTGAGGGTGTCACCGGTGCCGTTGAGGCCGACGACCAGACCATAACCGATCAACTGGTTCTGGCGAACGCCTTCAATATTGGCCAGATCTTTGATGCGCGAAATTGCAAAAGCAGGGGTGCCCGCGATCATTATCGCGACCACTGCTCCGCAGACCACCTGAAACAACCGTACCATCGCGCTCCCCGCTCGGTTCTCAATTGGCCATTCAAGCTCCCACAGGAATGTCCATGATCATCTATGCGAGCGGCGTGCCATCGTGCTGAACTGCTTCATCGCTTTGATAATGTTGTTGTTTTCAAAAACAAGGTTGGTGAAATGCTCGTTGCCGGGAGCTCCAAACTTGCCGGACCGGCAAACTTTGCCGGGCTGTTTAGGTTTTATTAACCATAAGAAGCCAAGGTTCGGCTGAAGCTCGTTTGTCCGTCGTCGGGCTGGGCAAATTTCTTGGCTCAGATTTCTGAGCCAACCGCCGGGCGAGACAGCAATGAAGATCTACGGACCTAACGGAACATCCTTTACGGCGCCTTCGGGGGGTGCCAAGCGCACGAGTTCGACGGGTTTTTCACTGGGAGAGACCAGCGAGCCGTCAGAAGCCAGAGCCACCAGCGCACCACGGCAGGCTGCCGGCATCGACGCCCTTCTGGCGCTTCAGGGTATCGAGGAAGATCCAACGCAGCGTCGCAGGCGCTCTGTCGCCCGCGGCAGGACCGCGCTCGATCTTCTGGATGACCTCAAGATCGGACTGCTCGCCGGTTCGCTCGATTCGACGACGGTCAGCCGGTTACGCTTGGCTACCGCCGACCTCAAGGCGGCGTCCGGCGATCCGGGGCTCGACCAGGTGCTTTCCGAAATCGAGCTGCGGGTTGAAGTCGAACTGGCCAAAGCAGGGCAATAAACCGCCATTTGGAGGCCAATTCGCAGAATATGACACCTGTTTGGAAAAGTTCCCGGTGACTAACCGGCCTTCGGGTCTTGCGTCAAATTCCTGATATTGTTTGTCATTAAGGGCCGCTATATAAGCTGCGCCCGGCGACCCGGATCGCCCTATTGGGGATGAGAATCGGTGTTGGAAAAAGTGAAAAGCTACAAGCCTTCCGAGAAAGAGCCGTTCATGAACGAGCGGCAGAAGGAATATTTTCGTCAAAAGCTCATGGACTGGAAGGAGGAGATCCTTCGCGAAGCCAAGACGACCCTTCAGCAGCTTCAGGACGAAAACGTCAACCATCCCGACCTTGCCGATCGCGCATCGTCGGAAACCGACAGGGCCATCGAACTGCGGGCCCGAGACCGCCAGCGTAAATTGATCGCCAAGATCGACGCCGCGCTTCAGCGTATCGAAGACAATAGCTACGGATATTGCGAAGAAACCGGCGAGCCGATTTCACTCAAGCGGCTTGAGGCCCGGCCGATCGCGACCCTTTCGGTTGAGGCGCAGGAGCGCCACGAGAAGCGTGAAAAAGTTTATCGCGACGAATAAACGTACCGCTTCGGATTGTTGCCAGACGGCGCGCGATGGCTTGATGCCGGGCGCGCCGTTTTTGCGTTTGGTCACTGCGAAAAGATCACGGCCTCCGTCAGGGGAGCTAACGGAGGCCGCGTCTTGGAACGCCTTGCCGCGCCTAGGTTCGCGGATCGGCGTGGGAGCTCGGAAAAAGATCGTCGTCCTTTCGAATGGCGGTGGATTCGGTGAAGCCGCCGCCGCGACGGGGTAAGAAGTTTAGAAGGGCAGCAGGATGTCCGAGGCCTGCTGACCCCAGCGTTCCTGTTGCACATCGTTGATTTGACCGCGGCCGCCGTAGGCAATGCGGGCCTGCGCGATCTTGCTCGACTCGATGGTGTTGTCGCTCTGGATGTCCTCGGGACGAACCACGCCTGCGACGATCAGTTCGCGAATTTCAAAGTTCACGCGAATTTCCTGCTTGCCTTCGACAACGAGATTTCCGTTTGGCAAAACCTGGGTGACCACGACGGCGACACTCGTCACGAGCGCTTCCTGGCGCTGCACGGAGCCCTTGCCGTCGCTGTTGGCGGTGCCGGCTGCGTTCAGCAGCGTACCCGGAAGCGGGAGACCGAATAATTTTCCCTGACCTAGGAAATTGGTGATGCTGGAGTCGGTATTGTTGTTTCGGCTGCGTTGTGTCTCGTTCGAGATGTTGGCGCTATCAGTGATGTTGACGGTCACCGTCAGCAGGTCGCCCACCTGATGAGCGCGTGCGTCTTTGAAAAAGGCGCGTGAACCGTTTCGCCACAGCGAATTGGGATTGTAGGTGGCTGGGGTCGGCGTCGGCATCGGCAGCGACACCGGCTTGTAACCCGCCTGAGTGGTCGGATTGTCGATAGCCGAAAGTTTCGGCTGCTCGCCGATCGCGGCCAGCCTCTCCAGCGATGAGCAGCTGCCGAGAAATAGTCCTGCGGCCGTCAGGAGAACTGTTGAGCTGACAATACGACGCGTGGTGGACATGGGACGTTACTCAGCTTTTGCAGGTGTCTGGGCGTTGGCGGAGGAGAGGGGTGTCGCGGGATCGACAGCGGCCACGGTGGTCGGAGTTGGCACATTGATCGTGACCGAGACTTGTCCTGGGCCTACGATGACGCCTTGAACGGTACGCTTTGATTGCAGATTGAGAACGTTGATGACGTCGCCCTGCTTGCCAGCCTCGGTCGCCTTGCCGCGGCCGGTCAGGTAGAGGCCAGGCGTTTCGTAGATCAGCGTGACGGCCTGGTCGCGCGTAATCAGGTCGGTCTTGGCAAGATCGGATGTTTTCAGGCCCTGACCGGCACGGAGCGCGCGGCGTGTCTGCATTCCGATCACGTTATTGCGCAGTGCGACGTCGTTGCCAAACTCCGATCGCGGGCGGCGCTCGAATGTGACGTCAGCTGTTTTGATTATTTCGCCACGGTCGAGGGCCCGGGTGAGGACCGCCGCTTCGACAGTGTCGAGGGCCGTTCCTGTGAATTGCAGCTTGGCCGGCGTGGAGGTTTCGTCGTTGGCGACATCGAATATAACGTTGAAGCGATTGGTGCGGCCATCGTAGCGGATCACGACCGGAATCAAGTCGCCGCCGTACGATGGGTCGAGCTGAAGGTCGCGAAGCTCGCGATCAAAGTTCAGCGACAGATTAGCTGCGTCGCCAAGGCCGTAGCGGTGCTCCAGCGCGTGCGCAACCTGACCTTCAAGATACTTCGCCGAAAGCGGACGTGAGGCACGTGTGATCGATACTTCCTTCAGATTGTGCGTATCGACGCCGATCACGTCGTTGGCACGCAGGATTTCGAGCAACTGAGCGGTCCGCAGCGTTCCCGTGGTGCCAAGGTCCGGTGCGCGGTAGATCGCAATGCCGGATGCGATGCCGGCGTTGTCGACAAGATCGCCGATCTTGACCACTTCGCTGGTGACGGTGACGCTGTCCCGCAGGCTGGGACCGGAAATCTGGCCCTGCGGTTGCTCCGCAAGCGCGCTGGTTGCGCAGAGGCAGAGGGCGAGTACGGATAGGACGGATCGCGTGGTGCTCATGATCTATCTCAGTGCAGGATTTGCGATGTCGATTGCAGCATCTGATCGGCGGCGCTGATGACCTTGGCGTTCATCTCGTAGGCGCGCTGGGCCGCGATCAGATCTGACACCTCGGTCACTACTTCCACGTTGGACTGTTCGAGATTGCCCTGCTGGATGTCGCCGAAGCCGTCAGCGTTAGCCAGACCATCCTGCGGCGGCCCCGATGCCGGCGTATCGGTAACAAGGTTGTCCCCGATCGACTGCAGGCCGCCCTTGTTGATGAATCGGGTGAGGGCGATCTGTCCGATGACCGAAGGTGTCGTCGAACCGGGCAGGATGACGGAGACTTGTCCTTGCTGATTGATCGTGAGCTGCGAAGCGTTCTGCGGGATGGTGATGGTCGGCTGCACCGGATTGCCCTGTGCGTTGACGATGCGGCCAGTGCCATCGGTGGTGAACGATCCATCACGGGTATAAGCAAACGTGCTGTCCGGCAGCAGGATTTTAAAGTAGCCCTCGCCGCGGACCGCCAGATCGAGATCGCCGCCGGTCGGTGAGAGTGTGCCCTGAGTTGTCAGGCGGGGCGTGCCGACTGTCTTGACGCCGCCGCCGATGTCGATGCCGACCGGGAGGACCGTTCCCTGATCGGAAGCCTGTGCACCGACACGCTGAACGTGATCGTACAGCAAGTCCTGGAAGCTGGTGGTCTGCTTCTTGTAACCGGTGGTACGCAGGTTCGCGATGTTGTTGGAGATGACCTGGACGCTCAGTTCCTGTGCGGCCATTCCTGTTGCAGCGGTATAAAGTGCGCGCATTGTTCAATCTCCTCAGTTTGGAACGTCAGCCAGAGACTGGATCGCATTCTTGCGAAGGTCTGCATGCTGCTGAATAAGGTTCGAGATGCTCTGATAGGTGCGGGTGATCTCGAGCATCCGGCTCATCTCAGCGACCGCGTTGACGTTCGATTTTTCGATGAAGCCCTGGTTGACGGTCGATTTGAGATCGGGTTGAGCCGCCAGTCCGGGCGGAGCCGAAAACAGGTTCGACCCTTGCTTCTGCAATTGCTGAAGATTGGAGAACGACGACAGCTTCAGTTTGCCGCGAAGCGAATCCTGCTGTGTTGTGGTGCCTTCCAGCACGGTGATGGTGCCGTCTTCCGAAATCTTGATGTCATGGTCGGTCTGCTGAAAGGTGATCGGGCCGTTGGTGCCGAGCACCAGATAGCCGCTGCTGTTCACCAGCTGACCCTGTGCGTTCAGTTGAAAGCTGCCGTCGCGGGTGTAGCGTTCACCGGCCGGCGTCTGGACCGAGAAAAATCCTTTTCCGCTGATCGAGACGTCGAGCGGTCCGCCGGTACGCTCAGTCGGGCCCGCCGCGAAATCGCGGATGGTGCCGCGGTCCTGCACATAGCTGACGCGGCGGTCCTGGCCGACGAAGTTGTCTTCGTGAGCCCCGCTTCTTAAAAACTCTTCGAACAGCGTCGAGTCCGACTTGTAGCCGGCCGTGCTTGCGTTAGCCACGTTATTGGCAACGACATCAAGCTGCCGCTCAAGCGACACCTGGCGCGATAGCGCGATGAGACTCGTGTTCTCCATCGCAGTTCTCCCCTGATAGAACCGCGATCTGCCTCTCCCAAAGCCGACTGCGGTCCGTTAAACCGCATCACTCTCCCAAGCGAGCGGTTCGCGAATAGCTTTGCGAACATCGTGCCAATGCAGAATTGTAATTGAATTCAACTGCTTATGTATTTTTGGCCGGCGAGATCACGCGGCAATAAGGTCTTGTTGACCATATCGACCCGGCAATTTTTTCCTGCTTCGCCAGCTTGTGAAAGATTTCGTTAACCATTGCGACCTAGCTTCGAAAGACAAGACGCTCGGCGTCGGCGGCGATTGTTTCGCGTATCTCAAGCCTGTTCGGCAATTCGAGCTCATCCCGGGCGGGGCGGGCTATGGCAGACGATGATCAGGTTGACGAGGGTTCCGGGCAGGGCTCTGCGTCCAAAGGCAAGCGCAAACTCATCATGATCGGCGGGGCTGTCCTGCTTCTCGCGGTTGCGGGCGGCGGCGGATGGTTCTTCTTTCTGCGCGACCATGGCGGCGGGGAGCAGCATGCCGAGATGCAGGCAGCCAAGCCTCCTGTTTTCGTCGATGTGCCGGAAATCCTGGTCAATCTTGCCAGCGGGCCGGGCGAGCGCATTCAATATTTGAAGGTTCGGGCGGTCCTTGAAGTCAAGGATGCGCCTCTAATTGAAAAGATTCAGCCCTCGATGCCGCGCATCACCGACCTGTTCCAGGTCTATCTACGCGAATTGCGGTCGGGCGATCTCAACGGATCGGTCGGGCTGTTCCGGATGAAGGAAGAGCTGACGAAGCGGGTGAACGCTGCGATCGCACCCAATCAGGTGAACGCGGTGCTGTTCAAGGAAGTTGTAATCCAATGACGCCGGGTGATGTCGACCATGACGAACTCGCGGCGCAATGGGAAGGTGCGCTCGACTCCGAGGATCCGGATGAGGCGGCGGCGGAAGCTGCCGCAAATGAACTGACGGAAACGATGGCGGCGCAGTGGGCCGCCATGGTCGATGACGGCAGCCGCGGGCTGAGCTCCGGAACAGCCAGCGGCGAGCGCGTGCTGTCGCAGGAAGAAATTGACAATCTTCTTGGGTTTAGCGACGGCGAAGTTCATCTCGAAGATCACTCGGGCATCCGGGCGATCATTGACTCGGCCATGGTATCCTACGAGCGTCTGCCGATGCTCGAAATCGTTTTCGACCGTCTTGTGCGGCTGATGACGACATCCTTGCGCAATTTCACCTCCGACAACGTCGAAGTTTCGCTCGATCGCATCACCTCGGTTCGGTTTGGCGATTACCTCAATTCGATACCGCTTCCCTGCGTACTCACTGTGTTCAAGGCGGAAGAGTGGGAGAACTTCGGGCTGTTCACCGTCGACTCCAGCCTGATCTACTCAATGATCGATGTGTTGCTCGGCGGTCGCCGCGGCCAGACCTCGATGCGTATCGAGGGCCGACCCTACACGACCATCGAAACCAATCTGGTCAAGCGTCTTGTCGAAGTTGTGCTGTCGGATGCCGAGCAGGCGTTCCGCCCGCTGTCACCAGTCACCTTCAATATCGATCGCCTCGAGACCAACCCTCGCTTCGCGGCGATCAGCCGTCCGGCCAACGCCGCCATCCTCGTTCGCCTGCGGGTGGACATGGAAGACCGCGGCGGCAATGTCGAACTGCTGCTGCCTTACGCCACCATCGAGCCGATCCGCAATGTGCTGTTGCAGATGTTCATGGGTGAAAAGTTCGGACGTGATCCGATCTGGGAGGGGCATCTGGCAACGGAAATCGGGCAGGCCGAACTTTATGTCGATGCGGTGCTCTATGAGGCCGAACTGCCCTTGAAGCAACTGATGTCGTTGAAAGTGGGAGACACGCTGCCGCTCGGCATTCGGTCTGATGCGCTGGTCACGGTGCGATGCGGTGATGTCACCTTGAGCGAGGGCCGGATGGGGCGGGTCGGCGATCATGTCGCGATCCGTGTTTCGAAGCCCTTGCGCAAGCCGCACACCACTTACGCAATGTTTGAAAAAGCAGATGAACAAACAAAAATGATGGAGGCACAATGAGCTATTCTTTCGGACTTTTTGTCGAAAGTCTCGTTGCCGTGTTGCTGATATGGACAATCGTTTATTGCCGGACCCTCAACAAGCGTTTGAAGATATTGAAGGCCGACGAGCAGTCCCTCAAGGCAACGATTTCCGAACTGATCACCGCCACCGAGATTGCGGAACGGGCGATCGGTGGTCTCAAGCTGACCGTCCGCGAGTGCGATCAGACGCTGGGTAGCCAGTTGTCCGAGGCATCGGACCTTGCCGGGTCGCTCGGCAAGCAAATTGCCGTCGGTAGCGAGATCCTCAAGCGCCTTTGCGACATCGCGATCGCAGCGCGCGCGACGGCAGAACAGGCGCCCGCAAAGGCGGACGCTAAATCGGTGGTGGCCGCCGCGCAGGCGTTCTCCGAACGCCGCCGCGGTCTTGCTGCATGAGAAGGTTCCTCCGCGAATTCAGGATCATTCCGACGCTGTTGATCGCGGCGATGTGCCTTGCCGTGCTCAAGATCTCCGGCTTGCTCCTGAGCGGCGGATATATTTTCCGGGACGCCCCGATGCCGCGCCAGACATCATGGGCTGAAAATTTCCTGAATTTTCCGACTGGCCGCAGCAAACCCCTCGACGCGTCAGATATCACAGGATCGGTCGAGAAGGCACAGGAGTCGAAATCCGGCGAGGCGCCGCCGCCCGTCATGACAAAACCCGATGATGTCGTTGCGATCCAGGAAAACTCGAACGCGGTTTCACCCTCTGAACGCGCCGTCCTCGAACGGTTGCAGACGCGTCGCCAGGAGTTGGATGCGCGAGCCAGAGAAATCGATATTCGCGAAAATCTCATCAAGTCTGCCGAGCAGAAGCTCGAGGGTCGGCTTTCTGAATTGAAGGCGACGGAAGCGCGGATCACGGCTGCTGGTCAGAGGAAGAATGATGCCGACGCCGCGCAGCTCAAGGGTCTTGTCACGGTCTACGAAAATATGAAACCCAAGGATGCCGCCAGGGTTTTCGACCGGCTCGATATCGCTGTGCTGTATCAGCTCGCCTCGCAGATCGCGCCGCGGAAATTGTCGGACATCATCGGTCAGATGCAGCCGGAAAATGCCGAGCGGCTGACGGTGGAAATCGCGCGGCGCGCGGGGAGCGACAGATCGGCGTCGATTGACGATCTGCCCAAGATCGAGGGACGTCCGCAGGTGAATTCCGCCGGCCAGAATCCATGATTATTAACAGCGCATTAAACGCCCGAATCTAGTGTTGTTTGGTCGACCGGACCGGTCGGGGGTCTTGAATCAAGAGACGTTGCAATGGCCGGCCAAGCTTCGCTGCTATCGGCGACAGGAACATCACCAGGGAGCTCGCTTAACAAGCGGCTGTCGACGGTATGCGAACGCGCGATCCGGGCTGGTCGGTGGATCGTGCTGGCCGTAGCACTGGTGGCGCAGCCTGGCGCCGTCTACGCCGAGCCGATCAAGGCCAATATCAGTTTATCTTCGCCCAACAACACTTATGGGCGGCTTATCCTGCAATTTGCCGAACCGATCCAGACTGAGGTGACGGTGGCGGGGTCCATCCTTGTCATCCGTTTTGCCAAACCGGTGGATGTGTCGGTCGACGATCTGGGTGACGCGCTGCCGTCCTATGTCGGTTCGGCGCGCGGCGATCCGGATGGGTCGGCTATTCGTCTGGCTTTGACGCAGGCCGTCAAGGTCAACACCATGACCGCAGGCGAGCGGGTGTTTATCGATCTGCTGCCGGAAAAGTGGACCGGCCCGCCACCGGGCCTGCCGCAGGAGCTCATCAAGGAGCTGTCTGATCGGGCCATGGCCGCCGAGCGTGCGCTGCGCGCCCAGCAAGTTGCAGCCGAGACAAAGAAGCCGCCCACGATACGCGTGCGAGCGGCGGTGCAGCCGACCTTCGTGCGGTTCGCTTTTGAACTTCCGGAAGGCATCAATGTTTCGTCGGCGCTGAATGCCGACAAATACACGCTCTCATTTTCATCGCCTCTCAACTTCGATCTGGCCGATGCAAAGGTCACGGCCCCTTCGAATGTGAAGTCGATCGCGCAGGCGATATCGGGTGAGGTCACCACGGTCGAGATAGGTTTGATCGGCGAGGTCGATGTTCATGGTTTCCGCGACGACCGGGATTATGTCGTCGATATCGGTTTTGATCCGGAAAAGCGGCAGTCCGTGCTTCCTGCCTCGATCCTGCCGCTGCAGGCGGAATCCGCTCCCGCGAAAAGCGAACCGAACAACGCGCCTGCGCCGCCGGAGCGGAAGACGAGCGACGCAACGCCTCGGGAAGAGCGCGAGGAGGCGCCTCCGGCCAAAGATGCCAACAAGGGTGCCGAACACGCCAAGGCGGCTGACGAAGCTAGCAAACCGGCCAGTCCGTTAGAGCCGCCTCAGGTCGCGCAGGCGGCGGTCGAGCCTGCGCCTTCCAAACAAGCCATCGAAACGTTAACCAAGCCAGCCCCGAAAGCCGATACTGTTTCCGCGTCCACCGAAGATACGCCATCCACGCCGGTCGTGCCGCCGGTGCAGGAGCAGCCCAAGTTACACGAACAACCCCAAGAACAATCCCGAGAACAGGCTCAACCCCAACCGCAAAAGAGCGCCGGGTTGCCGGTGACGGCAAAGCGCACCACCGAAGACCTTCGCATTGTCTTTCCATTTGAGACATCCACGCCGGTTGCGGTTTTCCGGCGTTCGGATGCGGTCTGGATGGTCGTTGCCGATAGCCGCCCACTCGATCTCAACGCGGTGACGACGGAAGGCGGCAATCTGATTGGAAGCGTGATGACGGTGCCGGTTGCCGGTGGACAGGCAATCCGGATCAAACTCAACCGGCCGCAGCTGCCCTCGATTGGCAACGCGGGACAGTACATCGCGCTGACGCTTGCCGAGCGGGATCAAGCTGCGCCGCAGTCTCTGATTGCCACGCATAACGTCGCCGACCCCACGATCGCCAATGTCAGCATCGCATTCGCAAATCCTGGTCCGATCCTGCATGTGACCGATCCCGATATCGGCGATACCCTCTCGGTAGTGACCGGGCAGCTTCCTGCGCGAGGCTTCAGGCGCCGGCAGAATTTTGTCGAATTTTCGATTTTGGAATCGACGCAAGGTGTCGTTGTCCTGGCCAATTCGGATGACGTGGTGGTGCAACCGACGCCCGATAAGGTTCTGATCACCCGCCCGGGCGGTTTGACTTTGTCCGCCGCCAATGTGCAGCCGGAGCGCGCCGCCGCGGCGATCAGTGCCGTGTTCGACGCCAACGAGTGGGAGGCGAACCAGAAAGCGCCGTTCTTCCAGCGCCTGGATGAATTGATCAACGCCGTATCCACGTCCTCAGGTGACAAGCGGTTGTCTGCCTACATGGCGCTTGCAAATTTTTATATGGCTCACGGTTTCTATCAGGAGGCCAAAGGCGCCATGGACGCGGTGCTTTCCAAACCATCTGCGTCAACCGAACTTCCGACTGCGATCATGATCCGCGCTGCCGCGGAGGCATTGGGGGGGCGCTCTGACCTGGCCCTGAAGGACCTCAACGATCCTGCAGTCGGCAGCGGTTTCGACTCACAGATGTGGAAGGGCGTGGCGACAGCGCGCCTTGGCAAATGGGCCGAGGCACGCGAGAAATTCAAGAACTCCGAGTTCTCTGTCATTACCCTGCCGCTGGATTTGCAGCGTATTGTGCTGGTCGACGGCATGAGAGCCTTCCTGGCTGTCAAGGATTACGCGGGTGCGACCGCGCGCAGCAACGATCTGCAGACGCTTGGGGTTGCCCTGGACCAAGCGGCAGACGTGGCGCTGCTGCGGGGCCGGTTGTCGGAGGCGCTTGGCCGGGAGAAGGATGCGCTGTCCAACTATCACGAGGCCGCAGTTTCGGACGATCGTCCGGTCGCGGCTGAGGCGGTATTGGCGGAAATTGCACTTCGTCAGAAGCGCCATGAGATTGGCGACGACGAGGCAAGGCACGATCTGGAGGTTCAGTCGGTCATGTGGCGCGGCGATGCGACCGAGGCCAAGACCCTGCGAATGCTCTCGCGCCTTTATATCAAGAAGGGCGCGTATAGCGACGCCTTGGCGAGCGCGATGCTGGCGACCAAGATCGATCCGAATTCAGAATCGGCGCGGTCTCTTCAGGACGATGCGGCCGCGTTGTTCTCCGAGATATTCCTGACCGACAAGGGGAATGATCTTCCACCGATCAAAGCGCTGGGATTGTTCTACCAATATCGTGACCTCACGCCGATTGGCCGCCGGGGTGATGAGATGATCCGGCGTCTTGCCGACAGGCTCGCAGCTGTCGATCTGCTCGATCAGGCCGGAGATCTGCTTCAATATCAGGTCGACAAGCGGCTTGAAGGGGCGGCGCGTGCGCAGGTCGCTGCGCGCCTTGCAATGGTCTATCTGACGAACCGCAAGCCGGAGCGGGCGATCGCGGCCCTGCGCAGTACGCGGATCGGCGACCTTGCAGGTGAATTGCGCCAGCAGCGCCTGCTGCTGGAAGCCCGCGCGCAGAGCGACGTCGGCCGCAACGATCTGGCACTCGACATCATCTCGAACATGACAGGCCGAGAGGCGATCCGGTTGCGCTCGGACATCTATTGGGCGATGCGCAAGTGGAGAGAGTCCGCCGAACAGATCGAAATCCTCTACGGTGATCGCTGGAAGGACTTTCGGCCGCTCACCGATATCGAGAAAGGCGACATCATTCGCGCGGCTATTGGCTATGCGCTGGCCAGCGACAGTATCGGACTTTCGCGATTCCGTGAGAAGTATGCACCGAAGATGGAGACCGAAGCCGACAAGTCGGCGTTCGCAATCGCGGGCAGACCATCGTCGGGCGACACCGCCGATCTCGAGCGTATTGCCAAGATGGCGGCGCAGGTGGATACGCTGGAGGGCTTTCTTCGCGAGATGCGCCAGCGCTTTCCGGATGGGACGGCGCGAGCCAAAGCGCCCGGAGCCGAAGCCGATACGACAGGCTCTCTGCCGCAGATCGTCGGTACGGCGAAAGCGTCCGGCGCGCATTGACAGTTATGGTGTCAAGAGCCGTAGCTTTTCACCAGGCTTCCCGCCACCAGTGACCACCCGTCAACAAGCACAAAGAAAATCAGTTTGAACGGCAGGGATACGACCACGGGCGGCAGCGTCAGCATGCCGAGCGATATCAGCACCGATGAAACGACGAGGTCGATGATTAGAAATGGCAGGAAGAGAAGGAAGCCGATCTCGAATGCGCGTTTCAGTTCGGAAATCATGAAAGCGGGAATGAGAATTCGAAGCGACAATTCTTCGGGGGTCGCCGGCGGAGGTTCGCCCGACATATCGAGGAATAGCTTGAGATCCTGTTCGCGGACATTCTTCTCCATGAAACCGCGCAGCGGTCCGACCGCGAGCGGTACGGCCTGTTCGACCGTGATCTGATTGGCGACGAGTGGCTTGATGCCATCGTCATAGGATTTTTGCAGCACCGGTCCCATCACGAAGCCGGTGAGGAACAGCGCGAGCGCAATCATCACCGAGTTCGGCGGCGCAGTCTGGGTTCCCATCGCGGTACGCAGTAGCGACAGCACTACCACGATGCGGGTGAACGACGTCATCATCACCAGGATCGAGGGAGCGACAGACAACACCGTCAGCAGCGCGATCAACTGGATCGCGCGCTCGGTCACACTGCCGTTGCCCGAACCGCCAAGGTTGATGCTGATGTCCTGCGCGAGCGCAGAATCCGTCAGCATTGCTGCTGCTGCGGCGGTGAGGACAGAAAGAAGAACAACTCTACGCGGAGACTTTCCGAACCTCACGTGGTGTTCTTCGGGCGGCCCAAAAGGCTCGCCATTTCGTCTTCGAGATTGTCGAAGGTCGGCTCTGCCGATGTTTCCGGGGAGGTTGGCTTTGCGGTCGGCGCTTCCGGCGCGACCGGAGGAGCGCCAACGCGTTCTGCTGGGGTCACCGAAACCGAAGCAATGCGGGTTTCGGTGGCTTCAACGCGTGTACCGGGACGGCGTAACGCGGCTTCAAGGCGTTGTGCCATTTCCGCGAGATTCTGGTCGGCTGCCGAGGCGGTTGGTTCAGTTGGCCGGATCGTGGGCCGCGCGGGCGTCGGAATTCGCGGCGCTGGATCAGCGGGACGCGGCATGCGCGGCATCACCGGTTCCGCACGCGGTTCGCTGCGCGTCGGTGTCAGGCGCGAACGCTCACTGCGCGGAAGGACAGGTTCAGGACGCCGCGACGGCTCAGCTACCACCTCGTTGAGGTCATCGGCGCGGGGACGCTCCGGAACGATCGGCGAGGGTGATGGACGGCGCAGGTCCTCACCGAAGGTCGCACGCGCAGGGCGCTCGAGCGGCATTGCAGGTTCGGGCAGCTCAAATGTCTCGGTACGACCACCGGAGAAATCCGTTTCGCTCCCTCCCGCGTCGGGCAGCGGGGCCGGGCGCGGCGGAAGCTCGGTGCCGACCGGCTGGCGTTGCGGCGCCTGATCCCGTTGCGCGGGGTTGCGGACGATGTTCGATTCGACCACCAGATCGCTCGGGCCGCCGATCATCAGAAGATGCTCGACGTTGTCGCGACGTACCAGAACAAGACGGCGGCGGCCATCAACGGCAGTTGCGTCGATCACGGCAAGGCGCGGCATCCGTCCACGTGCTCCGCCGGCTCCGATGCTGTTGCCCGCGAATCTGCGAACAAGCCAGGCGACCGCGCCGATAAGCGCCAGCACGATGAGTATGGCGATGAAAATCCAGAGCAGCTGCGGCATCTGAAGTGTCCTTTTTAAAGCGGCGGCTTCAATTGTTGGGGCCCCTGACGATGCTGCAACGGCCCGGACTGTGTGATGTTCACGCCATCAGTTAATGCGGTTCGGCAATACCTGCCGGGTTTCTGAACCCTTAATAGACCATGAATCGCGTGAACCCAACTGTTCTTTGCCGCGATATCAGAGACTTAGCGCGCCAAAACGATCAAACCTGTTGAAAATGAAAATCGTGTTCAGGCTCCGTTTTGGAGTGGCGGCTAAATTTTAACCCCGCGTTAACCATACAGGCGGCAAATTCTGCCTAGCTGAGGCGCTTTGCCGAAGCGATTCCGGCGGAGACTGCCATGGCGATCACCGATCTTCCAATGTTGTCGATGCTCAAGACCAAGATGCAATGGCATCAAGAGCGGCAGCGTGTCCTGTCAGAGAATGTCTCCAACTCCGATACGCCGGGCTTTAAGCCGCGTGACCTTGTTGCACCGAAGTTCGAGCCCGGCGCGGTCACCGGGTTTCAGGATCTCGCCGTGGCGCGCACCAGCTCGGCCCACATTCAGGCCACCGGTGTCAGCGAATCGTTCGGCTCCGGCAAGGAGGCCGGATACGAAACCAGACCGACCGGCAACGCCGTCAGCCTGGAAGACGAGATGCTGAAGGTTGCCAGCAACCAGATGGATTATGCCGCAGTCGCCGGACTCTACAGCAAAAGTCTCGGCTTGATCAAAATCGCTATCGGCCGGTCAACCGGCTAACGGCTGAAGGAAAAATTTCATGGCCGAAAGCGCCGACTTCCTGAAATCGATTGCGGTTGCAACGTCCGGGCTGCGCGCTCAGGCGGGTCGCATGCGCGTGATCTCGGAAAACATCGCGAACGCCGATTCGACGGCTGCCACAGCGGGCGGCGATCCCTACCGCCGCAAGGTGCCGACTTTCAGTTCCACGCTCGATCGGACGCTGGATGCGCGCGTCGTTTCTTTGGGCAAGATCAGGACGGACAACACAACGAGCTTTCGCATCAAGCATGAGCCGGGCAACCCCGCCGCCGACGCCGACGGCAACGTGAGATATCCCAACGTCAATTCGCTGATCGAAATGACCGACATGCGAGAGGCGCAGCGTTCCTACGAAGCCAATCTCAACATCATCTCGGCGACGCG
The DNA here is from genome assembly GCA_019750915.1 of Xanthobacteraceae bacterium. Taxonomy (GTDB): domain Bacteria; phylum Pseudomonadota; class Alphaproteobacteria; order Rhizobiales; family Xanthobacteraceae; genus Afipia. The sequence continues at coordinate 41,246 of JAIENY010000040.1, forward strand.
CCGCATGATTCAGCGCACGCTCGATATTCTGAAAGCCTGACCGGAGATTTTCAAATCATGGCCATTCCCTCGGTTGCCGCCAACGCCTATGCCAGCCTCTCCAAGATCATCGACTCCGCCGGATCGGGTGCAGGCGTGCTCGGAAAGGCCGGAGACAATAACGGCCCGTCTTTCGGCAGCGTGCTGAAAGATGCCTTGGGAAGCGTGATGGAGGCGGGCCGTAAATCCGACGCCCAGACCGTCGCCGCGGCTTCAGGCAAGGCGAATGTAATGGACGTTGTGACGGCCGTCGCGGAAACCGACGTCGCCGTGTCCACGCTGGTCTCGGTGCGAGACAAAGTGATCTCAGCCTACGAAGACGTCATGCGAATGCCGATCTGAAACGTTTCCTCTTATTTATCAAAGGTTCAAATATGACCGGTCCCGAAGTTTTGGACGTTGCCCGTGACTCGATCTGGACCATGGTCCTTGTATCGGCCCCGGTTCTTATTGTTGGCTTGGTCGTCGGCGTGGCGGTTTCGCTGGTGCAGGCGCTGACGCAGATCCAAGAGCAGACGCTGATCTACGTCCCGAAGATACTTGCCGTGTTTCTGACGCTGCTGATCGCGCTGCCATTTATGGCGGACGCGCTTCACAGCCACATGATGCGGATTTCATCGCGAATCATAGGCGGATAAGCCAGACTGGCCAGCGGCCATGCGCATCGATATTTCGTTCCTGCCCGCTCTTGCCGCGACCTTCATGCTGGTGTTCGCCCGCGTGGGCGCGATGGTTATGCTTCTGCCGGGCTTCGGTGAAACCAGTGTTCCCGTGCGGATGCGTTTGGGCATCGCTCTGCTGCTGGCGATGATCCTGTTGCCTCTGCATCGGGCCGCTTACCACGTCGACCTGTCGTCGATGTCCGGCGTGCTGGTCCTGATGGTTCACGAAATCATCGTGGGCTTGGTGCTTGGTGCGACGGCGCGGATCACGCTTGCTGCACTCACTGTCGCCGGGTCGGTCATCGCCCAGCAGATCGGACTTGGTTCTGTTATCGGCTTCGACCCCTCGCAGCAGAGCCAGCAGCAAGTGATTGTCGGCAATTTTCTCACCTTGCTGGGACTGACGCTGATCTTTTCCACTAATTCGCATTATCTTCTGATTGCGGCGCTCAACGACAGCTATGCGATCTTTGTGCCGGGGCAGCTGCTGCCAAGCGGTGATGTCGCAGCACTCGCAACGCGCGCCTTCGCGACGGCGTTCAGGATCGGAATCCAAATCTCGGCGCCGTTCATCGTTTTCGGCCTCATCTTCAATCTGGGCCTCGGCCTGCTGGCACGCTTGATGCCGCAGATGCAGGTGTATTTCGTCTCCACGCCGCTTTCGATTCTCGCAGGTTTCCTGATTCTCGGGTTCGTCCTCGTCGCTATGATGGGCGCCTTCCTCACCTATTTCGACGGTGTGATGCACCAGCTCACACCGGTCAGTAGCGGGGGATAAACATGGCGGAGGAGGGCGATACCTCAGACAAAACACAAGACCCGACCGCCAAACGCCTCAACGACGCGCATGAACGCGGTGATGTGGCCAAGAGCAACGAGGTCAATACCTGGTTCGTGATCGCCGGCGCCACCTTTCTGGTCTCGTCTTTCTCGGGATCAATCTCCTCCTCAATCATGGTTCCGATGCGCAACCTGCTGATGCATGCGGGAGAGATTCCGGTCGATCAAGCTGGGATCATGTCGCTGGCGGCGCAGTCGGTGAGGGTGATGTTGGTGGCGCTCGGTGTGCCGCTGCTGCTGCTGGCGATCGCGGCTGTGGCGAGCCATCTCATCCAGCACCGGCCGGTGTGGTCGGCAGAGTCGCTTACGCCAAAATTCAGCAAGCTGTCGCCGCTTGCTGGAGCCAAGCGGATCTTCGGCAAACAGGCGGGTGCAAATTTTCTGAAGGGGATTCTCAAGATCACTGTCGTCGGCACCGTTATGGTCATGGTGATGTGGCCGGAGCGAATGCGCCTCGATACGATCGTCCGCATCGATCCCAACATGATGCTTGAGATCACCCGATCGCTTTCGGTGAAGTTGATGAGCACAGTGGTGGCGCTTCTCGCCTTTGTCGCTGCGCTCGATTATCTGTTTCAGTACCGGCAGTGGTTCGAGCGGCAGAAAATGTCGCTGCAGGAGGTCAAGGACGAATTCAAACAGTCGGAAGGCGATCCCCACATCAAGGGACGCATCCGCAATATTCGCACCTCGCGCGTAAAGAAGCAGATGATGAAGGCGGTTCCGACCGCGTCCGTCATTATCACGAACCCCACTCACTATGCCGTGGCCCTTAGATATGACCGCGGGATGCAGGCGCCGGTCTGTGTCGCCAAGGGAACCGATCTGATCGCGCTGAAGATTCGCGAGGTTGCGACTGAACATAGCATTCCGATTGTCGAAAACGTGCCACTGGCGCGCGCCCTTCATGCCTCGGTGGAGATCGACGATGAAATCCCGGTGGAGCATTATCACGCGGTGGCTGAGGTGATCGGTTACGTTATGCGTCTGCGGCAAAGTCTGAGACGGTAAAACTTGAGGTTTTACCCATAGGGCGCTTGCACAGATACGCCCGATTCAGGCACTGAGGGCAGGCCTTTGTTATTCATAATTTTCAGCGCGCTTTTGCGCTTTTGCGGCAAACGATGAAAACCGACCGGATCGAGATGCAGCAGACCGCCTTCACCGCCGCACCCGCGCGCCGAAGCGGCAGCATCCTTTTCGTGTTGGTGGTCGCCGTCGGGATTGTCGCGGCGGCGGTGTCGTTCATGCTGCTGGGCCGGAGCCAGGCGCAACCCTACATCATCGCGCTCTTGGCGCTGCTTGCGATGATCGGGCTTTTTACGCTGTTCGCCTTCGCGTCGGGGATTCTTCGCTTTGTGGACCGCAAGGCCGAAAGCCCGCTGATGCGCGCCATCGCTGATCATGCTTTTGACGGCCTGGTGGTCACCGACGCGCGCGGCCACATCATCTATGCCAACGGTGCCTATCTGGTTTTGACGGGTGCGGCGGACGCGCGCGACGTGCGCCCGGTGGAGAGGGTTTTCATCGGCAATCCGGATGTCTCCGAGGCGGTGTTTCGGTTGCTGAAAGCGTCGAGGGAAGGAAAGCGGCTTCAGGAAGAGGTGCGCATCCCCGACACCCAGCAAGGTCATGTGCGCTGGTTGCGGCTGCGGGTTCGGCCGCTTGGCGTGACTCGGCGCGAGTCGAAGTTCACGGTGTGGTCGGTATCTGACATCACCCGTGACCGCGAGCGGCAGGAAGACGTTTTCCAGGAATTGCAGCACGCCATCGAATATCTCGATCACGCGCCATGCGGATTCTTCTCCGTCACGCCGGCTGGCGATCTTGCCTATGTCAACGCGACTCTCGCGAATTGGCTCGATTACGACCTTGCCGAAATCGGCTCGGGCGGCCTGAAACTTGTCGATGTGGTGTCGGGCGATGGCGCAGCGCTGCTGACGTCAATCGTGCCCGAGCCCGGCGAGGTCAAGACCGAAGTCTTCGACATGGATTTGCGGATGCGTAGCGGCAAGCCGATGCCTGTCCGTATCTATCACAAGCTGGCCTTCGGTGCCGACGGCATACCGGGTGCGTCCCGAACGCTTGTCATCAACCGGGCCCGCGATGAGCACGTCGATCCGCAGCGAGCCGCCGAGGTGCGCTTCATGCGCTTCTTCGACCATACGCCGATGGCAATTGCGACTGTGGATCAGGCCGGTCAGATCGTGCGGGCCAATGCGCGCTTTGCGAAGCTGACACAGAGTCTCTCGCCGCCCGCGAGCGTTAACAAATCGATCTTTGCCGTCGTCCATGAACGCGATCGCGGGGAGTTGACGTCGCTGATCCGCCGCGCGGCCGAGGGGCAGGGCGACATTCCGCCGGTTGAGGCGATGCTCGACGGTTCGAAGGAGCGCTGGGGGCAGTTTTTCGTCACATCCGTCGAGCATCACGAGCGTGACGCCGAAATCGCGATCATTTACCTGCTTGAAACGACGGAGAAGCGCACGCTGGAAGCGCAATTCGCGCAGTCACAAAAAATGCAGGCGGTCGGCCAGCTCGCCGGTGGCATCGCACACGATTTCAACAACGTGCTGTCTGCCATCATGATGGCGAACGATTTTCTTCTCAACGCGCATAAGCCGACGGACCCCTCGTTCCAGGATATTATGCAGATCAAGCAGAACGCGACGCGGGCGGCGACGCTGGTGCGGCAACTGCTTGCTTTTTCGCGCCGGCAGACACTGCGGCCGCAGGTACTCGATCTTGGCGATGCCCTGTCGGATCTGCGGATGTTGCTCAATCGGCTCGGCGGCGAGAAGGTCAAGCTCGACATCGTTCATGGCCGTGACCTTTGGCCGGTGAAGGTTGACGTCTCGCAGTTCGAGCAGGTGATCGTGAACCTGGTCGTTAACGCACGCGATGCAATGCCCGATGGCGGCAAGCTTGTGATCAAGACCGGCAATGTCTCGGCGCAGGATGCCGAGCGATTGCAGAATAAGGGAATGCCGCCTGCCGAGTACGTGCGGATCGATGTCAGCGATACCGGCACGGGAATTTCGCCCGACATCGTAGACAAGATTTTCGAGCCGTTCTTCTCGACCAAGGAAGTCGGCAAGGGGACTGGCCTTGGCTTGTCGACGGTGTACGGCATCGTCAAGCAAACCGGTGGCTTTATTTACGTCGATTCCGTTCCAAACAGCGGCACGCTGTTCAGCATCTATCTGCCGCGTCATGTTGTGGCGAAGGAAGCCGTCGCGGCTCTCCCGGAGACGCCGGTCAAGGCGAAGCCCGCGGATCTCACCGGGCATGGCAAAATTCTGCTCGTCGAGGACGAGGATGGTCTGCGTTCGCTCAACGCGCGCGGGTTGCGGTCGCGTGGTTACACGGTGATCGAGGCCGCTAACGGCGTCGAGGCGCTCGAGGCGTTGGAAGAGGAAGATGGACATGTCGATCTGATCGTATCCGACGTGGTGATGCCGGAGATGGATGGACCGACGATGCTCGCGCAGATGCGCAAGCAGAATCCCGATATGAAGATCATTTTCGTATCGGGCTACGCAGAGGACGCGTTTGCCAAAAGCCTGCCGGAAGGCCAGCAATTTAACTTCCTGCCAAAGCCATTCACGTTGAGCCAGCTTGTCGGGGCCGTCAAAGAAACGATGAACGTTTCGTAATATTCACCGCGACGGTGCGACGCAGGCCGTGACGTCGATCCGGCCTTTCTTTTCCATTCAAACTCACCATGTTGGGGAGTATCCTCATGCCGGGGATAGAGGACTTGTCATGAATATTTTGCAGCGCTCACGCGGCTGGCTGAGAATTCTCGCGATCGGTTTGTCGGTCGCCATGCCGCTTACGTTCACGGTTTCCAGTGCCGATGCCCGCGTCGGTGGCAGCTCAAGCTTTGGCTCCCGCGGTGCACGCACATGGTCGACGCCGCCTTCGACGCCGACAGCGCCGAATAGCGCCTCGCCATTTCAACGCAGCATCACGCCCCCTGCGGTCAATAATCCGGTGAACACAGCCGCCAATCGCGGTGGCTTCTTCAATCGTCCCGGATTGCTTGGTGGCCTCGCTGCGGGCTTTTTGGGTGCCGGACTGTTCGGTATGTTGTTTGGCGGCAGCCTGTTCGGCGGTCTTGGCGGTCTATCGTCGATTTTCGGCCTGCTGATCCAGATTGCGTTGATCTTCTTCGTTGCACGCCTCGTCATGTCCTGGTGGGCGCGTCGCAACGTCCCGGCGTATGCGAATGGCGCGCCGCCGTCTGCAGATCAGGCTTATGCGCGAACCGATACGAGCTTCGGCATCGGCGCCAACGCGGCCCCGCTTGAAATCACGCAGGCTGACTACCAGTCGTTCGAGCGCTGCCTTGGCGAAATCCAGGCAGCGTGGTCGAGCGAGGATATTGCAGCCCTGCATAAGCTGGCGACGCCCGAGATGGTTTCCTACTTCACGCAGGATCTTCAGGCGAATGCCGCACGCGGCGTCGTCAACAAGGTTTCCGGCGTGAAGTTGTTGCAGGGAGATCTTGCGGAGGCGTGGCGTGAAGGTCCGGCGGACTATGCGACCGTCGCGCTTCGCTTCGCTCTGATCGACAAGACGCTCGACCGCGTCAGCGGTCAGATTGTCGAAGGCAGCGATGCTCCGCAGGAGGCTACCGAGGTCTGGACCTTCCAGCGGCGCCCGGGCACGGATTGGGAATTGTCTGCGATCCAGCAGGCCTGACCCTACGGGCGACATCTCACGCTGATACGTTCGAAGGCGCCGTATGATGCGGCGCCTTTCGTTTGAGTCGGTTTGCGAAACCTTCCATGGTGCCGCCCGTTGACGCGCCGTGTGCCGGCGAGGAGATCACCATGCGTTATGAATTGTATTATTGGCCAACCATCCAGGGGCGGGGGGAGTATGTGCGCCTCGCGCTCGAGGAAGCCGAGGCCGATTACATCGACGTCGCCCGCTGTCGTAATGGTGAAAGCAAGATGATGGCGATGATGAACAGCAGGCGGCTGGACACGCCGCCGTTTGCGCCACCTTTTCTCAAAACGAATAAACAGATCATCGCACAAGTTGCCAACATCCTGTTTTATCTTGGTGCGCGCCACAATCTGGCTCCGAAACCGGAGGCAGCGCGGCTGTGGGTGCATCAGCTCCAGCTCACCATCGCCGATTTCGTCGTTGAGATTCATGACACCCATCATCCGCTCGGTTCGGGGCTCTATTACGAAGATCAAAAGCCGGCCGCGAAACGCCGAAGCGAGGAATTCTGGGATTCTCGGGTACCGAAATTCATTGGCTACTTCGAAGGGCTTATCGGCCATAACAAAGGGCACTACGTCACCGGCCGCCGGCTGACCTACGTCGATCTTTCACTGTTGCAGATCGTCGAGGGGTTGCGCTACGCGTTTCCGAAAAGAATGAAGCGGTTCGAGCGCAAGGCGCCGGCTATCATCACTCTTCATGATCGTGTCGCCGCGCGCCCGAACATTCGTGCGTATCTCGAGAGCGACCGCCGCATTCCATTTAACGAGGATGGTATCTTCCGTCACTACTCTGCGCTTGACGAATGACCGCCGCGTCGTTTCAACGGGTCACACCGTTTGCTACGGTAGCGCGATATTCAGCCCTAAGGAGTGTGCATGAAGATCACCCGACCCGGCGAGGTGCCGTCCCGCCGTCCGCCCGCCGATTACTTCACTGGCACAGTATGGCTCGATCCGATCCTTCAGACTCCAGCTCCTGCGCGGGTGCAGGCTGCCCGAGTCAGCTTCGAGCCCGGCGCGCGCACGGCCTGGCACACGCACCCGCTCGGACAATCCCTGTACGTCCTCTCGGGTTGCGGGCTGGTCCAGACCGAGGGAGGTCCTGTCGACACGATCAGGCCGGGCGATGTGATCTGGATCCCTCCGGGTGAAAAGCACTGGCACGGTGCCACGCCGGCCACCGGCATGGTGCATCTGGCCATTCAGGAAGCCGAGAACGGTGAAACCGTTACATGGATGGAACCGGTGAGCGACGCACAGTATGCGGGAACCGGGAAATAACCGGTTTGTGAGAGTGATAGCCCTTGTTATCCGCCCCATTGCCGTCGCAATATGAATGTCAGATGAATGGAATCAATCCACGCTGACATGCACAATCCGGAGGCGCGATGCGTTTCATCACCCCCGTTGTTTATGCCGGACTGCTGGCAGCCTCGATCTATACGGCGTTGGCGCAAAGCTCGCCGGTCCAACTGGCAAGTGCCACCACGGATGAAGTCCAGACCGAAGTTGCGGCGCCTCCTTCTCTTGCTGAACAGTCTGCTGTGATCAAGCCGCCGGCGAGGCATGCGGTCAGGGTCGGTCGTCGTGAGGTGTGTCGGCAGCAGGTAGCGGCGAAGCATCTGAAGCGTCGCGAGGCCCGCGACCAGGTGCAGATTTGCGTGGCGCAGGCCCGAGTCGAATGTCTGCGGCAGGCGATCGATGCAAGGGTTCGCGGGATCACCCAGCGCAGACTCTACGTAAAGGCTTGTGTCGCCTCTTAAAGCCACGCACTTCTTCCTTCTGCTGTCCGACGTTGTTATTGGCCGGGTTTTCCCGGCCATTCGCAAATGCCTCGTCCACGACCTCCCGCCGGACGCAGGCGGGATGGCAGAAGGTCAGCGAGATTTGAGCCCCGGGGATAAGCTTCTGGCTGAACCGAATCAGTACGCTCCATCCATTTGATCGAGCGTCATTTTTTCATATTTCATGGGCTGCGCTTGACGGGTCTGGAACCACAGATTACTAGTTTAGAATTCTTCTAAACTAAGTTGACCCATGAAAAAGTTTTCTGATCTGACTGAGCGCGAAGTGCTGGCCGTTGCGATCGCGGCTGAGGAAGAAGACAGCCGCATCTACCTCGCTTTCGCTGAGGATTTGGCCGAACGCTACCCGGATTCCGCCAAGGTGTTTGAGGGCATGGCGGAGGAAGAGCAGGGCCACCGCCGACTGTTGCTCGACCTGTACGAGAACCGTTTTGGGCCGAACCTGCCGCCGATCCGGCGTGACGACGTCAAAGGTTTTCTCAAGCGCCGCCCGATCTGGCTCACCAAGAATTTGTCACTCGATACCATCCGCAAGCAGGCGGAACTGATGGAGCTTGAGGCAGAGCGTTTCTACACCAGGGCCGCCGAACAGACGACGGATGTGGGCGTGCGGCGGCTGCTTGGCGATCTGGCCGTTCAGGAAAAGGGACACGAGGTCCGCGCAGGTGAACTCGCCGAGGAATATCTCGGCCACGGCGCGCGCGAGGAGGAAGACAAAACGCGGCACCGCATGTTCGTGCTGCAATACATCCAGCCCGGTCTCGCGGGACTGATGGACGGCTCGGTATCGACTCTTGCGCCGCTCTTCGCCGCCGCGTTCGCCACACATCAGAATTGGCAGACTTTTGTTGTCGGTCTCGCGGCCTCGATCGGTGCGGGCATCAGCATGGGCTTTGCAGAAGCCCTCTCCGACGACGGCTCACTGACCGGCCGCGGCTCGCCTTGGGCGCGCGGATTTGTCTGCGGCCTGATGACCACGCTCGGCGGCCTTGGTCACACCTTGCCCTATCTGGTTCCGGACACATGGCCGAATGCGTTTTGGATCGCCACCGGCATTGCTGGCGTGGTGGTGTTCTTCGAACTCTGGGCGATTGCGTTTGTCCGCGCGCGCTACATGGATACGCCATTCCTTCAGGCCGTGTTCCAGATCGTTCTGGGCGGCGCCATCGTGCTCGCCGTTGGCATCCTGATCGGGGCGGCTTAGATCAAGAGTCATCTTGCGCGCGCTCGAAACATGAGCATGCTGCGCCCGATAATGAGTCAGCTGGTGAGGATGCCATGGTGCACGAACAAACCCCTCCGAATGCACCGTTGGTAGTGACGTGGGATCACGTCCATCTGCGCGTCGGTGATCCCGATGCGGTGGCCTCGTGGTTCGAGGAGATGCTGGGCGCGGAAGCGGTGCATACGCCGGGCCGCGTCGATCTCATTCTCGGCGGCCAGAAGATATTCCTGCTGAAGGCGCCAGCGACCGACAAGCCGTCACCGTCCCATCCACATCGAGGACTCGATCACTTCGGCGTCAGCGTCAAACATATCGATGACGTCGCCGCCGCGCTGAAATCGAAAGGCGTGACGTTCGCCACGGAGCCCTACAACATACGCCCCGGTCTGCGTATTGCGTTTCTTGAAGGACCGGAGGGAATCTCGATCGAGATACTGGAGCGGGACGAGCGGTATAAATAACGCCGGAAGTCGGATTTTTTCGGGAGTGCCTGCAATAGCAGCGCCCCGTTGCTCAATATCTTCTCTGGTCTGCATAAAAAACGACGCGCTTCCGCATCGCGCTCTCTCATGAGATTTGCCATTCTTCTCCAAATTCAATTGTGGAGACAGATAAGTGGATCTTGATCTGAAGGGACGCAAAGTCGTCGTGAGCGGTGGTTCGCGCGGGATTGGCCGTGCGATTGTGGAAACGTTTCTCAACGAGGGAGCCTCGGTCGCATTTTGCGCGCGCGACGCCGCCGGCGTTTCGAAAGCCCAAGCGGATCTCGGCGATCGGGCCAAGGGGACAGCGCTGGATGTCGCCGACACCAAGGCGTTGAGCACCTGGATTGAGGACTCCGCTGCGGATATGGGCGGGATCGATATTGTGGTGTCCAACGTCAGCGCGCTCTCCGTGGGCGCTGATCCGGAGGTCTGGCATCGGACGCTGGATATCGATCTGCTCGGCGCCGCGACCATGGTAACGGCGGCGCTGCCCGCACTCCGCGAGTCTGATGCGGCTTCTGTGGTGTTGATCTCCAGCGTGTCGGGCGTGGAATACGACATCTTCGGTGAACCCTATGGCGCGATGAAAGCCGCACTGATTCATTACGGAAAGACGCTTTCGGTGCGTCACGCGCCGGACAAAATCCGGGTGAACACGGTATCGCCGGGCAACATCTATTTCAGCGATGGTGTCTGGGGCTCAATCGAACGGGAAAATCCTGGTCTTTTCGCCCAGTGCCTTGCAATGAATCCGATGGGCCGCATGGGTCGGCCGGACGAGATCGCTAAGGTGACGGCGTTCGTGGCAAGCCCCGCTGCCAGTTTCATGACAGGCGCAAACGTTCTGGCGGACGGCGGCCTCAGCCGAGGGGTTCAGTACTGACTGATCGCATGGGAAGCAAAGGGCTAGTTTTCCTTTTCCCGCGACACCGTGATGTTCGCGCCATTGCTCGTGCGCGCGCAATGGATGTCGAGCTTGCGATAGCGGGTGGAGACGTCGTAGCCGCGAAGCAGCCCAATGCGGCCGAGGCAGCGTTTGGTGCCGCGCAGCGCGTCGTCTTTCGGGATCGTGAACACCAGCGCCGAAGCTGTTGCGACGAATGAAACGAAATCGGCTGATGGCTTTTTTTGCGATGAGGCGGCGTAAAACTCCGCCTGTTTGTTGCGGCTGGAGCAGCCGAGCGAAGCACGGACCGCGGTCGGATGCTGCAAGTAGATAATCCCGCCGCGCGTGCCGCCGACCTTCAGATTATCGATCTGCTGCGCAAGTTGCTTGGCGAGATCGTCGCAGCGATCGGCGCGGGCGGGCGCGGAAAAGACTAACAGAGCGCCAACCATGGTCGCGGAAGCCGCGAGTCCTGATAGTAATTTTGTCATGTATAAACCCCCGTCGCATTGAAGCTTGAGGCATCGGCATAGGCAAGAGGCATGGCAAAGAAGTCATGGGAACTGTTGCAGCTAGGTGGCGTTGGAGCCCTGTCGCGGACAGATCTGCGATAACCAAGATGGATCGACCGAATGTTATCACGCTGGCTGTGGCTGTGGCGCCGGTTATCCAGGCAATTGTGGTTCACCGTGGCGGTTTATTGCGCCCTCGGTATCATCACGGCCCTGAGCGCCCTGCTGTTAGAGCCGTTGATTCCTGGCGATATTTCGAGCCGGATTGGTGCTGATGCGGTTGACCGCATTCTCGGCGTGCTAGCTTCCAGCATGCTGGCGGTGACGACTTTTTCGATTGCAACCATGGTTCAGGCCTTTGCTTCAGCCTCGACCAGCGCTACGCCACGTGCAACGCAACTGCTTGTTGAGGATAGAAGCGCGCAACGGGCACTGGCCACTTTTATCGGCTCTTTCGTGTTCAGTCTTGTCAGCATCATCGCACTTTCAACCGGAGTCTATGGACCAAGCGGACGGCTAGTGCTGTTCCTGGTCACCCTCGGCGTCATCGTTTTGATCGTGGTGATGCTGCTGCGCTGGATCGATCGTCTCTCTAAACTTGGTCGCGTCGGGGAAACGGTCGATCAGGTCGAGCGCGCAGCCTTGCGAGCGATCAAGGCGCGAAGAAAGACGCCTTGTCTTGGAGGCCACCCAGCCGTTGCCGTTCCGGAAACCGCCATTGGCGTTGTTGTACAGCAGGTGGGATATGTCGAACGAATCGACATGGCGCGATTGGCGGCTGTCGCGCGAGACGCCGCCTCCGCGATTCACGTTCGAGTGTTGCCGGGTAGCTTTCTGACCCCGGAGCGGGCGGTGGCATATATCAGCGCCGACCTGGAGGACAAATATCAGGACGATGTGCGCGCCGCCTTTGTGGTGGGAGGCGCTCGCTCGTTCGATCAGGATCCGCGCTTCGGCATGATCGTGCTGGCTGAAGTAGCTTCGCGCGCGCTGTCCCCGGCGGTCAATGACCCCGGCACCGCGATCGATGTCATTGGTACAGCGGTCCGCCTATTTTCCGAATGGTCAAAGCCCGATGAAAAAGACGGCTTGGACAAGGTGGCATATCCCGATGTCTATGTGCCGCCCATCACTGCACAGGAGTTGGTGGAGGATGCATTTACGCCGATTGCTCGTGATGGCGCAGCATTAATCGAGGTCGGAGTTCGTCTGATCAAGGGGCTGTACGCTGTCAGCGTGATGTCCGATCCGGATATGCGCTTGGCGGCAATCATGCAGGCCAGGAATGCGCAAGCCCGTTGCGAGAAAGCGCTTTCCAATCCGCACGATCTGGCTCGTTTGCGGGAGGCATGCGGTTGGCTGTCCGGCCAGCGGACTGATGGAGTAGTACCTTGCTGCACATCGAATTAGGGCGCGTTATTTATCCCGAGTGAAGAGTGTGCAACCCGCGCAGAAGGCGCTGGACACTGCGTGGCAGAACCAAAGGCGTGAGCGGACGGCGAGGTCTGAGCCTCATCAATTCGTTTTACGGAATAACCGCGGCCGCCCGACTTTCGGAAGCTAGGCTGGGCGCGGGAAAGGGATTAGAACCGTTCGAAATCCGGATCGGCGGCGAGCGCCGCCCGGACAATTAACGCGAGGTCCCTTCATGAATGCTCCCTTCGCTAATCCGCCCGCTGTTCCGCCCTATAAGCACACGCCGCTGTTTCCGCTCGGCGAGGACACCACGCCCTACAAGAAGATTTCGGCTGAAGGCGTGCGCGTTGAGAACGTGATGGGCAAGGATATGCTGGTGGTGTCGCGCGAGGCGTTGAAGGCGCTGGCAGAAGCCGCCTTCGTCGACATCAATCACTACCTGCGCCCCGGCCATCTCAAGCAACTGCGCAAGATTCTCGATGACCCTGAGGCCAGCGACAACGACAAGTTTGTTGCGTTTGACTTTCTGAAGAACGCCAATATCGCGGCGGGCGGTGTACTGCCGATGTGTCAGGACACCGGCACTGCAATCATTATGGGCAAGAAGGGCAACCGTGTTCTTACCGAAGGGGACGATGAGGCTGCGCTGTCGGAAGGTGCCCGCGATGCATATCTCAAGCGCAACCTGCGCTATTCGCAGCTCGCGCCATTGTCGATGTTCGAGGAAAAGAATACTCGCAACAACATGCCCGCGCAGTGCGATATCTACGTGGAGGGTGATGACGCCTACAAGTTCATGTTCATGGCCAAGGGCGGCGGTTCGGCCAACAAGAGCTTCCTGTTTCAGGGGACGCCCTCGCTGTTGACGCGCGACCGGCTGCTGGCCTTCCTGAAGGAAAAAATTCTGACGCTTGGCACTGCCGCGTGCCCGCCGTATCACCTGGCCATTGTGATCGGCGGCACGTCGGCCGAACTGACGATGAAGACGGTGAAGCTTGCCTCCGCTCGTTATCTCGATGCGTTGCCCACAAAAGGGAGTGAGGATGCGCATGCATTCCGCGATCTGGAGATGGAGCAGGAAATCTGGAAGATGACGCAGTCGATGGGCGTCGGCGCGCAGTTTGGCGGAAAGTATTTCTGCCATGACGTGCGCGTGATCCGCCTGCCGCGCCATGGTGCGTCGCTGCCGATCGGGCTTGGCGTATCGTGCGCGGCGGACCGTCAGGTGCTCGGCAAGATCACCAAGGACGGCGTCTATCTCGAGGAGCTTGAACACAATCCCGCGCAGTATCTGCCGGAGATTGAAGGTTCGCTTGGTGGCGAACCGGTGAAAATCGATCTCAACAAACCGATGAAGGACATTATCACCACGCTGACGCAATATCCGGTGAAGACGCGGCTTGCGCTGACCGGCACCATCATCGTGGCGCGTGACTCAGCTCACGCCAAGCTGCGCGAGCGGCTGGAGAGGGGAGAGCCCCTGCCGGATTATTTCAAAAACCATCCGATTTATTACGCAGGTCCGGCGAAAACACCGGAAGGTTATGCGTCCGGTTCGTTTGGTCCGACCACCGCTGGCCGCATGGATTCCTTCGTCGATCAGTTTCAGGCGGCCGGAGGTTCGATGGTGATGCTGGCGAAAGGCAACCGTTCAAGTGCGGTTCGCGATGCCTGCAAAAAATACGGCGGCTTTTACCTCGGCTCGGTTGGCGGCTCAGCCGCGAATCTCGCCGAGCACTGCATCAAGAAGGTGGAGGTCGTCGAGTATCCCGAGCTTGGGATGGAAGCGATCTGGCGCATCGAGGTGGTGGATTTCCCGGCGTTCATCATCATCGATGACAAGGGCAACGACTTCTTTAAGGAATTGAATCTGGGCTAGATGCCGCAGGGAACCGGGTTCCCGCATCATCGTTGTTTGCTCAAGGAGAATACAACGATGACAAGCAATCGCGACAAGGCTCAAACCGGCAACCCGGAAAAGATACGCGAAACGGATGCGCCCGGTGATGCGGACGATTTCGCGCCGTTCGCCGAGCCACGCGGCACGCTGGGCCTGGGACTGCCGAACGAGGGGCTTGCCGATCGCATCGAGAAGATGCGAGAGGACGAGCGGCGCAACCGCTGATCGCCGGTGATTTAACGGACTGAATCCTGCGCGGCGTCATGGAATGGCGCCACGGTGGGTTTGTCTTTTCACATGCTGACAATGTGACACGTGCGATTTGCGCTTGACTTTCCGGCGCCTTTTATTTAACCAAAAGGTTAAATAAAAGGAATACCCGGAATGGACCGTCTTTCCAGCACATTTTCAGCATTGGCTGATCCCACCCGCCGCGCGATTTTGGCGCGGCTGGCGCTCGGCGAAACCTCCGTCAACGAACTCGCCAAGCCCTTCGACATCAGCCTGCCGGCGGTGTCGAAGCATCTGAAGGTTCTGGAAGGCGCGGGACTGATTTCGCGCGGCCGCGACGCGCAGTGGCGACCATGCAAACTCGAGGCGGCGCCGCTGCACGATGCCGCGAACTGGATCGAGTACTACCGAACATTCTGGGAGGCGAGTTTCGATCGCCTCGATGCTTATTTGCAGCGCCTGCAAGCGGGCGGCGATGACGACAACGGCAGCAAGCCGAGGAAAGCCGGAACGAAAGGGAAGAGCAATGGCCGCAAGTGAGACGAGCGCTAAAGAGTTCACCATCGCTCGCACGCTCAACGCATCACGCGAGCTTGTCTGGAAGGCGTGGACCGAGCGCGAGGCACTCGAGGAATGGTGGGGCCCGAAGGGTTGCCCGATCGAGGTCGAAGAACTCGACGTTAAGCCCGGCGAAAAATTCCACTATTCAATGCGGATGCCGGACGGCAGCGTGTGGTGGGGCGTTTTTTATTATCGTGAGGTGGAAAAGCCCTCACGGCTTGTTTTCGTCAATTCGTTCTCCAACGAAAACGGTGAAATTATCCGCGCGCCATTCAGTGGCGCGTGGCCGAAGGAGGTCTACAATGTCGTGACCTTCACCGAGAAAGACGGCAAGACCTTGGTTTCGCTTCGCGGCCATCCGATCAATGCAACAGCAGAAGAGAGCTCTTTCTTCGAAAGCATGTTCGGCTCTCTGCAGCAGGGTTTCGGTGGAACTTTCGAGCAACTCGAATTCTATCTTGCCTCACATTGAAGGTCACAGGAGACGAGCGATGAATGCAAATTGTGCAAACGGCGAAGCCTTCGTCATTATCCGAACCTTCGATGCGCCGCGCGACACGGTTTGGAAAGCGTGGACCGATCGCGACCAGCGAACGCAATGGTGGCAACCCATGGGTACGCCTCTCGAAGTGAAGACGTACGAGGTGAAGCCCGGCGGTGTCATGCACTACGCCATGGATATGCACGACGGCGGAAAATGGTGGGGCGTATTTGCTTATCGCGAGGTCAAAGCGCCATCGCGTCTGGTCTATGTTAATTCGTGTTCCGATGAGAATGGTGGCATTACGCGACACACGCTCAACGCGCAGTGGCCATTAAAAGTCCTCACCACCGTGACGTTCACGGAGAACGGCGACAAGACCATCGTGAGGCTCGAAGGTGTTCCGCTCGATGCAACCGACGAGGAGCGCTCAGTGTTCGAAAACGGGATCGAGACGATGCAGAAGGCCTTTGACGGCACGTTCGGTCAGCTCGAGGCCTATCTCGCGTCGCGGTGATATTCGACAGGTAATGCCAGCGTCATGATTTCAATGTTAGCGGTTGTTTGAATTTGTTGCCAGCAAGGGAGAAGCACGATGAAAGTCATCCCGTATCTCTTTTTCAACGGTACCTGCGAGGACGCACTGAACTTTTATGAAAAGACGCTTGGTGCGAAGGCCGTTTTCATGATGCGGTATAAGGACATGCCGGCGGAGACCGGGCATTCTCCGGAAGTCCAGGCCAAGATTGCGCACGTGCGATTTACGATTGGAGACGACGTGATCATGGCGTCGGATGCGCCGCCGGACCGCTTCAACAAACCGCAGGGTTTCGATATCAATCTCAGCATCGCGACTCCGGAAGAGGCGGATCGCATTTTCGCGGCGCTTTCGGAAGGCGCGCAGGCTATTCATATGCCGATCGCGGAAACGTTTTGGGCGCATCGCTTCGGATCGCTGGTCGACAAGTTCGGCATCCCGTGGATGGTGAACTGCGAAAAGAAGATGTAATCGCGGAGATTGCGAGGCGATCGATGCAATCGAAATTGTCAGCCTCAGCCAGTCCGCTGTCCGTGAAAGACGATGAACTCGTCGTCTCGCGCAGATTCAACGCGCCGCGCGATCTGGTGTGGAAAGCATGGACCGATCCAAAACACGCCGTCCACTGGTGGGGGCCGCCGTTTTGTCCCGCGATAGAGATGCATATGGATCTGCGCGTCGGTGGCGAATGGCGTCACTGCCTGAAATCGTCGGAAGACGGCTCGCTGCTTTGGCAACATGGCGTATTTCAGGAGATCACGCCGCCCGAACGGCTGGTGTTCACCTTTACATGGGACAACAACCAGTATCTTGAATTTCCAAATGTGCCGATGCTGGTGGAACTGTCTTTTGAAGAGCGGGACGGCGGCACGCTTGTCACGCTGCGGCAGACCGGATTTCATTCTATCGCCGACCGCGATGGGCACGGCGTGGGCTGGACCGGCACTTTCGACCGGTTTGAGCCTTATGTCGCGCAGATGACGGCGAGCGGTGTCTGAGGTCGCTGTGTGTGAGGAGGATGCTATGTCGAATCTGTTTCCATGCCTCTGGTTTAAATCCGAAGCGGAAGAAGCGCTGGGCTATTACGTCTCGATCATCAAGAACTCTAACATGGATAACGTGCATCACGTCGGTGACGTTGGTCCTTTTGCAAAAGGCGCGGTGATTTCAGCCACGGCATTGCTCAACGGGCAGCGGGTGCTGGCAATCAATGGAAACCCGGAGTTCCCATTTACGCCCGCGATGTCGCTGGTAGCACTGTGCGACAGCCAGAAAGACATCGACAGCTATTGGGACCAATTGAGTGAAGGTGGCCACACCATGCAGTGTGGCTGGCTTGCCGACAAATATGGCGTCGCCTGGCAGATTGTACCGCGGATTTTCCCGGAGCTTCTTGCGGGAGATCAGGCGACGAGGGATCGGGTTATGACGGCAATGATGGGAATGACGAAGCTCGACATTGCCACGCTGCAAAATGCTTATGCCGATCAATAATTCGTCATCGGCCATCCATTGGGTATATCGCGAAGTTGCGGTAGACGATGAGCGCCGGGCGACCCTGCATAAGCGGGCTCAAGCCCCATCGATCCAGTCTGAATTGATCTGTGATTGTTCTGGATTCCCGCTCCAGCGGGAATGACGAAGGAAGATTTGTCCGTGTCATCTCGCAGTTATGCAAAAAACGCTATCGTCCTTGGCCTGTTGTCTGCTGTCGGTCCGTTCGCGATCGACATGTATCTGCCGGCGTTGCCGGCCATTTCCAGCGATCTGAAAGCCTCGACGGCATCGACGCAGGCGACGCTGATGGTTTTCTTTCTGTCATTCGGCATCTGCCAGATTTTCTACGGCCCACTCTCGGACATGGTGGGCCGGAAACCTCCGCTCTATTTTGGTTTGACACTGTTCATCATTGGGTCGATCGGATGCGCGTTTGCGCCGAACATTCATTGGCTGATCGCGATGCGCGTGGTGCAGGGACTTGGTGCTGCGGCGCCGATGGTGATTCCGCGCGCCATCATCCGCGATCTTCACACCGGCCACGAGGCGACGCGGCTGATGTCGCTGGTCATGTTGGTGTTCAGCGTCTCGCCGATCCTTGCTCCGCTGACCGGGAGCGCGCTGATTGTGCCGTTTGGCTGGCGCGCGGTGTTTTTTGCGGTTGCCGTGGCGGCGGTGCTGGCCTTTGCGTTGATCCTGAGTTCTCTGC
The DNA here is from genome assembly GCA_019750915.1 of Xanthobacteraceae bacterium. Lineage (GTDB taxonomy): Bacteria > Pseudomonadota > Alphaproteobacteria > Rhizobiales > Xanthobacteraceae > Afipia. Next base: position 59,775 of record JAIENY010000040.1, read on the forward strand.
CGGAAACACGGCCACCCCATCAGCGGATCAAGGCGAGCGTTGGCAGCGTGCTTCGGGGGTTTCGCGGGTTGCTGACAAACTTGCGCTTTCTGGGTCTTGTCTTCATTGGCGCGTGCGGTATGTCGAGCTTCTTCTCCTTCCTGGCGAACTCGTCATTCGTCTACATCGATCATTTCGGGCTGACGCCGACGCAATACAGTTTTTGCTTTTCGTTGAATGCCTTCGGTTTTATCGGTGCGTCACAATTCGCAGCCACGCTCGGCAAACGCTTCGGAGCCGCGCAGGTGGTGATGGGGGCGACGGCGATCTATGCATTCTTCATCGTGACCCTGTTCGGCCTGATGGTTTCGGGTATCGATACGCTGGCGGTCATGATGGCGTTTCTGTTTCTCGGCTTCAGCTTTCTTGGCTTGGTCATCCCCTCGACTATGGTGCTCGCGCTGGAAGATCATGGACCGATTGCCGGAATCGCGGCTTCGCTCGCCGGAACGCTGCAGATGGTCACTGGCGGAGTGGTGATTGCCATCTCAAGTCTGTTTTTCAATGGTACGGCGTTGCCGATGGTCGCGATTATTGCAATCAGCGCCTGCTGCGCGCTCATTCTCAGCCTCGCCACGCTTTGGCGACGTGCGGGAGCGGCTCCTCAACTGGCGGAATAGGCCGCTGTACGGCATCGGAACCGGGATTCTGGTGCAACATTGTGCTTTTAACATCACCCATGGGAGATAATAGGGGACGGCGTTGTCCTGCGCGTGTCCATAGTTGAAAAACGTGTCATTCTCGGCAGAATCACTTACCAGCGTTGTTCATTGATCACGGTTGCCGCTCACCCATGCCCGCCATTTCGTCAGACAAGCCCTATCGTATCGGACGTGCCAGGACCGGCCTCGGTCTTTTCGCCACCAAGCCGATCAAAAAGGGGCAGAAGATCATCCGCTATATCGGCCCTTTGCTGGATTCCAAGAAGAAGAAGGATGAGGCGGTCGATAACAAATACCTTTTCGAGATCAATAACCGCTGGACCATTGATGGGTCGCCCCGCAAGAATATCGCGCGCTACATCAATCATTCTTGCCGGCCGAACTCGGAGTCCGATGTCAGCGCACGAAAAAAGCGGGTGGTCATTCGCGCCACCAAGAACATCGAACCGGGCGAAGAGATCAATTACGACTACGGCAAGGATTATTTCAAAATTTTCCTGAAGCCGATTGGCTGCAAGTGCGACCATTGCGAGAAGAAGCGCAAGAAGGAGCGCGCTGACGCAAGGGCAGAGAAGACCCTGCTGAAGCTGAAGACGGAGAAAAAGGCGGCCAAGTCAAAAGCAGCCACCGCTGTAAAAACCAGCGTCAAGGCCAAAAAAGCTGCTGGAAAGCCGCAGGTGAAGCCGGAAGCTCATGCTCGCGGAGCCGGCAAGGTCACCAAGACCAAAGCAAGTCGGACGCAGCCGTTTGCGGCGGCCGGCGCCAAAAAGGGGCGTGCTCAGAAAAAGGCTCGCTCCTGAACATCAGTCCCTGTCGCTGGCTTGATCCGCGGTGGAAAGCGCCTAGCTGAATGCTTTCAGCCTTTGCGAGGTCATGATGGTTCAGCCTGTTGCATTGCGAATCGACGTTGTATCCGACGTTGTTTGTCCCTGGTGCTATATCGGCAAGCACAGGCTGGAGCAGGCATTATCGTTTGTGCCGGACGTTCCGGTCGAGGTTCATTGGCACCCTTATTTCCTTAACCCATGGGTTCCTCGCGAAGGCATCTCCCGCAGCGATTATCTCACGACAAAATTCGGTTCGGTCGAAGCCTACGAGAAGATTGCCGGGCGCGTTGGCGACGCTGCGCGTCAGGAGGGGCTCGAATACAACAATGGTCGCGTCAAGCGTCAGCCCAATACCATCGATTGTCACCGATTGATCCATTGGGCCGACGGACAGGGCAAAGCTGCGGAAATGAAGCAGCGGCTGATGGAGTTGTATTTCCGGGACGGCGGCGACCTCACCGACGCTGAGACACTTGTGAAGGCTGCGTCCGATGTTGGACTCGATGCTGATGATGTCAGGCGCCGCCTGGCGAGTGACGAGGATGCCGATCTGATTACGGCACAAGCACAGGACGCAGCGGCCAAGGGGATATCGGGTGTCCCGACCTTCGTGTTCGCGCAGAAATATGCGGTGTCCGGCGCACAACCTTCCGATCAGCTCGCAGCCGCGATCCGGCAGGTCGCAGCTGAGGTCAATGGCTCCGCATCTGCGTAAGCCTTAAACCTACGCGGCCTTCTTCAGATAGTAGTTCGCATTCTTGCCGAGTGCGACGCGGCGAATGATCCGTCTCATCATTTGCGATCCACGCAGCGGCTCGACGATCGCGGCAGCCGTGCGATAGACAGCGAGCTTAACGGTATCCAGCGCCGGATTTTTTCCGGGCGCGGCTTGCGGCATACCCAGCCCGCGCAGCATCGAGTTGAAAAAGTGCAGGTCGTTCTGCCGCTTCACTTCCTCGGTCTTCCAGGTAATGGCCATCGAGATCGAATAGGTATCCGCGGTTTTTACCCAGTGCGGCCAGAGGTACGGAACGTAGCAGCCATCGCCGTCGAGCAAGTGGAATACGACGCTGCGGGGTTTGAAGCTCTCATTATACGGTACGTTGCGATGTTTTGTGATCGAGTGTTCGACCTGCGCTTCGTCAGCGATGGTGCCATCGCGATTGTTGTAAACTGCAAAGGTCTTCTCGCCATGAATCTGAACGAAGAAATTGTCTTCCGCGTCCATATGGAACGGCGTCGTTGAGTTTGGCGAGGAAACAAACAGGAAGCCTTCGACCTGAGAGAAACCGGCATCCGCGATGCTCTTGAAGCCGCGGGAACGGGCGACCGAGAGTAAGGCATCCTCAAGCAGTGTTCGATAGTCCGGCGATTTCTCCACACGCTTCAAGACCATCCACGCGCCTGCGGTCTGAATGCGGTTGACGATCTCGACCGGGTCGAGATCGACCGCCTTGACCTGATTGGGATCCTGACTGATCGCGGCGTCGCCAGAGTTGTACTCGATCAGATCGCGCGGCAGTTCGGCAGCTAGCTGCGTGATACGCGACAGCGTCAGCAACGGATGGTTCGCGAGCTTGTGCTTGATAGCAAATGGCTTCAGTGGAAAGTCGCGGGTCAGGGATTCATTGTCCGCTGAAATGACGGGCGCGATATTGGATGGGGCGTTCATGAGCGCTTCTCCCTGATTTTGCGAATGAGATGAATGGCGCGGCGTGCCGGCCCGCGAACCATGCGGCGAGCGGTAATGGCGGTTCGGATCAATGTGACAAACGGATCATTGCGGCGAAGCGGGATCAGCACGTCGCCGATACTGAGGCGGTTGCGCCAGATCGGGTCGATCATCGGATGATTGGGAATGGCGGTGGAATCGACCGAATTGATTGCGGGGTCTGCGCACATTTGCCGCGTCAGTTCGAGCGTTAGCTGCACGCCAGGCGAAAATTTCACGAATTGCTCGTCGACACCGAGCTTGAAATAGAATGCGCGATCAAGATGGCGCAGCACGATTCCCGCCGCGACCGGGGTTTCGCCCGCATAAAGCGAAATGATCTCGCACTGGCCGCGCGCGGCGAGGTCACTGACTGCGCGGCGAATGAATGCCGCATGGCTGTCATCCTGAACGAGTGCGGTACCGCGCCGGGCTTTCCAGCCGCTCGCTTCCAGTTTCAGGAAGACATCAAGCGCTGGCATCACATCGCCGGGCGTGGAGGCGATGGTGTAGATGACCTCGCCTAGCTCTGCGAGACGGTTGCGCTGTCGTCGTAGTTCCTTCAGTTTCTTGGCGCCGAGGGCGTCACGGAGCAGTTCGTCCGCATCGCGCGTGGCGTCGAGCAATGCACGTGCGTGCGATTGCAAGATACGAGGCTTGAGCCTCTCGGCCTCCAGCGCGGCGGTGAACGCCAGCATTGCGGGACCGTCCAACGCCACGTCACGCAGGATCAGCGCGTGAGCGCCTGACGCGCGCGCTTGGCGGATCAAGGCGCTTGCCGCCTCGACGGGCGCGGCCCGGTCAAGAAGAATGGTACCGAGAGGTGGCCACACATCAGCGGAGACGAGTGCGGGCAGCGGCAACTTGTAGGCACGCCAGGCTGGAATCGCCGGCATCAATCCGATCAGTCGCGAATTGTCGCTGTAGGCAGCGAGGGCAGCGTTGTTCATGTGATTGCGTGACAGTGCGTCTACCGCCAGTGCCCATTCAGGCAGATAGTAGCCGTTCGGTTCGACGGCGCGATCGGTCAGATCTCGCCACAGGCCGACATTGATGCTGGAAAGAGCGGAATGAATGCCGCGTCCGGTCCTGCGCGAAAGCGGAGGCCGCGCGCGGTCGTCCTTTCCGCCGGACGGCACCGTTTTGATTTCGATAGAGCGCTCAAGATGAGCAGCGTCGGTCACGTCCCAACCCCCGTCGCTCGCCTCCGCCGTTCTGTGGAGACGATGTGATGTATGGCAGGACCATATGAGGGAGGGCTTGAAATTGAATTGGAGCGATGCCCGGGATTCTCCGGATTCCGTTAGACTCGCATTAACTGACTGCGTTCACGCGAGCGTGCTGGAATCGGCTTTTGGTATGCGACGACAGGGGCTTGGAGTGAAGGCGGGGTGTTTGCTATAAGCTTCGTGATCAAGACCGGGAGAGCTTTTTGTCGATGAGAAAACACGGTTATTTCGTTGTCGCCGCTGCGGCTGTCGCCTTCCTTTGTGCGACGCACTTGCCGGTCCACGCGCAAGCGTTGCCGGTGCCAGGTATTCAACTCGGTGGGGAAAAGGAATTGTCGCCTGAGGAAAAAGCCAAGATGGAGGCTAATGAGCGAGCCGCCAGAGCCGCGCAATCCTCGATCCCGACGCCAAAGGCCAGCAACGATCCCTGGGCCAGCGTTCGTTCAACCGAAGATCCGCCGGCAAAGTCCAAGAAGGCCAAATCTGCTCATTAAGGAACGGGCCTGAACCATTATTCGGTCAGACGTTTTAGGGCCCGCTTTTCCGTTAGCGACCGGCAGGCGGACGAAGCTCCGACGAATTCAGCCAGCCTTCCATATGCGCCGACGTTTCGAACTGGTCGGCTCGTTTCAGAAGCTGGTCGCGTTCGCGCCCTGCAGGCTTTTCATTTGCTTCCTCACGGGCCTCGGCTGCGAGATTTTCCCATTGCACCTGAATTGCGGATGGTTGGTTGCTCATTTGAGCAGCTCCCCGTTTTTCATCGAGGTCGGGAGTGCAACTGGTCTCCCAGTCACCGGAATTGCCGTAGAGCAGAACGGTGATGATCAATCATGACTCCGTCTTCCGCATAACGCGAGTCCGAAATTGCCGCGTCCGTCCTTCGGGCGTTGCATGACGGTTCTGCGGTCATTGCAATGACGCGTCGCAACTAACGCGAGCGGCAATCGCGATCCGGAGCGATCGCTCAAGAACGTGGGGAACCATTGCACTTATCGAAACATTGAATAGTCATCCGGCAAATTGCCGCAGCACGTTTCTTTGGGACGAACGGCGATGAGGAAATTTCTGAAGTTTGGTTTTGTTATTGTGGCATTCATCGTTGCTATTGCAGCGGTTTCGAGCGTGCAGGCACGCGGACGCGGGGGCGGAGGTGGAGGTGGCCACTTCGGCGGTGGACACGGTGGCGGACATTTTGGCGGAGGCCACGGTGGCGGCCATTTTGGTGGCGGCCACTTCGGAGGAGGGCGGCACTTCGGAGGAGGGCACTTCGGCGGCGGACACTTCAGTGCACGGCATTTCGGCGGAGCCCATTTTGGAGGCAGGCATGTCGGCGGAGCGCAGTTCGCCAGACCAAGAGGTGCGAGAAGCGGAGGGCGGTCCTTCGCCGGTCAGCGGAATATCCACAGAAGCGCGAACCGGGCTGCTAATGTCAATCGCGGAGGAATCAGGAATCACCGCGCGGCCGCGCGTTCGGCCTCGGTCCAGCGCGCGCTCCACTCACGCTCGTTCAACCGCAATCTTCATAACGCGCGCGCATGGCGCAACCCGGCCGCGCGCACGGGACTTGTCGCTGCAGCGGCGGCAGCTGGGTGGCACGGTCATCATGGTTGGTGGCGTCACGGCCACGGCGGATATGGCTGGGTCGGGCCGGTGTTTTGGCCGTTCGCATTCTACGACCTGAATGATTATGCGTTTTGGGGATATGGCTATGATCCGTCGTTCTGGGATTATGGCTATAGCGACATCTACGCCGGGCTGTTTTCGCCTTATGGCTACGATGCGATGGTCGGTTATCTGCCATCCGGAGGCAGTGGGTCGCGCACCGCGGCTTCGCCGTCCTCCAGAACCGGCGATACTGATCAGGCGGACAATGCCTCGATCGCGCCGCTTTGCGGCAGCGACAGCAGCGATGTCGCCGGCGTTCCTGTCGACAAGATTCAGCAGGTCTTGCAACTGAGTGACGATCAGCGCGCGGCGCTCAATGATCTTGCGGGCGCATCCACCCAGGCTGCCGACGGCATTCGAGCCTCGTGCCCGACCGTGGCTCCCTTGACCGCTCCCGCGCGGCTGACAGTGATGGAAAATCGTATCCAGGCCATGGCCGTTGCGGTGCAGACCGTTCAGCCCCCGCTCGACAAGTTTTACGGAATGCTCAGCGACGACCAGAAGGCAAAACTGAATGGGCTGGCGCAGGATCAGGCCCGCAAGCAGGACGATGATCGCAACGCCGACAAAAATTGCGGCATCGCCTCAATGTCGGATTCGCTGGCTTGGCCGACCGACGTGATCAATGAACGCCTCAAGCCGACCGATGCACAGAAGGTCAAGCTGACGGCGCTTCAGGACGCCACCTTCAAGGCGGCGGATTCGCTCAAGAACTCCTGCCAGCCCAGCATGGCGTTGACGCCGCCGGCGCGGCTCGCGGCAGCCGGGCAGCGACTAGACGCGTTGTTGGCAGCGGTGAAGTCGGTGCACGCCTCACTCGATGATTTCTACGGCACGCTGAGCGATGAGCAAAAAGCGCAGTTCGAGGCGATTGGGCCGGATCGCGGAAATGACGCCACCCAAGCCAATGCTGCGGTCGACGATGACGATAAGCCGGCCGCTTCGGTGTCGCGGCGCCACCATCGCCGTCATGCCTATGGTGTGCGAAGCGTCGAGGGCGCGGTGCGGCGGCTGATCCGGGTCATTCCGTAATCACAAGCAGCGGCGTGTCGACGCCGGAAAGGGCAGGAAACGGACGGTGGTCTTAAGCGCTGCGACTATATGATCTGCGTCAATGTCAGCAGCGGTGGTGGTGTCACATTGCTCTTAAAGGTGAGCAACATGCGCTTTCATTTCAGGGACAATCTCGATCCGGTGTTCTTCGAATTGCTTGCCGTCGCCCTGCTGATGGCGTTGCTGGGTGGCGCAATCTACTACTACGGTTCTCTTTACGGCCTTCGTACGGAGGTCGCGCGCGTGACCCGGTTTCCGAGCGGCTTCTAACGCGTGATCATTGAGCAAACAAAAAGCCGCCCGGTTTTTCGGGCGGCTTTTGTGCGACTTGGAGTTTGATCCGTTATGCGGCGCGGACTGTCTCAAGGAAGCGATGGACTTCGAGCTTCAGCCGGTTGCTCTCGCTGGCCAGCGATTGCGCCGATGACAGCACCTGAGCGGAGGCTGTACCGGTTTCCGTCGCGCCCTTGTTGACCTCGGTGATGTTGGTCGCGACTTGTGCCGTGCCGATCGCTGCTTGCTGGACGTTGCGGGCGATCTCCTGGGTGGCTAAGCCCTGTTCTTCCACCGCGGCCGCGATGGTGGTGGTGACTTCCGAGATGCCTGTGATGGTGAGGCCGATCTCCTTGATTGCAGACGCCGAGTCGTGGGTCGCCGACTGGATTTCCGAGATCTGTCCGGAAATCTCCTGGGTCGCTTTCGCGGTCTGGGACGCCAGTTCCTTGACCTCGGCGGCCACCACGGCGAAACCCCGCCCGGCTTCGCCTGCGCGGGCAGCTTCGATTGTGGCGTTAAGGGCGAGGAGGTTGGTCTGTCCGGTAATCGCCTGGATCAGTTCGCTGACATCGCCGATGCGCGCAGCCGCCTTGGTCAGATGGCTGATGCGCTCGTCGGTGACGGCGGCCCGCTTCACGGCCTCCTGGGCAATGCGGGTCGAGCTTTCGACCTGACGGCCGATCTCGCTGACCGAAGACGCCATCTCCTCGGTCGCGGATGCGACGGACTGCACATTGCTCGATGCCTGCTCGGAGGCGGAGGCGACCGCGACCGAAAGCTGCTGGGTGCTGGAAGCCGTGCGCGTCAGGCTGGCGGCCGCCGCTTCCAACTCGGTCGAGGCGGACGACACGGTGTCAATGATTTCGCTGACCGCCGCCTCGAAGCCGTCCGCCAGCCGGTACATGTCGGCCTTGCGCTGTTCGGCGCGAATCGCGTCCTCGCGCTGCGCCGCTTCCTGCTTGGCGCGCGCCTCTCGGGCGGCGTTGTCACGAATAACGCCGATGGTGGTGGCCATGTCGCCGATTTCATCGCGGCGTTGCGCGCCGGGAACTTCAATGTCGATGTTGCCGGCGGCCATCGCCCCCATGGCCTGATTAAGACGCTGCAGCGGGCGGGTAATCCGCCAGATCACGAAGACTATGGCGAGAACGCCGATCAGGATGGCGACGCCGGCCATGGTGTAGGTCACCAGTCGGGCCTCGGCATAGGTTGAGCGCACTTCAGCGGTGGCGTTTTCGGCGCCCTTGTTGTTCAGCGCGATGTCATCGTCGAGCACGTCGACCGCCTTCTGATACTGGGACGCCACGCTGTCGCTGAAGATGTCCGCGACGCTGGCCTGCGGCATCTGGACGAGCGCTTCCTGAAATTTGAAATAGACCGCCCATTTGTCGAGGAAGTCCGTCCACAGGCGGCGCTCGCCGTCGCTGGCGATCATGCCTTCATAGTTTTTCTTGAACTGCTCGAGCTGGGCCTCGTGCTCGGCGAGCAGTTTTGCGTTCTTCTCTTTTTGGTCGACGGTGGCCGCGACGATGCGCGCACCGTCGAGGCGGATGCGGGAGACCATATGCTTGATCTCGCCAAGCACCTTCACCGAAGGCATCCAGTTTAGGGCGATATCGTCGCTGCGGCTGTTGATCGCCTGAATCTGCGAACTGGCGAGCCACCCCTGCGCGACGAGCAGCAGGACAAGAACTGAGACGATGGAAATAAGGGAGGTCTTGAGAGTCAAACGCATGGGCGTTCTTCCGTGATTTGACGCCCGCTGTCTGGGCGTTCTGCGACAAAGGGTGCGGCGCGAAGAACCTCGTCCGTTCGGCATTAACCGGCGGTAAAATTGGAACTTGTGGCTGTCGACTTCACGAAATCGTGAAATTTTTAGTTTTATCGTTCGCTTTTTGCGTGCGTGCCGGTTGCTCTCCGTAATTAAGGGTTGTGCGGTTTGACATTTACCCGCCGGGTCGTCCTCCTTTGGAAACGGGCTGGTTTCCGTGCCGCAACAACGATGAAGGCGAGCTCAAACCGGCCGATGCTGCCTTGTGCGGCGTAACAGAATCGGTAAGCTTTGATTTCTGAATGGGGATGGAGTCCCCCGATAACCGCCGTGGTCACACGCGGCTGATGACTCCTACCGGGCGTTCCACGCCGGTAGGAGCTGTTCCTCCCGGTTGGCGCCCGCTTCGAGGGTGCAAAGGATGGCCGGACTTCCACGTTCGATTGTAATTGCGCTCTGGATCACCGGCTCTTGCTGGGCCGTTGCGCTTGCGGCCCATTTGGCCGGCTTCGCGGCGACGCCCGGCACGGTCCTTGCGTTGGTTCTGCTCGGCGCCATTACGGGCTTGGCTGAATACGTTTTGAGAAAGGGACGAGGACATTGAACTGGCAATTTATTCTGGCCGTCGCGCTTGGCGGCGGCGTCGGCGCGGTCACGCGTTATCTGGTCGCCATTGGTTCGGGAAAATTGTTCGGCATGAATTTTCCGTGGGGCACCCTGATCATCAACATCACAGGCTCTTTTCTGATCGGCTTGTTCACCGGCCTGTTCGCCCTGAAGTGGAATCTGCCGCAAGCGGTGCGAATTTTTCTCACTGTCGGAGTCTGCGGGGGCTACACGACGTTTTCGACCTTCTCGCTCGATACCTTCTATCTGATGGAGCGTGGCGAGACGCTGGCGGCGGGCGCCTACATGGTCGCCTCCGTGGTACTGTCGGTCGGCGCGCTGATAATCGCCATGCAGGCGGTGAGGGCGCTGGCGTAGCGTCTGCGAAGGCAATGTGACCGGGGCGTTTTGATCGCGCATAGTTGATGCGTGCCGCACATCTCTTTTGTCCGACGACAAAGTCGGCCGTCTAAACCGTGACGATCAAATAGATGAGAGCACAACCGTTCGTGTTGTTTCGTGATCGGCAACTTGGGGCAGAGAGTTGTTGCCTGACGCCAATGTCAGGCAAGCAACAGGATTTGGGGAAATGATGAAGACCATTGTAGGCGGGGCGGCGCTTTGCCTCGCGTTCAGCGTTATGTCCGTATCCGCGCAGGCTGCGTCCTGCGCCGGCAAGGACATGACCAAGGCCGAGGATCGGATGGAAGGCATGTCGGACGTGAATCCGTCAAAGCCCGCGATTGCCGCTGAGCTCGCCACCGCCAGCTCCGCTCTGTCGGAAGGAAAGGGACGTGATTGCTCGATCCACCTGACCAAGGCAGTCAAGCTGGAAGCCAAAGCTGGGATCTGAGGCCGGTATTTAGGGCGGGCATATAAGGCAAGTTTCCAAGGCTGGCGTTTCGCTCGGGCCTTGGGGACTTGATGATGCCTCTAACGGCGTTCTCTAAAACGCTCCATCGGCAGATCAAAGCCCGGTCATCGCGATGACCGGGCTTTTTGCTGACGGTTGCAGCCACGGGCCGGTTAAAAGGCTATGATGGCTCGCGGTATCGGCGTTTCGTTCGCTTTTGCCGCCTCTCGACGGTTTGGTCGGATTTGCTGGGGAATGATGATGGACAAGAAGGCAATGCGCGAGGAGACGGAACGGTTGATCCGCGAAGCCATGGAGCGCAAGTCCGTTACGATCAAGACCGGGGATACCCGCATCGAGGCGAGATGCGGGAAATGCGGTGCGCCCAACAAGATATCAGCGCCGAAGGGATCGAGCCGCGTCAAATTCGATTGCAAGGAGTGCGGGCAAAGCCAGGTGACGCTGTAACGCGATTCCACCAAATCCCGCGAGCGGCGCGCTTGTAGGGGCTGGCTTAGCTCGAGCTCTCAACAAGGTGGGCACGCGATGGCGACGGTTCAAAACTGTCGGCGAAGTATTGCGTTTCGCTGGCAACCTTTCCCTCGCGAAACTCCATGATGCTGACCGCATAAGAGGGCCGTCCGTCGTAGGAGAGCACGAATTCGGTCACCCACAGTTCGCCGTTGCCAAGTATCCTTCGCACCGTGAAGCGTTTCTTGTTGGGCTGAACAAAACGGCTGTCCCGAATGTTTTGACGCCCGCGGATGCGCTCGCCCGATTGCGGATAACGGAGCACCGCATCCTCGCGGTAGATATCGTGTTCGGCTTCGAACTCGTTCGCGTCCGAAGCACGCCAATGCCGCTCCAGCGCCGCACGTATGGATTGATCGCCCATTTCCATCTCCCCCGCTTTGGGACGGCCTGGATCGCCGGATACCGGACATTGCCATGAATGCCCCCGATCAGGGAGTGCCGGAGTGGATCCGGGCCTTCACGCCTTCGCGCGTCCGCTCTCCCTCGTCCTCGGAAATAATCCCAAGCAGGTGACCGTCGCGCGCAGCGCCCGTTTCGACGTGTTCCACGAGGATCTGTTGCAGCTGTCTTGAGCCCGGCTTGCGCGAAAAAGAGGAGGTGGAACAATGGGCCTCTCTTGGCTGTTTGTTTTCCATGAGCAGGGCCTTCGTGAAAGAAACAGACACTGTAGACGAACTTCCAGATCGGATCGTTTCGGACTATCCGAACTACGTCACTCCGGACGGAATGGAGGCGATTGAACGCGCGATTGCTGATTTCCAAAGAAAGCTTGCTGAAGCGCAATCGCAGTCCGACCGAAATGCGATTTCCGCTCTATCCCGCGAATTGCGTTACTGGGATCAGAGGCGCTCGTCCGCCATGGTCGTTATGTTGTCAGCCGATTCATCCGTAGTGAGATTTGGCAGTACTGTTACAATTGAAAGGGATGATGGTCGCAGACAAACCTTCCGCATCGTTGGCGAGGATGAGGCAGATCCCGCAAAAGGATCGCTCTCTCATTCGTCGCCCATGGCTCAAGCGCTTCTTGGAAAGACGACGGGAGACACCGTTTCGGTCGGGCAGAGCGAGGCAGAAATTGTGGTGATTGGAGATCGCTCAACGGATTAAACAAGCTCAAGCGACTGAAGCTCATCTTTTACCTGTTTCCGGCTCGTTTCCTGGTTGAGACGGATGATAGTATTGCGGGCTCAGATACGAGGGCTCTGTAGGTGGCTGCTGTTTATTCGTTTGTGACTCGATTTCGGCGCCCTTCTTCGGGCCGCTAGCACCGACTGTAGGACTTTCAAAAGCGTTGCGCTCAGCATCGCTGGCCGCAGGTTTTGAAGGAGGTTGCTCGTTATTTTGAGCAAACGCGGTGGTCGGCCCAAGCAAACATAGGATAGCCGCGTATCGAAGTGCACCGGTCAGCATTTCTAACCTCCCTGACGGTTTCCGAACGAGAGACGCCGGACCGTCAGCATTGAAATGTTTATTGAGTTATCCAGTTCCTCGGTGGCATTGGAACGCTGCGCTTTCCTCGCCGCGGAGGGGCCGCCCAAATATTGTCAGCTTGAGCGTCTCGCTGGAACTTGAGATGTATCCGATACTTCATCGTGTCTAACGCTGGAGAACACGATGGGTATTTTCACGAAAGACATCAAATCGATGGACGATCTACTGCTGCATCAGCTGCAGGACATTTATTATGCCGAACAACAGATTGCCAAGTCACTTCCGAAGATGATTGAGAAGGTCACGAACCGCGATCTGGCGACCGGACTGAAGAACCATCTCGAGGAAACCCATAAACAGATCGGTCGGCTCGAGCAGGTTTTCAAAAAGCTTGGTAAGGAGGCAAAAGGCACCGATTGTCCAGCCATCGATGGTATCATCAAAGAGGCGGATGAAACTGCCGGCGAAATCGCCGACAAGGCCGTTCTGGATGCTGCCATCATTGCAAACTGCCAGGCTGTCGAGCATTACGAAATCGCCCGCTACGGCACGCTCATCGCTTGGGCTGAAAGCGCCGGGCATGAAGAGATCGTTCGGTTGCTGACAACGAACCTCAACGAAGAGCATGCGGCTAATACAAAGCTGAATACGGTGGCCATGAGAAAAGGCGTTAATACCAAGGCGTCAGCGGCATAGAATTGGAGGATGGATTTGGTCGCGGTGCATTGCTCTGGATGCTAGGCGTTCCTTTGCCAATCGTTATTCTGCTTGCGTTGTTCTGGCATCACTAAATGATAAAACCCCGCGCAGGCGGGGTTTTATTTGCTTGTCTCGACACGTGCTTTCCCGGTTTGCAGTCTTCTTGATGCCGACGCATGGCGCGGGGCAGTAACGGCGAGCTCCGCCGCGCCCTTATGGTGTAAGAAAGAGGCCGCCATTCTGGCGGCCTTACTTGAGGGAGGCTTTACAGCCGCTTACTCAATTAAATTTGCTTTTAAAGCGGCCATGTTTCGGCTCCAAGCTCCCTGTAATGAGCCTCTCCACCTCGGGCGATTTAAACGGATCTTCGCCATCGCAATCCAAACATCTGAATTTACGGCCTCCTGTTTTTACAAGAAGGAACCGCATTGGATGGTGGCATTTCGGGCAGATCGGGGGATTGGCGTTTGAGGGCATGAATGCTTTGGCTGATAGGGCGGAAGCATGCAGCACTTACAGTCACCGGATGCCATTGGTCGCACGGCGATAATTTACATGTGGTTATGAAGCCATGCTCAAAACAGGCCACTCCCAAAATCAAACTAGGCCACTGAGGGTTAAAACAGGCCAGTACCCATTCCCAGGTACTGGCCGAATTAGGCCACTGAGGATTTTAAATTACACCACTTGCCGCGACGTCACTTTGCAGCTCCAGCGATCTTTTGCGCTGGATGTGGAGCTTGAAGATAAGTCCGTTCGCAAGTCGCGCTTTGCGCTCGCGGAAGGCGATGTTGTTGTGACTTTCCCTGAAAATCTTTCAGCGGATAGCGTCGAAGATTTAGACGGATTTTGGCAAGTCTTCATCAAGAAGGCGCGCCGCGAAGCGGGGGGGAAGTAGTGCAGGTAAAGATTTTTCACACAAGCTGGAGCGTGAACCTTCCTAATTTGGAAAAGGAGGTCAATGCATTTTTGAAAACATTAAAACCCGGGGCTGTGAAACACGTTCAGACGGCAATGGCTACAAGCAGGACGGGTGACACCGACCAATCCGAGACGGAATGCATCATCACGGTTTGGTTCGAATGAAAGAGGCCGCCAACTAAGGCGGCCTTTTAGGGAGGGGAAATTGCAAAGCGTGTTGAGGTTTGTTCGCCGGTCCGCAGAGTTTTTAGCAGCGGAGAAAATCAGTCAGTTGAGAAATAGCCTGCGCGGCATATACGTGCTGTATCAACTCAACGACTCTGGCGGTAAAGAGCATTACGAAGTCAAATATATCGGCATGTCCCGAGGGGATCGCCTAGGGATAAAGGGGCGTTTGCGGTCACATAAGCGTTCTAAGCGTAAGGCAGAAAGCTGGACCCATTTTTCCGTGTTCCAAGTTTGGGACAATGTGACAAAAGAGGAAATTGAAGAACTTGAAGGGCTCGCGCGCCATCTGTACCGGCGAGACTCGACTGCGAACACGATGAACATTCAGCGCGGTTATAAAAAGCTCCGAAGCGTCCGCAAGGACGAGCTCAGCGAGTGGGACTGAGGTATTTCAAACTGGGCCACTCCAAAAATCAAACTAGGCCACTAGGGGATAAAACAGGCCAGTACCCATTCCCAGAAAAGAACATATTGCGAACAAGGAACAAATAGAGTACATTTTGTTCATCGGAGTTCCTTCGCGATTCCGGTCCGCCGCTTCAGGGAAGCCCGTTTGTCCGGCCGGCGAATCCCGTACATAAGGAGTGACACCTATGGCACCCGCTGCCCTGCGTATCGTTGAAGGAACGTCCATGGACAAGACCAAGGCCCTGACCGCTGCATTGTCGCAGATCGAGCGGCAATTCGGCAAAGGTTCGGTAATGCGGCTGGGCAAGAACGACCGCTCGATGGATATCGAGGTGATCTCGTCCGGTTCGCTCGGGCTCGATATCGCTCTCGGCGTCGGCGGCCTGCCGAAAGGCCGCGTGGTTGAAATTTATGGCCCCGAATCGTCCGGCAAGACCACGCTGGCGTTGCACACGGCCGCGGAGGCTCAGAAAAAGGGTGGTATCTGCGCCTTCATCGACGCCGAGCATGCGCTCGATCCGGTTTACGCCCGCAAGCTGGGCGTTAATGTCGATGAGCTTCTGATTTCCCAGCCTGACCACGGCGAGCAGGCGCTCGAGATTGCCGACACGCTGGTGCGCTCTGGCGCGGTGGACGTCCTGATCGTGGACTCGGTGGCTGCGCTGGTGCCGCGGGCCGAGCTTGAAGGCGAGATGGGCGACGCGCTGCCGGGACTTCAGGCCAGGTTGATGAGCCAGGCGCTGCGCAAGCTCACCGCCTCGATCAACAAGTCCCATACCATGGTGATCTTTATCAATCAGATCCGCATGAAGATCGGTGTAATGTATGGCTCGCCGGAAACCACCACGGGCGGCAACGCCCTGAAATTTTACGCCTCCGTCCGTCTCGATATCCGCCGCATCGGTGCGATCAAGGAGCGTGACGAGGTGATCGGCAACTCCACCCGCGTCAAGGTGGTGAAGAACAAGCTGGCGCCGCCATTCAAGCAGGTCGAATTCGACATTATGTACGGCGAGGGCGTCTCGAAGATGGGTGAGATCCTCGATCTGGGCGTCAAGGCCGGGATCGTCGAGAAGTCCGGTGCCTGGTTCTCCTATGATAGCCAGCGCCTCGGCCAGGGCCGCGAGAATGCAAAAGCGTTTCTGCGCGACAATCCTGACATGACCGCCAAGATCGAGGCTTCGATCCGGCAGAACTCCGGCCTGATCGCCGAGCGGATCTTGGCAGGTTCGCCGGAGCGCGATGCCGACGGTGAAGAGCCGGCCGAGGACTAAGACGCCTTCTGAAGGTCCGGTTGCAAGGCCGGATGCACGACGTCCGGCAAGACGGGAATCCTTGCTGGACATTCGTCGTGGCTTCGGAAGCGAACGGGCGCTGCGGAGGTTGAGTTGCCGACCTCCTCAGTGCCCGTTTTATTTTGACCGATCTCTACTCCGCCGCCTCGGCATAGTCGGATAGCGGCGGGCAGGAGCAGACGAGATTGCGGTCACCATAGACATTGTCGACCCGCCCGACCGGCGACCAGTATTTATCCTGCCGTGAACTTCCCTCGGGGAAACAGCCTTCTGCACGGCTATAGGGCCGCTGCCAGTCGTCCTCCGCGATGTCGTGCACGGTGTGCGGCGCGTGGCGGAGCGGTGAGGCTTCGATTGGCCAGCGCCCTGCCTCCACATCCGCAATTTCGCGCCGGATCGCGATCATTGCCTCGCAAAACCGATCGAGTTCGGCCTTGGATTCGGATTCCGTGGGCTCGATCATCAGCGTGCCGGGAACCGGAAAGCTCATGGTCGGTGCGTGGAACCCGTAGTCGATCAGGCGCTTGGCGATATCGTCCACGCTCACCCCGCTGGTCGCTTTCAGCGGCCGCGGGTCGATGATGCATTCGTGCGCCACCCGGCCGTTATGATTTCGGTACAGCACCGGGAAATGCGGGTCGAGCCGCCGGGCGATGTAGTTGGCGTTGAGGATCGCCGCTTCGGTCGCCTGCTTTAACCCGTCGCCGCCCATCATGACGATGTAGAGATAGGAAATGACGAGGATCGAGGCCGAGCCGTAGGGCGCAGCGCTCACCGGGCCGACGGTGGCTTCGCGACCTGTGATGTCGGCCGGAAGGAATGGCGCGAGGTGCTTTTTTACGCCGATCGGCCCCATCCCCGGACCACCGCCGCCATGCGGAATGCAGAACGTCTTGTGCAGATTGAGATGGCTCACATCGGCGCCGTAGTCGCCGGGCCGGGCGAGGCCGACCTGCGCATTGAGGTTGGCGCCGTCCAGATAGACCTGTCCGCCATGGGTGTGGACGATGTCGCAGATCTCGCGGATACGTTCCTCGAACACGCCATGCGTCGATGGATAGGTGATCATGATTGCCGCCAGCCGGTCGCTGTGCATTTCGGCTTTCCGGCGCAGATCGTCTACATCGACGTTGCCGTACGTGTCGCAGGCCACGACCACTACATCCATGCCGACCATCGCCGCTGAAGCTGGATTGGTGCCGTGGGCGGAGGCGGGGATCAGGCACACCGTGCGCTGCAGATCGCCGCGAGAATGATGATAGGCGCGGATCGCCAGTAGGCCGGCATATTCGCCCTGCGCTCCTGAATTCGGCTGCAGCGACACGCGATCATAACCGGTGATTTCGGCCAGCCACTTCTCCAGCGCGGCGAACATCGCATGATAGCCCGCGGCCTGCTCCTTTGGGGCGAACGGATGCAGCGCGCCGAATTCCGGCCATGTCACCGGAATCATTTCGGTGGTCGCGTTCAGCTTCATCGTGCAGGAGCCGAGCGGGATCATCGCACGGTCAAGTGCGAGGTCGCGGTCGGCGAGCTTACGCATGTAGCGCAGCAACTCGGTTTCGGATCGATAGGCGTGAAACACCGGCGCGGTCAGGTAGTCGCTGCTTCGCAGCAGTTCGCCGGGCAAAGCGTCATGTGCTTCTGCCTCTACGGCGGCGTACTTCAGCGCGCCGCCGAACGCACGCCAAACCGCCTCGACAATGCACGGCGTTGTCGTCTCGTCGAGCGCAATCGAAACGCTGTCCCTGCCGCCGCGCAAATTGATTTTCTCGCTCGCGGCGCGTGAGATGACGTCGGTGAGTTTTGCGCCGGTGAGCGGCACGGTGAGCGTGTCGAAGAAGGTTTCGCTCGCCGGTGTAAATCCGATTTCGCGCAGTCCTTTGGCGAGAGTTGCCGTACGGCGCTGGACCGTGCGTGCGATATGCTTCAGACCTTCCGGGCCGTGATAGACCGCGTACATCGAAGCGATCACCGCCAGCAGTACTTGTGCGGTGCAGATATTGGAGGTCGCTTTCTCGCGCCGGATGTGCTGTTCGCGTGTCTGCAGAGCGAGGCGATAGGCGGGCGCGCCGCGCGCATCAACCGACAGACCGACGATGCGGCCGGGCAAGGCGCGTTTCAGCGAATCCTTCACCGCCATGTAAGCGGCGTGCGGGCCGCCATAGCCCATCGGCACGCCGAACCTTTGTGTCGAGCCGATCGCAATGTCAGCGCCGAGTTCGCCAGGCGAGGCGAGCAGCGTCAACGCCAGGATGTCAGCTGCAATAACGGCGATACCCCCCTTGTCATGGAGCGCGGCGATCGCCTTGCGCGGATTGCGGATCGCGCCGTCAGTGCCGGGATATTGAAACAGCGCGCCGAACACGTCGGCGTTGGCGAGTTCCTCGTAAGGATTTCCGACGATCAACGACCAACCGAGCGGTTCTGCACGGGTCCGAAGCACCGCCAGTGTCTGCGGATGCACGTTCGCGTCGACAAAGAAAGCCTTTGTCGCAACACTTGCGCTGCGTTCGGCCAGCGCCATTGCTTCGGCAGCCGCGGTCGCCTCATCGAGCAGCGATGCATTGGCCACGTCGAGCCCGCTCAGGTCGCAGATCATGGTCTGGAAGTTGAACACCGCCTCAAGCCGGCCCTGGCTGATTTCCGGCTGGTAGGGCGTATAGGCCGTGTACCAAGCCGGATTTTCCAGGATGTTGCGCTGAATCACCGCGGGCAGGATCGTGCCGCAATAGCCTTGCCCAATCAGCGAGGTGAAAATCCGGTTTTTCGCCGCCAGTTCGCGCATATGCGCGAGCGCCTCGGTTTCGCTGAATGCCGGGCCGGTGTCGAGCGGCTTCGCTTGTCGGATAGAGACAGGCAATGTCTCGTCCATCAGTGCGTCGATATCCGGCGCGCCAACGATTTTCAGCATTGCCTCGACCTCGAGGGGTGAGGGGCCGATGTGACGCCGGGCAAAAGTGGTTGCGGCTTGGTCGATGGGTTTGCCGGTCATGCGGACCTCGTCTCGTTCACGCTGTATGGGTCTTGTAGGCGGCCTCATCCATCAGGCCGTCGAGTTCGCTCTTGTCGCTGAGTTTCACCTTGAAGAACCATGCGCCGCCTGCGGGATCGGTGTTCACCAGCGCGGGTTCGCCTGTCAGCGCGTCGTTGACCGCGACGATCTCGCCGGACACGGGTGCGTAAACGTCGGACGCAGCTTTCACGCTTTCGACCGTTGCAGCGGTTTCCGCCTTCCTGACGGAACGGCCGACCTTCGGCAGTTCGACGAACACGATGTCGCCCAGCTGCGACTGCGCGAAATCGGTAATGCCGATGGTGGCGACATCGCCTTCGATCTTCAGCCATTCGTGATCGGGGGTGAACAGGGTGGTCATGGGATCCTCAGCGTTGATAGGTGGGAGCGACGAAAGGAAGTTTGGCGACATGCATCGGCAGATGCTGTCCGCGCACGCCGGCGAAAACCTGCGTACCGAAGGCCGAAAGCGGTGTGGGCACGTAACCCATGGCGACTGGACCGTTGACACTGGGGCCGAAGCCGCCGGACGTAACCTTGCCGATTGCATTCGATGACTGGGCGTCGATGAACAGTGGTGCGTTCTCGCGCACCGGCGCGCGTCCCTCCGCTTTCAATCCCACGCGGCGGCGCGGTGCGCCGCGCTCGAGCTGTTCGAGAATGGCGTCCTCGCCGGGGAAGCCGCCCTCGCGGGCGCCGCCCTTGCGGCGGACCTTCTGGATCGCCCATTCCAGCGCCGCTTCCACAGGCGTCGTGGTGACGTCGATGTCATGACCATAGAGACAAAGACCGGCTTCCAGCCGCAGGCTGTCGCGGGCGCCGAGGCCGATCGGCAATACGTCCGGATCGGCCAGCAATGTGGTCGCGATCCTTTCGGCGTCGGCAGCCGGGACCGATATTTCGAACCCGTCTTCGCCGGTGTAGCCGGAACGTGACACAAAGCACGGCGTATCGAGGATGGTTTGCGGGCCGGCATCCATGAAACGCATGGACGAAACATCGTGGGAGAACTTCGCCAGCACATGAACCGCCTTCGGCCCCTGCAGCGCGATCAGTGCGCGGTCACCGAGCAGTTCGATGTCACAGGTGTCCGACAGGCGCCGGCGCAGATGCGCCTCATCATCCGCCTTGCAGGCCGCGTTGACGACCAGAAACAGGGCATCACCGAAATTCGCAACCATCAGGTCATCAAGAATGCCGCCGGACTCCTCGGTGAATAGCCCATAGCGCTGGCGCCCGGGGGGCAGGCCAAGGATGTCCTGCGGCACCAGGCTCTCAAGTGCTCTCGCGGCATCCTCGACGCGACCGGACTTCGGCCGCAGCATGAGCTGGCCCATATGCGAGACATCAAACAACCCGGCGGCCGTGCGGGTGTGAAGGTGCTCCTTCAGGACACCCGCGGCGTACTGCACCGGCATTTCATAGCCCGCGAACGGAACGATTTTGCCGCCGCAGGCTACATGCAGTTCGTGCAGCGGGACGCGCTTCAGCTCGGAGGACTTTGCGGAAGATGGGGTATCCAGCATCACAGGGCTCCTGACAGTCCGACGGAATCCATATTCCGCGGACTTTCCGAGCCCCACCTGTCGCTGTGCCTGAGAGTATTATCCCGTCGGCGGATACCGCGCTGGATTGTCCAGCCGTATCTCTTTCCAGATTGCAGTCCTCGCGCGGTCCGTTTGCCTGAGAGTTTCCGGGGCGGTTGCTCCTTCGGCGCCGACCCTCTCCCTAAATCACCATGGAGTGGCCGATCTCTCCCGACGCGAGGTCGTCAGCACGCAAAGCAAAACATGGGATTCCAGCACTGTCAACGCGGGTAACCCGACCTACATACACCATTAGGGATGACATTTTGCCGACATTTGGCCGGTTTCTGGACAAGGCATACATCCCCCGTCTAAAAGCGGCGTGGCAAAATAACACCCCGCGCGGCATGGTCGCGCGATGGATTCGGGTTTGATTGGACGGATATGAGCGGCGTTAACGAGATCAGGTCGGGTTTTCTTAATTTTTTCGCGAAAAACGGTCACGATATTGTTCCGTCCTCGCCGCTTGTTCCGCGCAACGATCCGACCCTGATGTTCACCAATGCCGGGATGGTGCAGTTCAAGAACGTTTTCACCGGCCTTGAAAAGCGCCCTTACCAGCGTGCCACAACATCCCAAAAGTGTGTCCGCGCCGGCGGCAAGCACAACGATCTGGACAATGTCGGCTACACCGCGCGGCATCACACCTTCTTCGAGATGCTCGGCAACTTTTCGTTTGGCGATTACTTCAAGGAACGGGCGATCGAGCTTGCCTGGAATCTTGTCACCAAGGAATTTGGCCTGTCGAAGGACAAGCTGACGGCGACCGTCTACATCGACGACGATGAGGCATTCGGTCTTTGGAAGAAGATCGCGGGGCTTCCTGAGTCGCGTATCATTCGGATCGCAGGCTCAGACAACTTCTGGCAGATGGGCGACACCGGCCCCTGCGGTCCGTGTTCGGAGATTTTCTACGATCATGGCGACAAGGTCTGGGGTGGGCCTCCTGGATCGGCGGAGGCCGAGGGTGACCGCTTCATCGAAATCTGGAATCTCGTGTTCATGCAGTTCGATCAGGTTGAGCCCGGCACGCGCAATCCGCTGCCGCGTCCGTCGATCGACACTGGTATGGGATTGGAGCGCATCGCCGCCGTGCTCCAGGGCAAGCACAACAATTACGATATCGATCTGTTCGTCGCGCTGATCCGCGCAATCTCCGAGTTGACAGGAGCCGACCCCCAGGGGCCGATGGCGCCGTCGCTGCGGGTGATCGCTGATCATTTGCGCGCGTCTGCCTTCCTGATTGCGGACGGTGTGCTGCCCTCGAACGAGGGGCGCGGTTACGTGCTGCGCCGGATCATGCGCCGCGCCATGCGCCATGCGCAGCTTCTCGGCGCAAAGGATCCGCTGATGTACCGCCTGGTCTGGGCGCTGGTGCGTGAGATGGGCCAGGCCTATCCCGAACTGGTGCGCGCGGAGAGTCTCATCGAGGAAACGCTAAAGCTCGAGGAAACCCGTTTTCGCAAGACGCTTGAGCGCGGACTGACGATTCTCGACGAGAAGAGCGCCTCGCTGCACAAGGGTGACATGTTCGACGGCGAAACCGCGTTCACGCTTTACGACACTTACGGTTTTCCGCTCGACCTTACTCAGGATGCGCTGCGCAATCGCGGCATCGGCGTCGATCTCGCGTCTTTCACCGATGCGATGGAGCGGCAGAAGGCCAAGGCCCGCGCGTCATGGGCGGGTTCGGGCGATTCCGCGGCGGAGGCTGTGTGGTTTCCACTGCGCGAGAAGCTCGGCGCAACCGAATTCCTTGGCTACGACACTGAAATTGCCGAAGGCGTGGTGACCGCACTGGTCGTAGATGGCGCTGGCGTCGAAGCGTTGAAGGCCGGACAGGGCGGCGCCGTGGTTCTCAACCAGACGCCATTTTACGGTGAATCCGGTGGTCAGGTCGGCGACACCGGCGTTTTGACCGGCGAGGGCGGTGTTCGCTTCCGCGTCACCGACACGCAGAAGAAGGCCGGCGATCTGTTCGTGCATCTCGGCACGCTGGAGGCGGGCACGCTGAAGATGGGCGCGGCGCTTCAGTTGGAAGTCGATCATTCGCGCCGGACGGCGATCCGCGCCAATCACTCGGCGACTCATCTGTTGCACGAGGCGCTGCGACAGGTACTTGGCGATCATATCGCCCAACGCGGTTCGCTCGTCTCGCAGGAACGCCTGCGCTTTGACTTCGCGCATACCAAGCCGATCACGCCGGACGAATTGCGTCGCATCGAGGACATCGCCAACGACATCGTGCTGGAGAACTCAGAGGTCACGACCCGCTCGATGGGCATCGAAGATGCGCGCTCATCCGGTGCACGCGCGCTGTTCGGCGAGAAATACGGTGATGAGGTGCGCGTGGTATCGATGGGCAAGGGCTCGGGCAACACGCTGGGCTGGTCGGTCGAACTGTGCGGTGGCACGCATGTGAAACGCACCGGCGACATCGGAATTATTTCGATCACCGGCGAGAGCGCGGTGGCGTCGGGCGTGCGCCGTGTCGAGGCCTTGACAGGCCATGCCGCGCGCCACGCGGCCAACAACAACCTCCAGATCGCAAAAACCGCTGCGGCAGAGTTGAAAACTACACTTGACGATATGCCCGCCCGCATCGCCTCGCTGGTCGAGGAACGCAAGCGGCTCGAGCGTGACCTGTCGGATGCGCGAAAGAAGCTTGCAATGGGCGGCGGTGCGTCGGCCGGCGCAAGCGGCAGCGGCGAAGACATCCGCACGATTGCTGATGTAAAATTCTTCGGCCGCGCGGTGCAGGGCATCGAGATGAAGGATCTCAAGAGCCTTGCCGACGACGGAAAAAAGAAGGTTGGTCAAGGCATTGTCGCCATTATCGGTGTTACCGAGGATGGCAAGGCCGGCGTCGTTGTCGGCGTGACGCCGGACCTCACATCGCGTTTCAGTGCGGTCGATCTCGTCCGTGTGGCGTCGGAGGCTCTGGGCGGTAAGGGCGGCGGCGGCCGCCCTGACATGGCGCAGGCTGGAGGGCCGGATGGCTCGAAGGCGGATGTCGCTTTGAAGGCTATCGAGGCCGCGATCGGCGCATAAGCCGCACGACGCCATTGGCCTCTTGCCGGATCATGCTAGGCTCTCCGCGTGCGCCCACTCGCGGAGGTGAACATGGCGGACAGTAAGAAGAAGACAGGCAAGGCGGATCGTGCCCGTGTCAGCACGAAAGAGAAATATGAAGTGGCCTATGAGGCCAAGAAGATGGGCGTGAGTAAAGAAGCGGTCATCAAGGCCGCCAAAAAGGTCGGTCCGATGCGCAAAGACATCGAAGCCGCGCTTACCAAGTCCAAGAAAAAGACCGCAAAAAAGAAGAAATAGGCCGCTCGCAGGCGTTTCCGCCATCGGCCCTTCACGGATGAAAAAGGGACGCGGATCGATCCGCGTCCCTTTCATTATTCTGAAGGCGCCTTGCAGACGCGGCTCACGCCTTCTTCAAAAACACGTAGTCGGTCGAATAGGCGACGCTCAGAAAGTCGCCGGCCCTGGTGCACGGTACTTCAGGCTTGCCGCCCTTGGTGTTGATACGCTGCACTGTGGTAATGCCCGTCAGCCGCCCATTGCCGCGCTCTGACACCACTTCGATCTTGAGCCACGGAATGTCCTTGTCCGTGGTGCCCGGCGCGTTGGCGACGGCTTTGCCGACAATGGCGCTGCCATCGGCCAATTCCCAATTCGGGCCTGCGTAGTGACGGCCGATGGTTTTGCCGTCCAGCAGCAAAGTGGCTGTGGGTTCGCGCAGAACCCACGCCAGTTTGCCGGTTTCGTCCGCCTTTGCCTCGTAGACCTGAGCGCCCTGAGCGTGGACTGTCAGAACGACATTTTCACCAGGTTCTTCAATGGCTTGCGGGAGGTTGGTCATGTCAGGCGGCCATTGTCCTGGTGAGGTTATCCGCGACCTTGTCGAGGAAGCCGGTGGTCGATAGCCACTTCTGATCGGGGCCAGCGAGGAGTGCCAGATCCTTGGTCATGAAGCCGGATTCCACCGTATCGACGCAGACCTTTTCGAGAGTCTGGGCGAATTTCGCCAGTTCGGCATTGTTGTCGAGCTTGGCCCGGTGCGCAAGCCCCTGCGTCCAGGCGAAGATCGAGGCGATCGAGTTGGTGGAGGTTTCCTTGCCTTTCTGATGCTCGCGATAATGACGGGTCACGGTGCCGTGGGCGGCTTCGGCTTCCACGGTCTTGCCATCCGGCGTCAGCAGGACCGAGGTCATCAGGCCGAGCGAACCGTAGCCCTGAGCCACGGTGTCGGACTGCACGTCGCCGTCGTAGTTCTTGCAGGCCCAGACATAACCGCCGGACCACTTGAGCGCCGAAGCGACCATATCGTCGATCAGGCGATGCTCGTAAGTGATGCCCTTGGTCTCGAAATCCTTCTTGAACTCGCTGTCGTAGAGTTCCTGGAAAATGTCTTTGAAGCGGCCGTCATAGACCTTGAGGATAGTATTCTTGGTGGAGAGGTACACCGGATATCCGCGCGACAGGCCATAGTTCAAAGAGGCGCGGGCGAAATCCCGGATGGAGTCGTCGAGGTTGTACATTCCCATCGCGATGCCGGCGCTTGGTGTCTTGAACACCTCTTTTTCGATCACGGTGCCGTCCTCGCCAACGAATTTCATCGTCAGCACGCCCTTGCCGGGGAATTTGAAGTCGGTGGCGCGGTACTGGTCGCCGTAAGCATGGCGGCCGATGATGATCGGCTTGGTCCAGCCCGGGACAAGGCGCGGCACGTTCTTGCAGATGATCGGCTCGCGGAAGATCACGCCGCCGAGGATGTTGCGGATTGTGCCGTTCGGCGACTTCCACATTTCCTTAAGATTAAATTCCTTAACGCGCGCTTCGTCAGGGGTGATGGTCGCGCACTTCACGCCGACGCCGACCTTCTTGATGGCGTGGGCTGCGTCGATGGTGACCTGATCGTTGGTGGCGTCGCGGTGCTCGATCCCGAGGTCGTAATACTGGAGATCGACGTCGAGGAAGGGGTTGATCAGCTTGTCTTTGATGTACTGCCAGATGATGCGGGTCATCTCGTCGCCGTCGAGTTCGACAACGGGGTTGGTCACCTTGATTTTGGCCATGACGGATCGTGCCTTCCGAAAATGAGAACTACCGGCGGGGAGGGTGGTCGCTGGGCTATAGCACCGCGCCGGGGGCGACGAAAAGACAGCCCAAAGCAGTAGAGCCCTCAAGAAATGGAAAGAGAGCCGACAACGGCTCGAGCCGAATTTTTCCAGGCTGAGCCCCGCGATTCAAAGAATTAAGTAACGTATTGATATTAAATATGAAATTTATCGCGATCCATGCGACCGACGTCGGTTTCGTGGCCCCTGATTCGGTTTCTTCAGGACTTGAATCAGTTTCTTAAGCTGCTGAATCAACGCGCTAGCGTCTTGATTCAGAACGTTCAGCTTCCGATTCTAAAACTTCACGAGTTGATTCAATATCTTCAGTTCTTGAATCGAGAACCTCAGCGCTTGATTCAGGATCCTTGTGCCATCAATGGGCTTCCTAAGAAGACCATCAACGGCGTTCAGGTCTTCCACGATGAGGTGAACGGTCCGGGCGGGGCTTTGGTGATGAACGAAGCGCATAAAAGTCTAGCGACGGCCAAACCGAAGGTTAGCCCGTCGGTATAGTCCAAGACGCTGGATTCCCGCTGCACGATGCCTGACAACGTGCAGATTGCCTTCCTGCGATCACACAGGCGCCTGGAATGCGAGCCAACGGATCGCGGGTTTGGCCATCATCTGCAGAAATAGCTTGACCGGCTGGGTTTCGCTGGCATTACGCAGCACGCAACACATAACCGACATAAGGCGCAATTGTCCGGGACCGATAAAACCAAGGCCAGTATTGAGTTGGCGGGGCCGATCATCATTCTGGCCGAGCCGCAGCTGGGTGAGAACATCGGCATGGCGGCCCGTGCGATGGGCAATTTCGGGCTGATGCGGATGCGGCTGGTCAAGCCGCGCGACGGCTGGCCGAATATCGCTGCCCAACGTGCGGCAGCGGGTGCAGACCATATTCTTTCCAGGGTCGAATTGTTCGACACCGTCGAGGCCGCGGTTGCGGACTGCTCGCTGCTGTTCGCCACTACCGCGCGTGCGCACGATCAGGCCAAGCCGGTGCTTGGTCCCGCACAGGCGGCGCAGGAAATCGTCGCCGAGGTTGCGAAACAAGGCACCACCGCGATTTTGTTCGGACGCGAACGCGCAGGGCTTCTGAACGAGGAAGTCGCGCTCGCCGACCGCATTATCACTTTTCCGGTCAATCCGGCGTTTGCCTCGCTCAATCTGGCGCAGGCGGTGCTTTTAATGGGGTACGAATGGTTCAAGCTAGCGACCGGCGGCGGATTGCCGTTTGGGATGCCCGAACGGTCCGAGCGGGCTTCGCAGCACCAGATGCAGGCGTTCTTCGACAATCTCGTCACCGAGCTCGATAGGGTCGAGTTCCTGCGTCCTCCCGAAAAGCGGGAAGTCATGCTGGTCAACCTGCGCAACATCTTCAACCGCATGGAACCGAGCAAGCAGGACATTCACACACTCCATGGAGTCGTGATGGCGATTGCAGAAGGCCGCAAAGGACCGGCCAAGGGCGGCGTATTGGACGGTACCCAGGCGACAAAGCTTCGCGCCCTGCTGGCGGAGCAGGGCGCGCCGGAAGGGTCATCCAAAGGCAGTTCGGTCAGGGGGCTGGCGCGGCTATTGCGGCGCAATCCGACCGATGCCGAGCGGATCTTGTGGCAAGCCCTGACCAAGGATCGGCGTTTCGCCGCCCAGTTCAAGCGGCAGACGCCGGTCGGCCGTCATATTCCGGATTTTGTGTCTTTCCCCCGGCGCATCGCCATCGAGATCGTTCACAATGACGAAAGCGATGCTGTGAGGCGCGAACGAGATACGCGGGCTGCGTGGCTGCGTGAACGCGGCTATCGCGTTCACGCTCTCGCGGCGTCTGACATCGAAACCGATCTGGAGGTCGCATTGGACCGGCTCGCGGCCGACCTGTTCTGAAGGCTCGGCCGGAGCTACGGGCAGTTGAGGCGTTTACTCGCCCGCCTTCACCTGCAGGACGGCCGTGGCCATGAGTTCGTCCATTTTGACCCGGATCTGCTGCTCCGTAACGCCTTTGCCGGAAAGATCGGCCGCGACCTTGCGCAACACGTCCGCATCGCCGCTCTCCTCAAAATCGGCGGCGACAACATCTTTTGCATAGGATGTCGCGTCGTCCCCGGTCAGGCTGAGCTTTTCCGCAGCCCACAGCCCCAGGAGCCTGTTACGGCGGGCTTCGGCCTTGAAACGGAGTTCCTCATCGAGGGCGAATTTCTTCTCGAAGCCTTCCTCGCGCCGGTCAAAAGAGCTCATATATCCACCTTTAAGTGTTAAAGTTGCCGATAGCCGGCATCGTCCCGATAAGGTTCCAGAGCTTTGTCTGCAACCTTGTAAATGGTCGCAGGAGACGGGCAAACAAGACGGTAAAACCCCCCAAAAAGACCCCTGTCTGCGTTGTAACAGGGGGACCGATCGGCTACGGTGCCACTGAGTCCAGTTCGCGGTTTGTTTTCTGCGATCAAGGACTTCGCGGCAGCTCCGCCGCGAGTCGCGCGTAAAACACCTCGGAGCACCCCGCTATATGGATTTCAACAACACTCGGTACATCCCTATGAGCCGTCGGCGTCGCATTTACGAAGGCAAGGGCAAGGTTCTGTATGAAGGACCCGAGCCCGGCACCCTGATCCAGCATTTCAAGGACGACGCCACCGCGTTCAATGCCAAGAAACACCAGATCATTGAGGGCAAGGGTGTCCTCAACAACCGGATCTCGGAATACATCTTCCAGCATCTGAACGACATCGGTGTGCCGACGCATTTCATCAAGCGTCTCAACATGCGCGAGCAACTGATTCGCGAGGTCGAGATCGTTCCGCTTGAGGTGGTGGTGCGCAACGTCGCGGCCGGTTCCCTCTCACAGCGCCTCGGAATCGAGGAAGGCACGCAACTGCCGCGCTCGATCATCGAGTTCTATTACAAGAACGACCAGCTCGGTGATCCGATGGTCTCCGAAGAACACATCACGGCGTTCGGCTGGGCGACCCCGCAGGAAATCGACGACATCATGGCGCTGGCGATCCGCGTCAATGATTTTCTCTCCGGCCTGTTTCTCGGCATCGGCATCCGTTTGGTCGATTTCAAGATGGAGTGCGGCCGTCTGTTCGAAAACGAGATGATGCGGATCATCGTCGCCGACGAGATTTCTCCGGATTCTTGCCGGTTGTGGGACATCAAATCGAACGAGAAGCTCGACAAGGACCGTTTCCGCCGCGATCTTGGCGGTTTGCTCGAGGCTTACACCGAAGTCGCCAAGCGTCTCGGCATCCTGATCGAGAATGAGCGTCCGGCAGGCACCGGCCCGGTGCTGGTGAAGAGCTGACGTGATGAAGGCGCGCGTCACGGTCACTTTAAAGAACGGCATCCTCGATCCGCAGGGCAAGGCGATCGAGGGTGCTCTTAAATCGCTTGGTGTTGATGGCATCGCCAGCGTGCGCCAAGGCAAAGTGTTCGACATCGAACTGGCTGGGGCCGACAAGGCAAAGGCGGAGGCAGCCTTGAAAGCCGCCGCCGACAAACTTCTCGCCAACACGGTGATTGAGAATTACCGAGTCGAGATTGTCTGAAGCATCTTCTTGAATACGAAAAACACCGGCCATTACGGCCGGTGTTTTTGTCTGTGGGGTGGACTCAGGTCAGCGTGAAGTGCAACTCGCCAATCTTGTCGATTGATGAGACGATTTTGTCACCGGCCTTGAGCCAGACCTGCTTGTCCTTCGGGTAGCCGAGGATCACGCCCTCTGGTGTGCCGGTGAAGATCACGTCTCCGGGCTCCAGCGTCATGTACTTTGACGCAAATGCCACGATCTTCGCTGTGCTGAAGATCATGTCCTTGGTGTTGGCGTTCTGGCGCTGCTCGCCGTTGACCAGGGTCTTGAGGTTGAGATTGTCCGGGTCGATCTGATCGGCGGTGACGAGCCATGGACCGATCGGGCCCCAGCCGTCGCCGGTTTTGCCGAGCATCCACTGGCCGTCACGCAGTTGCTGGTCACGCTCGGAGAAGTCGTGGCCGACAGTGTATCCAAACACGTATTTCAGCGCGTCTGCTTCGCTGACATTGCGGGCTTCCTTGCCGATGATGGCCACAAGTTCAGTCTCGTAGTCGAACTGATGACCTGCTTCCTTTGATACGGCGATGGTGCCGTTATGGGCGTTCAGCGCCGAATTGTACTTGTTGAACAGGATCGGTTCGAAAGGAATTTTCATCGCCGCCTCGTTGGCGTGCGAGCGGTAATTCAGGCCGACGCAAATGATCTTGCTGGGAGCGGTGACGACCGGACCGAACTTGGCTGCGTTCTCGGCAACGAGATACTTGCCGCCAGCCGCCGTGGCCTTGTCGACCGCGGTCTTCAGGGCTGCGGCGTCATAGTCGCCGCTGATGATGTCGTCGGTTGTCGTGGGCGCATCGATTTTGAACGCGGCGGCGGCCGCGCCGACATCAACGATGCCCTTATCGGTCCGAACGCCAAGGGACAGCCCGTCCGGGCCGTCCAGCATCGTGAAAGTCATGTTCTTGGGGGCGGGTGTCATTTGGTTGGACCCCTTTGCCGCCGCAGCCGGCGTCTTGTCCTGAGCGAGTGCTTCGCCCGCCTTGCCTGCGAGAATGCCGCCCGCGATAACTCCGGCGGCGGTCGATTTCAAGAACGTCCTGCGATCGTCATTCATGTTTCCCATCCCGGCTTGTTGTTGATCCAGCGCTTTTGCAACGCTGCGGCGGCAAGCTAGCACTGGAAAGTTGTGCCTCAAGTGGGTAAGCCATGAACAACATGTGAAGGCGCTGCCGACTTTAGTTGGAACCAAAATGAAAGCTGCAATTCTGGTTTTTCCCGGGATCAACCGCGAACGCGACATGGCGCGGGCGCTGGAGCTCGCATCGGGGCACGAACCCGCGATGGTCTGGCATACCGACACGGCTCTGCCTGCTGGGACTGATCTTGTGGTGGTCCCCGGTGGTTTTTCCTACGGGGATTACCTGCGCTGCGGGGCGATTGCCGCGCGTGCGCCAATCATGGATGCGGTTCGCGCACATGCCGCGAAGGGTGGCTTTGTCCTGGGTGTCTGCAACGGCTTCCAGATTCTGTGCGAGTCGGGCCTGCTGCCCGGCATTTTGATGCGAAACGACCGGCTGAAGTTCATTTGCCGCGACGTGCATCTGCGGGTGGAGCGATCGGACACGCCGTTCACGCGAGGCTATAATGCAGGGCAGGTGATCCGGGTGCCGGTGGCGCACGGCGAAGGCAATTACACCGCGGACCAGGAGACGCTGAAGCGTCTCGAAGGCGACGGCCGGGTGCTATACCGCTACTGCTCGGTGAATGGGGAGGTCGGAGACCTTCACAATATCAACGGAGCGGCCGCGTCGATCGCCGGTATCGTCAGTGAAAAAGGCAATGTGCTCGGGATGATGCCGCATCCCGAAAACCATGTCGAAGACATCATGGGATGCACGGACGGACGAGGCCTCTTTGCCGGCCTCGTCGCGCATCTGGAAACGGCCTGAGCCTCACTGAGCCTCAGGCCGAGCGCAGCGTCTTGAGGAACTGCGCGACTACGCTTTGCAGCCGCTGGTTCTCGCGTGACAATGACAGCGCCGACCTGTGCACCTCGGCCGCGGCAAGATCTGCCCTGAGCGCCTTCGCTGACACGCGCGATGTCGACATGTTCGTGTCGCTTACCTGTATTTCAGGCTTTACGAAGCGTCGTCAGGAATTTCTCGACTTCCATGCGCAGCTGCTGGTTTTCTGCCGAGAGTGATTGGGCGGAGCTGTGAACCTCGGTCGCTGCATGGCCAGTGAGTTCGGCGCCTTGATTGACGCGCCCGATATTTGCGGAAACCTCCGAGGAGCCCACGGCTGCCATGTTGATGTTCTGTGCGATTTCACGGGTGGCTGAATTTTGCTGATCCACCGCTTCCGAAATGGCATTCGCGATCTTGGAAATGGCGCCGATGGTCGCGCCGATCTCGGAAATTGCCGTGACGGTTTCGCAGGTTGAGCTTTGCATGCCGCCGATCTGGACGGTGATTTCCTCAGTCGCCTTGGCGGTCTGTGAGGCGAGGGCTTTGACCTCTTGCGCTACAACTGCGAAGCCTTTGCCCGCCTCGCCGGCACGCGCCGCTTCAATGGTCGCGTTTAGTGCAAGAAGGTTGGTCTGCTCTGCGATATCACTAATCATCTTGATGACATCGCCGATGCGGCCGGCAGCCGTGTTGAGTTCGTCGATGCGTTTGTTGGTACTGTCCGCTTGCTTGACGGCGTCGGTCGCGATGCGCAGCGATTCCTGGACCTGCCGCGAAATTTCAGCGACCGACGAAGCCATTTCCTCGGCGCCCGATGCGACCGACTGGACGCTCGCGGAAGCTTCCTCAGAGGCCGCAGCGGCGGATGTTGAGAGGCTGCTTGTTTCGTCGGCGGTCGTCCTGAGAGTATCGGCGGAAGTCCGCAGGCTTTCCGTCATCGTGCTGACACGTTGCACAATCTGCGCGACGCTCTGTTCAAACTGGCTCGCCAGTTGTTCAAGCGCATCGTATTTCTCGCGTTTGCCAGCATCGAGATACACCGAAATCGCAAAATCCATGTCAAGCATAGCGGCCCCGACAATGGCGTCGATGATGGCGGCTTTCTTTATGTAGAGTGATTGGCCCGCGAAACGGGACGTCATCGATGTTTCGATGTGGCAGATCATGCCGCTGACGATCCGTTTGTAGCCCCCGATGTACCAGCGCGGCTCCAGTCCAAGCCGATGATGGGTTTCTCCGATCCGGGTGACGGAGCGGACGTAGGTCTCGTCGAAATTGGCTGACAGGATGATGTCCCAGTGGGCGAGCTGCGCGGCCTGGGCATGCGCAATGATCTCGGGCTTGGGGAACATCTTCTGCATCTCGGGAAACTTGGCGAGGGCGCCGTAGAAATCGTTCAGCACGCCGGGCAGGGCTTTCATCGCCTCGGGACGAATCTCGCGCAGCAGGGCTCGGGATGCGCTGTCCATACCGATGAAGGCGAGGCGCGCAGATAGAGAATCAGGAGATGTCATGTTTCGGCCTTGGGATTTGGGCGAGAACCGCTCGCGTTGAAATTTCGCAGTGAATTCAAAGAGAAAACGCAAGGTGGGAGTGGAAGTATTTGATTTTCACCCCTATATCAGGCGCGTACCTGACTCGCTGCTTCAGCGGTATCCGGTCATTCCCGGAGGCTTTGGGGCATGTCCCCGGTTTGGTTGATTGTCCGTAAAGCGGAAGACGAATGCCCTTTGCGGTCTCTCGCCGATCTCCTTAAAGAGGAGGCCTCACAAACATATGCGAGCCTATGATTTCAAACGAACCCGCCATCACCCCCGAACTCGTTGCAGCTCATGGTTTGAAGCCGGACGAGTATGAACGCATCCTCAAGCTGATCGGCCGCACGCCGACCTTCACCGAGCTCGGCATTTTTTCGGCGATGTGGAACGAGCACTGTTCGTATAAGTCCTCACGCGTCCATCTCCGTGGCCTGCCGACGAAGGCGCCGTGGGTGATCCAGGGACCGGGCGAAAACGCCGGCGTGATCGATATCGGCGGCGGGCTGGCCGTGGTCTTCAAGATGGAGAGCCATAACCATCCGAGCTACATCGAGCCCTATCAGGGCGCGACGACCGGCGTGGGCGGCATCCTGCGCGACGTTTTCACGATGGGCGCACGGCCGATAGCCTGCCTCAATGCCTTGAGTTTCGGCGATCCGAAACACCCGAAGACACGTCATCTGGTTTCCGGCGTGGTCGCGGGCGTTGGCGGCTACGGCAATTCGTTCGGCGTACCGACGGTGGGCGGCCAGATGCGTTTCCACACCCGTTATGACGGCAACATTCTCGTCAATGCGATGGCGGTCGGACTCGCGGAAAGCGATAAAATTTTCTACGCGGCGGCAAGCGGCGTGAACATGCCGATTGTTTATCTCGGCTCCAAGACTGGGCGCGACGGCATTCACGGTGCGACCATGGCTTCCGCCGAGTTCGACGATTCCAGTGAGGAGAAGCGGCCGACGGTTCAGGTCGGCGATCCTTTCGCCGAGAAGTTGTTGTTGGAGGCCTGTCTCGAAATCATGGCAAAGGATTGCGTTATCGCGATCCAGGACATGGGCGCGGCGGGCCTGACGTGCTCGGCGGTGGAAATGGGCGCAAAGGGCGACCTTGGCGTCGATCTCGATCTCGACCGCGTGCCGACCCGCGAGACCGGCATGAGTGCCTACGAAATGATGCTCTCGGAAAGCCAGGAGCGTATGCTCATGGTGCTGAAGCCCGAGAAGGAAAAGGAAGCCGAGGCGATCTTCAAGAAGTGGGGCCTCGACTTTGCTGTCGTCGGGCACACCACACCGTCCAAGCGCTTTGTCGTCAAGCATGGTGGCCACGTCATGGCCGATCTGCCGATCAAGGAACTGGGCGACGAAGCGCCGCTTTACGATCGGCCTCACGTTCCATCCCCGGCGCTGCCGGTCATCCACGCGCGCGACGTGACGCCGTCATTGTCGATCCCGCAGGCGCTGACGAAGCTTCTCGCGGCGCCCGACCTTTGCTCGAAGAGGTGGGTATGGGAGCAATACGATCACGTCATCGGAGGTAATACGCTTCAGCGTCCCGGTGGCGATGCTGCGGTGGTGCGGGTGCAGGACGGTCCAAAGGGCTTGGCGCTCACCGTTGATGTCACGCCGCGCTATTGCGAGGCTGATCCGTTCGAGGGCGGCAAGCAGGCGGTGGCGGAAGCCTGGCGCAATATCACCGCGGTGGGTGGCAAACCGCTGGCAATCACCGACAATCTCAACTTCGGCAATCCCGAGCGGCCTGAGATCATGGGACAGTTTGTCGGCTGCCTGAAGGGAATTTCCGAGGCATGCCGGGCGCTCGACTTCCCGGTCGTGTCCGGCAACGTTTCGCTCTACAACGAGACCAACGGTCGCGGAATTCTGCCGACCCCATCGATCGGGGGCGTCGGATTGCTGGATGATTTCACCAAATCCGCGACTCTCGCCTTCAAGGCCGCCGACGAGGCGATCCTTTTAATCGGAGACACGCAGGGCTGGCTCGGCCAATCGGTCTATCTGCGTGACATTTGCGGCCGCGAAGAGGGCGCGCCGCCGCCGGTCGATCTCACCATCGAACGGCGCAACGGCGACGTGGTGCGCGGCATGATCAAGGGCGGCACGGCGAGCGCTGTGCATGACGTTTCCGACGGCGGCTTGCTCGTCGCGCTCGCCGAGATGGCGATGGCCAGCAGCATCGGCGCCATTCTCGATGCGCCGCCCGGCGAAACCGTTCCGCATGCATGGTGGTTCGGCGAGGATCAGGCACGTTACGTCGTGACCGTGCCCGAGACACATCTACTTACGGTTCTGAGCAAGCTGAAAGCGGTGGGTGTGCCGTGCCACGTCATCGGTAAGACTGGCGGACATGATATCGCAGTTGAAGGCGAGACGCCGGTGTCGATCGCCAAGCTCAAGAATATGCATGAGAGCTGGCTGCCCGATTACATGAACGGCAAGACTTCATAACTGCACTTCGTAGCCGCCGGGTTTCGTGCTGCTAATACCCGGGTCTGATTTCCGGGCCTGATTCAGATCATCCGCGAGACTGCAGGAATGGATCGTAGCACTCGTGTGACGATCCATCCTCCTGACAGAGCACCCAAAAAGACGACGACAAATTTAAAGGTCGCCGGCATCTGCGATGTGTAGACCACATATTGCAGCCAGATGATGAAGATAAAGTGCGTCAGGAAGATGCCGTAGGCAACCGGATTCATCGCATCCAGGAATCTCCAGAACGCCCAGTTATTGTTGGCGAATCGCAGCGCGACGCCCAGAGTCGCGATGCCTGTTGAGGCGCTGAAAACGCTGAAGACGATGGCCTTCAACACCGCTTGCTGTGACATGTCGCAGCGAAGTGCGTAGCCGCCTGACTCGCCAATGCTCAAAACCGCCAAGGCGACAAATGCCAGCGCGGCGATGCACACCCAGGCGGGCCAGCCTCTCGCTACGGCGCCTCGTTCCGCAAGCACGCCGTCTGTAAACGGGACACTGCCGGCCGCCGTTCCAAGCAGGAAGCAGGTCGCATACAGGCCGATGCGACTGGCCTGGATCGAGATCGGACCGGCGGCAAACCATTGATCCCGCCCGAACAGCAGCGCAAAGGGCATGTAGGCGAGAAGGGTTATGATGAGAATGCCCGCAAAGACCGATGCAGGCCGTGTGCCTTCCTTCGCGATCAAGCTTCCAAGGGATTGTAGCGATGCGCGTGCGGTTGACCAGACAATAACTGCGAGCAGGTCAAACACGATCAAGACCCATAAGAACCATGACGGTCCGCTTGGCCACGGACCTACCGTCAATGTGCGTTCCCAGAAATGGATGAAACTGAAATCGGTGGTACCGGGCCAATGGTAGATGAGAAAGGACGGATAGTAGGCGATCGGCATCAGAATGAAGATGGAGATCAAAAAAGGGATGCCGAGGCGCCATAGCCGATCGCGCAGGTAAGTGGTCGGTCCCCTGTGTGTGAGACTCGAAAAAACGAAGAGGCCGGAGATGAAAAACATCAACGGCATGAAAAAGCTGTCGGCGAACAAAACGACGATATCGAAACCGATCCAGCGCTGGTGGTCGCCATTGCCGAAATAGATGTAATTGCTGGCAGCGTGATAGACGACGACGAGGAGCGTTACGAAGCTTCTGGAACGGCTGAACGCGGCAATATCGCCGTTGTGATGCGGTGTAGGCTCGTGTTTCAACGCTGTCCCGAGATTAGCATCATGTTCAGAGCACCCGCTTTGCGCCCGGCACGCGGAGCAGCGCCGCCGTGATGAGCCAACTCGCGCCCAGGGCAAACACGAACGAGATGCCGGCTTTGGAAAACGCCGACAGGTCGGCATCGCTCAGCCAGTACTGGATCCAAAGGACCGGTACATAGTGGATCAGGAAGATGCCGTAGGCCGAAGGCTGCATCAGATCAAGGAAACCCCAGCCGGGGCTGTCAAAACGGATGAACCAGGCCAGAATGGCAAAACAGATCGCTGCGCTGAACAGCGGGAAGGCAAAGGCGTAAGCGTACTGCCACCACTGCGGCAACACATTGGGATCGGGCAGGATGCCGCGGCGGTAATAGACCAGCGCGACGATAATGAGATAGGCCATCAGCGTCACGATGATCCATCGCCACCATTCGCGCTCCATCATTCCTTTATGTCCGAGCAAGCCTTGTTCAATGTTGGCGAGGCCGACGCCGGCACCGAAGAAGAAATAAGCCGCATAGAACACCACGCGGCTGGCCTGAACAGAGAACGGACCAAACTCGAACCAATGGTTGACGCCGAAGATCATGCGCATCGGTACGTACGCCGCCATTGTGACGGCAACAAAGACCGCAAAAAATACCGCGGGCCGCTCAAAGGCAATCATCGACAGCCTGTTGATGGGGCCGAGGCAGTTTGGCGCAATCAGGAACAGCAGAGCGGCAATGATGTCGAAAGTCAGCAAAACCCAGACAAACCATACCGGTCCGCTCTGCCACGGCCCAGCCGTGATGGTTTTCATCCAGTAAGCGTGAAAGCTCATGTCCGACATGCGAAGCTCGATCGCATAATAGGCGAGCGGCATCAGAAACACGATCGCAATGGCAAAAGGCAGTGCGAGGCGCAAAGCCCGTTCGTCGAGGAAGTTCACCACCGACTTCCGCTTCAGGCTTGGCCAGGCGAACAGTCCCGAGAGAAAAAAGAACAGCGCCATGAAGAAGCTGTCTGTGGCGAGGATGATTCCATCGAAGCCAAGCCAGGTCTTGCTGTCCTGATGCCCATAGTACGTGTAGGGGATGATCGCATGGTGAATCACAACCAGCACTGTAAGGGCGGTGCGTGTACGGTCGAGAGCGGCGTTGCGTCCGGGCATGGTCCCACAGGCTCAGTTTGACCGAGCCTTAACAGCCGAGCGGTATTTCCGCAATTGAGCAGTTATGAAAGTTCTTCGATGGTCACTTTGTTGGAATAAAACGCAAGATGGCCCGCGATCTGTTTGACCGCATCGTGGGGCTGCTCGTAGCTCCAGATCGCATTTTCAATCGTCCGTCCCCCGACACTGATCGACAGATAGCTGGCGTCGCCCTTATAGGGACAATAGGTCTTGTGGTCCGTCGCGCTCAGAAGGCTGTGGTCGGCATCGGCGCGAGGAATGTACTGGACCGCCGGATAGGTCGATTCTCTAAGCGTCAGAGCATGTTCGGTTTCGGCGACCACTACACCATCGACGCTGACGCGGATTCGTCCTGGAGTTGGTTCGATCGTGATAGGGTGGTCGGGACCTGGAATTTTCATGGGATTGCTCCTGTTGACGTCCTATATAGGACGCCTGCGGCGAATGCCTACGTGACGTTGGATCAAGAGGGCGTTAGAATCGATCAGTCGGTGCTCAAGGACGAGCCGCGCGGTTCATGAAGGAGACGATGGAATGCCAATGGATGCCCGGGATATAGAAGCCATGATCAAGGCAGCCATCCCGGATGCGACCGTGACGATCCGGGATCTTGCCGGCGATGGCGATCACTATGCGGCGACCGTCATCTCCGAATCGTTCCGCGGCAAATCGCGCGTGCAACAGCACCAGATCGTCTACCAGTCGCTGAAGGGCCAGATGGGTGGCGTGCTTCATGCGCTGGCGTTGCAGACCGGGGTGCCGGAATAGCGGTCGCGTCAGGCGGCTGCGACGAGCGCGTGAACAGAGAACATCGCGCTGTCGTCTGTCCATACGTCGTGCGCGCTCCAACCCGACGATAGCGCCAGCCTCCGGAACCGTTCGATACTGTATTTGTAGCTCGACTCGGTGTGGATGCTCTCGCCGGGATCGAAGCCGATCGTTTGGTCAAGCAGCCGGACCTGCTGGGCATTTCGGCTGACAAGGTGCATCTCGATGCGGTGCCGTTCGCGATTGTAGACGGCCGAGTGCGAAAATGCCGGAACATCGAAGTTGGCACACAGTTCGCGGTTGATGCGAAGCAGGACATTCCGATTGAACTCAGCCGTGACGCCAGCAGCATCGTTATAGGCCGCGCGAAGGACGTTCTCGTCCTTTTCCAGATCGACCCCCACGATCATTGTGGAATTCTCACCCAGAATCTCGCGCGCGCTGCGCAGGAAGGCATGAGCTTCTGCAGGATCAAAGTTGCCGATTGTCGAGCCGGGAAAAAATCCGACCTTTGGCATGTCCTTCACCGCCTCGGGCAGGGCGAAGGGGGCCGTGAAATCCGCGATCACGGGATGCACAGCGAGGCCCGAGAAATCCCTTCTCAGCGCGTCAGCCTGCCCGTTAAGGAAAGCGCCCGAGATATCCACCGGCACATAGGCTGAGAATTCGCAACTTTCGAGAAGCAGGCGGACCTTGGTTGTCGCCCCGGCGCCGAACTCCACCAGCGCCGCGTTCTTTGGAATCCGCGCTGAGATGTCAGCGCCTCGCTCGCGTAAAATCCTCAATTCGGTCCGCGTCGGATAATACTCCGGAAGCAACGTGATCTGCTCGAACAAATGAGATCCGGCCTCGTCGTAGAAATACTTAGGCGACAGACGCTTCGGTTTACGCGTAAGTCCTGTCAAAACATCGTCCGCAAACGAGACGTCGATTTGGTGGCCCGTTGCAGGCACGTAAATGTTCATTCGTGTCTCCCTTGAAGACGGATGGCGATCGGCGCGAGCGTCTCAGATCGAATAGCTTGCGAGTCGCAGGCCAGTGAACTGCCAGCGGTGGTGTGGATAGAAGAAGTTGCGGTAGGTGACACGCGTGTGACCCTCCGGCGTCGCGACCGAAGATCCGCGCAGGACGTACTGGTTTACCATAAACTTGCCGTTGTACTCGCCGAGTGCACC
The DNA here is from genome assembly GCA_019750915.1 of Xanthobacteraceae bacterium. GTDB lineage: Bacteria > Pseudomonadota > Alphaproteobacteria > Rhizobiales > Xanthobacteraceae > Afipia. The sequence goes on from JAIENY010000040.1 coordinate 99,569, forward strand.
CTCGATGGCGCGGTATCCCGGATAAGGCGCATATGAGCTGCGGGTCCACTGCCAGACGATGCCGTAAGGATCGTTCAGAAGACCGGCACGTGCCGCGACCTCCCATTCCATTTCGGTCGGCAGATGGCTGCCAGACCATCGGGCGTAAGCATCCGCTTCATAATAGCTCACGTGGCAGACGGGGGCGGTCGGATCGACGGGCTTGAGGCCAGCAAGGGTCATGATGTGCCACCGGCCGTCGATGTTGCGCCAGTGCCCTGGAGCCTCCCATTCCTCGCGGGCGGCGGTGGCGAAGCCGTCCATCAGCCACAGGGCGGCGGCGCGGTAACCGCCGTCCTTCATGAAGGCAAGCCATTCGGCGTTGGTCACCAGATTACGGGCAATCTTCACCGGGCCGACCAACGCGCGGTGGGCTGGCTTCTCGTTGTCAAAATGGAAGCTGTCGCTCGGATGGCCGATCGTGTGGATGCCTTCGGTCAGCGCGACCCATTCCTCGCCGTTGCGATGTGAGACCGGAAGAGACCAGGAGTCGTCATAGGCCGGAGGAATCGGATTCTGTGCGAAGGCGTGCAGGATATCGGTGTGCATCAATTCCTGATGCTGCTGCTCGTGATTGAATCCGACCTCCATCAGCGGAGCGATCTCGCGCAGCTTGGTGGCGCTGGCGTTGGAGAGAAATTTCTCCATTGTCGTGTCGACGTGTCGACGGTACTCAGTTACAGCTTCGGCCCCCGGCCGAGTGAGATGGCCGCGTTGCGCCCGAGCGTGGCGGGGGCCTGCACTGACGTAGTAGGAGTTGAACAGGAAGGCATAATCGGGGTGAAAGACTTTGTACCCCGGGACATGTTCGCCCAGGACGAATTGCTCGAAAAACCAAGTGGTATGCGCCCGGTGCCACTTGGCAGGACTCGCGTCCGGCATCGATTGAACAAGCTGGTCTTCGGAGGAAAGCGGTGCCGCGCGCCGCTCTGTCTCGTCCCGTACCGTGCGATAGGCGCTTAAAAGCGCCTTGGACAGACTTGCAGAAGGCTGGGAAGGAGAGAGGCCGGAGGCTGCATTTGCTGCTTTCGTCACATCAATCTCCGGTTTGAGGGAAAAACAACGCCGGGCACGTTGCGTTCCGAGGCAAAGTCCCCCCCAGATGGGGACTCCCTTTCGATACGAAAAGGGGGAGCAATTGTTTCTGGTGAGGTTGCAACCGAGGTCAAAATCGGGTCAAAAAATGAATCCAGAACCTCGTTTGCACGCCGTCGCCATCGGTGATGTGATTGGATGGACAGTCGATTCCGGCTACATATATGCAAGAGGCGGCAGGCTAGGCCGCGCCAAAGGACCAGAATATGAGCATCGAACAATTCATCGATAATGAAGTGAAGTCCAACGACGTCGTGCTGTTCATGAAGGGCACGCCACAGTTCCCGCAGTGCGGGTTTTCGGGACAGGTGGTTCAGATCCTCGACCACGTAGGCATCCCCTATAAGGGCCTGAACGTGCTCGAGTCGCTTGAGCTCCGTAACGGCATTAAGGACTATTCCAGCTGGCCGACCATTCCGCAGCTCTATGTAAAGGGCGAGTTCGTCGGCGGCTGCGATATCGTGCGCGAGATGTTCCAGGCGGGTGAATTGCAGAAGCTGTTCGCCGACAAGGGCGTTGCTGCAGCTGCAAACTGAGCTGATCCCGCTTTGCGCACGTCCCAAGGCGGGCAACATCCTTTCGATTCCGGAATGACGACCCGTTATTGGATCGGGCCGAGGTGAGTTCGACGCGACTAACGAGACGCGGGGCGCTTTTAGCGTCGGCCTGCTGGCTGGTGGCAGGGCGTGCGCTTGCGCAAAAAAACACGCGCGTGCTTTTGCCCAGCGCGCAGCTTTCCTTCCAAAAACTTGAAAAGATCACGGCCTATTTCAACCAGCAGGTGGCAAGCGGGAAGATCGCTGGCGCGAACCTGTTGATTCAACGGCATGCCATTCCGATTTATTCGCGTTCGTTCGGCAAGACCGATGTGACGACCCGTGAGCCGATGCGACCGGAAGCGATCTTTCGACTGCACTCGTTGTCGAAGCCGATCACAAGCGTTTCGGCAATGTTGCTGATCGACGAGGGGCGGATGAATCTCGACGATCCCCTCGCGCAGTACATCCCCGCGTTCGCCAACGCCAAAGTTGGCGTCGAAGGTAAGAGCGATAATGGCGAGCCGATTCTGACCTTGGAGCCTGTTCATCGGCCGATCACCATCAGGGATCTGTTGCGGCATTCCTCGGGCATCACCTACGGCTTCTACGGAAAGAGCATGGTGCGTTCGGCGTATGCGAACGCCGCTCTTTTCGCTCCGAGTATGGACAATGCCGAACTGGCCGAGAAGATTGCTTCGCTTCCGCTCGCTGAGCAGCCCGGTGAGGTGTGGGACTACGGCCATTCGACCGACGTGCTCGGCCGCGTCATCGAAGTCGTTTCGGGCAAGTCGCTTTACGATTTTCAAAAGGCGCGATTGTTCGGGCAGCTCGGCATGGCTGACACGGCTTATTACGTCGCTGATCCCGCAAAATATCCACTCATTGCCAACGCTTTGCCGAGCGATAGCGACTTCCGCACCGGGCATGAGCCAGATCCGAAGATCGCGCCAAAATACCAGTCGGGCGGCGGTGGGCTTTTGTCCACGACCGGTGATCTAGCGCGGTTTTGCCAGATGATCCTTAATGGCGGTTCGCTGGATGGGACGCTCTATCTGAAACCGGATACGTTCAGTGCGATGGTCCAGGATCAGGTGGTTCCCCGAGGCCCGGTTCGGAAGGGCGACTATTATTTCCCAGGTGATGGCTTTGGTTTCGGTTTGGGTTTTGCGATCCGCTCGGAACAGGGGCAGTTCTCGTCCCCCGGCTCGCCCGGAGAACTCAAATGGGACGGTGCCGGCGGGGAGTATTTCTGGGTCGATCGGCAACAGGACATGTTTGTAATTCTGTTGATGCAGTCGCCGTCTGAGCGAGGACGGATCCACGCCGATCTGAAGGCAATGGTGTATGATGCCTTCGAGAATCCATTAGGGAGATAGATCGCGACCATGCATGTCGTGATGCTGCTTTATCCGGGACTGACACAGCTCGATCTGACCGGGCCGTTCGAAGTACTGACCCGGTTTCGCGAACTCACTATCGAGCTGGTGTGGAAGACATTGCATCCGGTGACGGACGGCAACGGCCTGCGTTTGCTGCCCAATGCGACTTTCGAGACCTGCCGTCAGGCCGATATCCTGTTCGTGCCCGGCGGCCCCGGACAGGCCAAGCTGATGAACGACGACGAAACCCTCGAATTTCTTCGAAACCAGGCTGAAGAGGCCCAATACATCACATCGGTTTGTACCGGATCGTTGATCCTTGCGGCGGCAGGCTTGCTGAAGGGATGCCGCGCGACCTGCCATTGGTTGTCGATCGATCAACTGTCCTATTTCGGCGTGACGCCGGTGAAAGAGCGCGTCGTGATCGACGGCAGTCGCATCACCGGAGCGGGCGTCACCTCGGGTATCGATTTTGGGATGACATTGGCTGCGAAGCTGTTCGGCGAAGAACGGGTGCGCGGCGTGCAGCTCAGCATGGAATACGATCCGAAGCCGCCCTTTACTTCTGGATCTCCGGAGACAGCATTCCCGGAGACGGTGCAACGGGCCCGCGAACTGGCCGCGCCCTTTCAGACTCAACGCGAACGGATTGCGCAGGAGGCGGCCGAGCGCCTGATCGCCATGGCTCCGCCCAAGCCTTCCTAGCGATACATTCGGAGATGATCGCAACAAAAAGGCCGCCTTGAGAGGCGGCCTTTTTTCGTATGAGCAATCGCGCGAAAATTAGCGCGAATAGAATTCGATGATGAGGTGCGGCTCCATCTGAACCGCAAATGGCACTTCCGAGAGGCTCGGGGTGCGGACGAACTTCGCGACTTGCTTGGAGTGATCGGCTTCGATGAAGTCCGGCACGTCACGTTCGGCCAACTGGTTGGCTTCGAGCACGAGGGCAAGCTGCTTCGAAGCGTCCTTCACTTCGATCACGTCGCCGATCTTGACCTTGTAGCTGGCGATGTTGACGCGCTTGCCGTTCACCTTGATGTGGCCGTGGTTGATGAACTGCCGCGCGGCGAACATCGTTGGCACGAACTTCGCGCGATAGACGACAGTATCAAGACGGCGCTCGAGCAGGCCGATCAGGTTTTCACCCGAGTCGCCCTTAAGGCGGGTCGCCTCGACGTACACCGCATAGAACTGACGCTCGGAAATATTGGCGTAGTAGCCCTTGAGCTTCTGCTTGGCGCGCAGCTGCGTGCCGAAGTCGGAGAGCTTGCCCTTGCGGCGCTGTCCATGCTGGCCGGGGCCGTATTCGCGCTTGTTGACGGGGCTCTTCGGGCGGCCCCAGATGTTCTGGCCCATACGGCGATCGATTTTATACTTCGCCTCACT
>JAIENY010000047.1 GCA_019750915.1 Xanthobacteraceae bacterium
CCTCTCGCGAATGAACGGTTGGCCTTCAACAAGGCGGCCTCGAAATTCCGCAACGTCACTCTCGTGGCGGCGGCCGCCGGCGACAGCGAGGGCACGCTGACGCTGGAAACCGATCTCGACAATCTCGGCGCCAGCTCCGTGAGCGAATCGCAAGGCGGAATCAAAGTCCCCGCGCACCAGCTTCTTACCATTCTGCAAAACGCCGGCGTAACCCACGTCGATGCCCTGAAGATCGATGTCGAGGGATACGAAGATCGCGTCCTGATCAGTTTCTTTCGCGACGCCCCCCAATCGCTCTGGCCGCGCGCCGTCGCGATCGAGCATCTGGAGCACGACGTCTGGCAGCAGGACTGCATCGCCGACATGGTTGCGCGCGGTTACATCATCACCGGCAAGACGCGCAGCAACACGCTGCTGGTGCGCACATAAGTCACGCCCGTTATTTGAAGGCGGGCAATAGGAAGATTGCGAGGTTGGCGAGCAACGCCAGCCCAAAAATGCCGGATCGCACGGTGCAATAATTCAGGACGTAGGCAACGCCGTGCGCGAAACGGAGCACGATGTAGGCCACCGCCAGCCAGTTGACGGTCACGATCGCCGCGCCTTGCGTCACCGCGATGATCACCGCGGCGGCGAAGAACGGGAAATTCTCATAGGCATTGTAGTGGGCGGCATAGGCGCGCCGGTACATCGGCGGAAGGTTGGCTGTCGATTCGCGTGGGCGATGATTATCGACATCGCCGCCTGATTTCGCCACCGCCGCCCAGAATATCGGAAGCATTGCTGCAACCAGAATGCACCAATAGGCTAATGGCATCTGCCCTCTCCTAGATCGATGCATTTCGATCTTCGTCGGCGTGACCCGTCAACCTCATATCACACTCGACGGAGGGAACATGCTGTTGAACCGCCCGTTAAATCGCCCTGAGAGGGAGAACGAGTGATGGCAGACACCGACGCCGAAAAAGCCTGGCATATGATGGAAAAGATCGGCTTTGCGATGCTGGTCACACGTGATGGAGACAAGCTTCGCGCGCGTCCTATGGCAGCCGTTGTTGCGCCGGACGAAAACCGGATTTACTTTCTCACAGACGCACGTCGTCACAAGGATGAAGAGATTGCGGCACACCCGCAGGTCAACCTTGCGTTCGCCAACGCAAGTGACCAAAAATACGTTTCCGTGAGCGGAACGGCAGTTGTGTCAAACGATCGCTCCAAAATCCGGCAACTATTTTCGACATCGGCAAAAGCCTGGTGGGACAGCGCGGACGACCCCAACATCCGCGTTCTCAACGTGACGCCCGAGGAGGCAGAGTATTGGGATTCTCCCGGCGCCGTGGTGAGCTACATCAAGATGGCCGCTGCGGCGGTCTCAGGCAATCGTCCGGCGATCGGCGACAATCGCAAGACGGCGTTGTAAGGATGGTCAATATCACGATGTCTCCCAATCCGCAGGAAGTCCCGCCATCGAAGCCGCCTCAGCCGAGCGAGCCCCCGCGCGAAGATCCCCCAGGACGTCCGCAGCCGGGACCGGATATTCCGGCCCCGATGCGCGAGCCCGGTACGCCGTCGCCGCCTGACGAATTACCAGGCCAAATTCCGCCCGAATTTCCGGATGGCGGACCGGAATTACCTGACGGTCCGCCCTCCCCCGTCAGCGGCCTTTTGTGAGTTCATGCGATTGCAATGCAGCGTGAAGCGCTGCATGAACACGGTTCGGTGCCGTGCCGTGTCATCCTGTTTTTTTCGTTTAAATAAGACCCCGGCGGTTACTGCCACACTCCCGCCTTACCCATAACGACTCATCACCGAATGCTCCATCCGCTCGCGGATGCGAGTTGTGAACTTTGCTGACGGACATCGTTCGAACATCAAAAGGTATCCATGAAAACCCTGAGTCAAAACTTCAGATTGATTCTTCTCGCGACCACTGCGCTTTCCATTTCGCAATATTCTTATGCGGCGCCCGCGCCGTTCGTCGTTGCCCAAGCCGCGCCCGAACAGAAAGCTCCTGAAGGCGCGCCGCCCAAGCAACAGCCTCATCCACCCGGCGTACCGAGGGCGCAGCCGCCCCGTCCGCCGCAGGCACAGCCTCCCCGTCCGCCCGGTCCGCCGCAAATCCCCGGTGGCCGTCCCGTGACGCCGCCCGGCGCGCCTCGCGCTGAGCCTCCGCGCCCCTCCGCGCCGCCACAGGCACGCCCACCTGTCCCGCCGCGCCCGCCGGAAGCCGCTCCTCAGCACACCCCGCCAGCGACAAATCTTCCGCCGGTCCCCGGCGGCGGCGCGCCGCAACGTCATAACGAGCAGCAGCTTCAGCGGCCCGCAGTGCCCGCTCCGCAGCCAGTGCAGCCGCGTCCCGAGAGCGCCCAACCGATCGCGCCGGGGGCCCGTGACGTGACGCCGCATCGCACTGCGCCGCCTCCGCCTGTCTCAACGCCGAATGCCGTGCAGACGCCGCCCGGTGCGCGGCCGCTTCCGGCGCCGCCAGCGTCCAATGCACCCGCCCCCGTTGCGCCGAACGCGCCCGGAGTTCCCGGTGCACCTGGCTTCAATGGACAACGCTCCGAGCGCCACGGTCCCCCTCCCGGATTGCCGCCGGGCACCCCTGCCGGACCCGCGCGCGCGCCGGTCGCAGCACCGCTGCCGCCAGCCCCTACATCCTCCGCAACTACACCGCTGCCGGTCACACCAAACGGCGGCGGCCGTGCCTCGTTCGAATCCTTCCGCAATCAGCGGCAAGAAACCGTCGAGAACGGACGCACCATTATTCGCGAACCCGACCGTGTGATCGTAAAAGATCCGAACGGCCAGTCGTTCATCCGCCATAACGAAGTCGATCGCTTCCGTTACGGCGCGCGTGACGTGCAGACCCAGCGCTTTGGCGACAACGACACGCGCACCGTCATCGTGCGCCCGGACGGCACGCAGATCATCAACGAGGTCGGCCAGGACGGCCGCCTGCTCCGCCGCATGCGCCGCGGACGCGACGGACGTGACATCGTCATTATCGACAACCGGCCGCGCGGAGGCGGCGGCTTTGGTGCGGGACTTGCCGCGGGCCTGGTGGCAGGAGCGGTTGGCGGCTACTTCGTCGCGCTGCCGCCGCCGGTGCTGCGAATTCCGCAGAACCGCTACATCGTCGAATCGGACGACGCCTCGCCCGAGCTGATCTACGACACGCTCGAAGCACCGCCCGTGGAGCGTCTCGACCGCGCCTATTCGCTCGACGAAATCCGTTACAGCCCGTCGATACGCCAGCGCATGCCGAGCATCGATCTGGACACGATCAATTTCGAAACCGGATCATGGGAGATCTCGCCCGATCAGGCGTCGAAGCTGCAGGTGATCGCGGACGGCCTCAACCGGGCAATCCAGCGCTCCCCGCAGGAGGTGTTCCTGATCGAGGGCCACACCGATGCGGTCGGCTCGGATGTCGACAACCTGTCGCTGTCGGACCGGCGCGCCCAGTCCGCAGCTGAGCTCCTGTCGCAGCAATTCGGCGTTCCGGCGGAGAACCTCGTCACGCAAGGTTATGGCGAGCAGTATCTGAAGATTCCGACCGACGGACCGGAGCGAGTGAACCGGCGCGTCACCGTCCGGCGCATCACGCCGCTCTTGACCGGTGATAACCAGGCGGCCCCTCCCCCGCCAGGGCCGGGTCCGCGCTGAGACAAAGCGGCATTGAATCAAAACGGCTGGGAGCGATCCCAGCCGTTTTTGTGTGAGAAGGCCTTCGACCGTTCAAGTCCGCCTGATCTCTGAGGGCGCGATCAGGACCACTTTCCCGCCGGCGGCCCCCTTCATGCGCAAAGAGAAACCGCGCTGCAAATAGCTTTCGATCTGGTCTTCCCGGGCCGAAAGCTGATGCTTGGCGTGATGTTTCACCTCGCCCAGAGCAGGATCGGCGACGCGATAGAGTCCATTGGGGTAGCGATGCGGCGTAAAGATTTCTCCGTCCGGCCCCACATGCTCCCATCCCATGACGAATCCTCCCGCCGCGCCGAAACAGACCGGCGATTACAGCCCCAGCTTCTTCTTGCGCTGGCCGAGGGTGCGCAGACGCAGCGCGTTGAGCTTGATAAAGCCCGCGGCGTCGCGGTGATCGTAAGCCACGGCGCCTTCCTCGAAGGTGACGAGGTCCTGATCGTAAAGCGAGTATTTGCTCTCGCGGCCGATCAGGATGGCGTTGCCCTTGTAAAGCTTCAGCCGCACTGAGCCGGTGACATACTGCTGACTGAGATCGATCGCGGCCTGAAGCATTTCGCGCTCCGGCGAGAACCAGAAACCGTTGTAGACCAGCTCGGCATATTTCGGCATCAACTCGTCCTTCAAATGCGCTGCACCGCGATCGAGCGTGATCTGCTCGATGCCGCGATGTGCCTGAAGAAGGATGGTGCCGCCCGGCGTTTCGTACATGCCGCGCGACTTCATGCCGACAAAACGGTTCTCGACCAGATCAAGGCGGCCGATGCCGTTGGCCTTGCCGAGTTCGTTGAGATTGGCAAGCAATGTCGCAGGCGACATTTTCTTGCCGTCGATCGCGACGGCGTCGCCCTTTTCGAAATCGATGGTGATGACAGTTGGTGTGTCGGGCGCCTGCTCCGGAGAGAGCGTGCGCGAATAAACGTAATCCGGAACTTCGTTCGCCGGATCTTCCAGAACCTTGCCTTCGCTTGAAGCGTGCAACAGGTTGGCGTCGACCGAGAACGGGGCTTCGCCGCGCTTGTCCTTGGCGATCGGAATCTGGTTCTTCTCGGCGAAGGCGATCAGTTGTTCGCGCGAGCGCAGATCCCATTCACGCCATGGTGCGATGATGGTGATGTCGGGCTTGAGCGCATAATAGCCGAGTTCGAAGCGGACCTGATCGTTGCCCTTTCCGGTCGCACCGTGCGACACCGCGTCGGCGCCGACCTTCTCGGCGATCTCGATCTGCTTCTTGGCGATCAGCGGGCGCGCGATCGAGGTGCCCAGCAGATACTGGCCCTCATAAACCGCGTTGGCACGGAACATCGGGAAGACGTAATCGCGAACGAACTCCTCGCGCAGATCCTCGATGAAGATGTTCTCGTCCTTGATGCCGAGAAGCTGTGCCTTCTTGCGGGCCGGCTCCAGCTCCTCGCCCTGGCCGAGGTCGGCGGTGAAGGTCACCACCTCGCAGCCGTAGGTGGTCTGAAGCCATTTCAAGATGATCGAGGTATCCAGCCCGCCGGAGTAGGCGAGCACGACCTTCTTCACGTCCTTGCTCATTGAAAACCTTAAAGAGTGGATGGCGCAAACGCGCTTTAAGAATTCGGCGGGACTATATAAAGAAAGCCCGTCCGCGCAAGGCTTCGGCGCGTTTAAGTCGGCCGCCGGGAGCTATTCCGGGCGGCGACCTGCCCCTGACGAACCCGCGGCGCCGGCCCGATATTGCGGCCAAACAGCCGCTGGCGCCAGCGGTAGCCCGGCCATGCCAGCTGGGTCAGCCATGCATCGACCTCCTCATCGGTCAGCCGCGTCGAGGGCCAGCGGTAGATCAGCGCATACAACACCCAGATCACGAAAAACGACACCAGTCCGGACGCGATCACGTCGGTGGCGAAATGCCCGCCGAATGTCATCCGCAATCCACCGGTGAAAATGCCGAACAGGGTCGCGCCGAGATAGGCAACCGGCCGCCACTGCGGCGGGGTCAGCGCTGCGGGCGCGTACGTCCAGAACGCGGTCGCGCCTTCGCCGGAGAAGAACGAGCAGTTCTTCGGGCAGGTGCCGCGCGGATCCCACCACGGCACAAACGCCTTGTCGCCATTGAACTCGACGACATGGGCAGGGCGCGGACGCCCCCAATAGGTCTTGAAGGTGACGTTCGACAGCAGAACCGCGGAAATCAGAATGCTGCCGAGCAGGAACAGGATCTTGCGGCCCGGAATCATCAGCGGCCTCACCGGGCGGAACAGCTTAACCACAATGGCCAGGATCGAGGGAATGACAAAAGCCCAGGCCAGCCACATCGCGGCGTTGCGCGCGAGGATCGCCCAGTGGACCTGCCCCATCGGGAAGATCTTGGTCTGCGGATTATAAAACCGCGCCGCGATCGACAGGTCGAGCGTCGGGTAGACCGTAAAGATCAGTCCGAAGACAAGCGCAAGTGTCAGCGCAATGAAAAGGCCGGTCCGGTTCATGATCGCTGTGTAGCCGAGGCACGTCGTTCTGCAAAGCTAACCGGCATTCGGCGCTCCGGTCTGCCGCCATTTTCCGGCGCTGTGGCCCGCGATCAGCCAATAGACAACGCCGCCGAGGATGCCGGCGCCGACCATGACTTCGAGATGCCGCCGCACGATGCCGTCGAACGTCATTGTCGCCGGATCGAACGGGACGAAGGCAAGGTATGAGCACAGCCCCGCGATGCCGCCGAAGACGGCATAGATCAAAAGACTGCGAATCGAAAATACTTCCGTGATCAGCACCGCGATTAGGGCGGGCACCAGCGCGAAACCCGAAATCAAAAGAAAACCGAAACCGGCGATCACATTCATCGTGTCGTTGTTCAGGTCGAGTGTTTGCAGGTCCATCTCGGGAAACAGCAAAGCGAACAGCACGACCATGCTGGCGACGAAACAGGCGGCGAGAAATCCGAAGAATGTCGCGAACAGGCGGATGATCAATGCCATGAGCGATACTTCACGCTTGCCTGGGCACGATCTGGCCCGAAAACCGCTGCGCACCCTTGGGCGTCATGTCCTAGTCCGTCATCGACATTGCGCGCAGCGCGTCGCGTTCACGCACCGACAGCTTTTCGGTTTCCGACTTCAACTGGCCGCAGGCGGCCAGAATATCTCGCCCTCGCGGCGTGCGGACCGGTGACGAATAGCCGGCGTTGAAGATGTATTCGGAAAACTTCTCGATCTGATCCCAGTCCGAGCACTCGTACGAACTGCCGGGCCACGGATTGAAGGGGATGAGATTGATCTTGGCGGGGATTCCCTTCAGCAGCTTCACCAGCAACTTGGCGTCGTCCAGTGAGTCGTTGATGCCCTTGAGCATCACGTATTCGAAAGTGATGCGCCGCGCGTTCGATGCGCCGGGATAGTTACGGCAGGCGTCGAGCAGTTCGGAAATCGGATATTTGCGATTCAGCGGCACGAGCTCGTTGCGCAATTCGTCGCGCACCGCATGCAGCGAGATCGCCAGCATCACGCCGGTTTCCTCACCCATCCGCGCGATGTTCGGCACCACGCCCGACGTCGATAGCGTGATGCGTCGGCGCGACAGTCCGATGCCCTCGCCGTCGGAGATCGTCAGCAGCGCATCGCGCACCGCATCAAAATTATAGAGCGGCTCGCCCATGCCCATCAGCACCACATTGGTGACAAGGCGGTTGCCGTTCGGTGTCTCGCGGTCGATCCAGTCGTTCAAACGATCCCGCGCGACCATAACCTGGCCGACGATTTCGCCGGCGGTGAGGTTGCGCACCAGCCGCTGCGTGCCGGTGTGGCAAAACGAACAGTTCAGCGTGCAGCCGACCTGCGAGGAAACGCATAGCGTGCCGCGGTCGGTTTCCGGAATGTAAACGCATTCGACTTCATGCGGCCGCTCGGAGGCATGTCCGCTCGGCAACCGCAGCAGCCACTTGCGCGTGCCATCGTTCGAAACCTGTTCGGCGACAACCTCGGGCCGCGCGACGGTGAAACGCTCCGCGAGTTGTACGCGCATGCCCTTGGAGACGTTCGACATCTCCTCGAAGCTCTGCGCGCCGCGCACGTACATCCAGTGCCAAAGCTGCTGGGCGCGCATCTTGCGCTGCCTGTCCGCAACGCCAAGTTCGCCCAGCTTCTCGGCCAGTTCCGCGCGCGACAACCCGATCAGCGACGGCTTGTCCGGAGCCACGTATGTTTCAAGCGCGGTCTTTTCCAACGGCGCGTTTTGCGGGACGGTGCTCACCGCTTGCAATCCTGGGCAAGCTTGTCGAGTGCCTGCGCAAGCCCCTTGAGCGAGAACACGTCGGTGCTCTCGGTGCCTTTGCCGGAGACGCCCGTGACAACGGCATCCGAGCCTTTGCGCATCGCGTCCACCATGCGCTCCTCTTCGGCGGCGTTCTTGATCCACAGACCATCGCCCTGCGCGTACATTGCGTATTTCGCCTTGCCGATCTCGAGCATCGAATCCGCACCTGGCTTGAGCTGGTAGCCGATCATGATCGACACTTCGTTCGTCACTTTCTCACCTGGCCGCGTCGAGACAAACGCGTAGGCCGGATCACGCGGACGGTTCGGCGGATTGGTTTTCGAGGACGATGGTTTGGCCAGCGCGAAGCACACCTTCTTGCCGCTGGGCATCGCGACATAAGCGCCCCAATTCCCGTACTGGCCGACCAGCGTCGGCTCCGCGCTGCCCGCAGACGGCGGCTTCGCCTCGGCCTTGCCGTCCGATTTTGGCTTGCTCCGAGACGCATGCGACTTCGACTTGGACGCCGCGGTCTGCGCCATGGCCGAGGCAGCAACGCAGCATGACAGCGCGACCGTGAGAATCCCCAGCATTCGCCGCAACATCATTGATGACCCTTTATCGAATTGCCGTGCCTGAAGCAGGGACCAGCAATATCCAGAAAACCAAAATTTTGAAAGATTCGCGAACTCTTTAACGCGATTTCCGCGCGGCGCCAGCCAAACGGCAGCAATGCGCCGGTTTTTGGGCCGGAATTCAAGTCTCTGACGGCTCCGATTCGAGCCCGCGCTGTAGCGCCGCCTGCGCAGCCTTGCGATGCTCGGGGGTGATGTGGCCGGACACCATGCGGATCGCGGTTGCGAGCACAGCGGCGTCATCGGTGAAACCAAGCACTGGCAGCATGTCGGGAATGAAATCGAACGGCAGAATGAAGTACGCGATTGCGCCGATCAGCGTGATCTGGACATGCCGCGGCGTCTGGCGATCAAACGCGCAGTAGTAAGCCGCAAGCAAATCCTCCGCGAACGGAATTTTAGCAGCGACGCGCTTGATCTTGACCCAGAAACTTTCGCGTACCCGTTCGGGATCACGCGCAAGCTGTTCCGTCTCGAACTCTATGCGGCTGTCCTGCGACGTCACGGTACCCGATAGTCCTTCCCTTTGCGTCAGGTCACTATGTGTATCTGGGGTTGAAGGGCTATAGCCACAAGCCGGTTCCCTCAAATCCCGAGCGAGGTGGCAATGGCATTCATCGCCTTGGCCAAAGCGATATCGCGTGCGCTCACCCCTCCGGCGTCGTGGGTCGAAAGCGTTACCTCCACAGTCTTGTAGACGTTACGCCAATCGGGGTGGTGGTCGTGCTTTTCGGCGACCAGCGCGGCGCGGGTCATGAATCCGAAGGCGGCATTGAAATCCTTGAAAACAAACGTGCGAGAGAGAGCCTTGCCCGCCTCCACTTCGGCCCATCCCGGAATCGTCGCAAGAGCAGCTTTGCGATCTTCCGCCGACAATAAACTAACCATATGTGTTTCCTTGCCTTCCCAGACACGAACCCGACTGCCGGTTTGTCGTTCCTATGAAATGGCGGTCCGCTAACCAAGGTTCCAACGCGGGCTGGACAGACCGATTCCCGCCGCAAAATCTGGTAGAGTGCCAAACATAAGTGCTTTTTTCTCCAAACCCGCCCGAGCACGCGCGAGTTGCATCAGGCAGGCTCACTAGCACCATGGCTGAGAATTGGCGATGAAACGATGGCGATGAAGGATGCGTTGACGAGGCCGTCCTTGCAGGCGCAGCCGCGAAGTGCTTCAGCAAATCGCGGCCAGAGGCAGTTTCGCGCTTTCCTGATCGTTCTGGCGGGCATTCTGGCGATCGGCGCTCTGGTCGGCGGCGTCACCTATTACGTCACACGTCCGATTACGCTGCGCATCGCGGTGGGTCCGCCGAACAGCGACGACACCCGCATTGTGCAAACCCTCAGCCAGATCTTCACGCAGAACCGTACCCATGTCCGCCTGCGCCTGGTTCCGACCGACGGCTCTGCGGAGAGCGCGGAACTGTTCGACAAAGGCGGCGTCGACCTTGCCGTGATCCGCGGCGACCTCGATCTGCCGAAGAAAGCCGAGGCGGTGGCGTATCTGCGCAAGAACTTCGCAGTGCTCTGGGTGCCGGCCGGCGCTGGGAAAAAAAGCAAGATCACATCGATCAAGCAGTTGGCCGGCAAACGTGTCGCCGTGATTGGGCGTTCCAGGGCCAACGTCAACCTGCTCGGGCTTATTCTCGAACAGTCCGGCGTGCCGCGCGACAAGGTCACCGTCGTCCAGTTCCCGGTCAGCGGCGTTTCCGATGCGCTGCGCAACCAGAAATTCGACGCCTATCTGGCTGTCGGCCCCCTGAACAGCCGCATCACCGCGGAGGCCCTCGCTGCGACATCGCACGCCGGCGAACCGACATTCCTGTCGATCGACACGTCGGAGGCGATTGCAGAAAAATTTCCGGCCTATGAATCGGCCGAAATTCCGGCGGGCACGTTCAGCACTTCTCCCGCGCGGCCGGACGACACGGTGACGACCATCAATTTCGGCCATCATTTCATTGCCCAGAAATCGCTATCCGACGCCACCGTCGCGGCCTTCACGCGCCAGCTCTTCAACGCGCGGCAGGCGCTGCTCAATGACTTCCCGCAATCGGGAAAGATCGAAACGCCGGACACCGACAAGGATGCCTCGATGCCGGTGCATCCGGGCGCGGCCGCCTATATCGACGGCGAGGAAAAGACCTTCCTCGATAAATACAGCGATTACATGTGGGCCGGCGTTATGCTGCTCTCGGTCATGGGCTCGGTCGGAGCATGGTTCGGCGGCTATCTGCGCCGCGACGAACGGGTGACGAATTCCAATTTGCGCGAGCGTCTCCTGGAAATGCTCTCCGAGGCCCGCAACAGCGATTCAGTTGAGCGGCTCGACGCCATGCAGGCGGAGGCGGATGTCATCATGCGCGATACGCTGCATTGCTTTGAGGATGGCGCCATCGAGGAAGGGTCGTTGACGGCGTTCAGCATCGCGCTGGAGCAATTCCACAACGCCGTTGCGGATCGCAAAATGTTCCTGATCAGCCTCCCGGATCAGCCGAGAACGCCGCGTCCCAGATTGGCCAAGGCGGACTAGTCGGTTGATCGGGCATGGCTGACTTGCGACGGCTGGCCTATTCGCATCAAGCCGTTTTACGCCACGTTCGCTTTACGCCAAGTCCACAAAATCGCTTCGAGCGTGTCGCGCGCATAGGGTTTTGGCAAAATCGGTTTTTGCAAAAACCGCTCCGGGAAAATCGGCACGCCGCTATGCGCGGTAACGAAGGCAAACGGTATCGCGAGCACCTCAAGCCGTTCCGCGACCGCAAAGCTCCGTTCGCTCATGAGCTCGACATCCAGAAACGCGAAATCCGGACCGCGCTCGACAATCATTTCCAGTGCATGCGCCGCGCCTGACGCGGTCCGCACCGAAACGACTCCAATTTCGCGGATCGTCTCCGCGAAATCGAGTGCGATTAAGGGATCGTCCTCCACCACCAGCACATCATTCGGCAAGGCGGACGAAGGGTGCGAACTGGGGTAGAATGATTTCATTTTTACCTACCGTGACCCCGCCGACGGTCGTGTTCCGCCGAATACAAAAAAATTCAATAAGTTCCACGGGGGAACTTGTCTCTCTTTCGGGATGTTGTGTCTGTGCAGTTCTGAACAGAACTCGGCGGGGAACCTGAACTAGGGTGGGTTTTTCATGCTGGAGCGAAAGAAAAATGTCCGGGCCGCTTGCCAAAACAATCGAGGAACGTCCGATCAACAACCTTTTGCGTCGGCTCAGTCCCGCTGATTTCTCCCTGATCGAGCCGCATCTGGAAATGATCGAGGCTGCCCCCAACGACCTGCTCTACAACGCTGGTGACAATATAGAGGTCGTCCACTTTCCCTGCGGCGAGAGCCTGGTGTCGTTTCTCGTTTCGAACGAAGACGGCCGCGATGTCGAAACCATTCTGGTCGGCCGCGAAGGCGCGGTCGGAGGCATCGTCAGCCAGGGATTTCTGCCGGCCTATACACGGATCACGGTGAAGGTCGGCGGACCGTTCGCGCGGCTGCGGGTGGCGCGGCTCGACGAGGCCAAGGTCCAGTCGGTGTCCATCCGCAATCTGTTTGCTCGCTACGCGGACTGTATGCTGGCCCAGATGTTCCAGTCGACCGCCTGCAACGCGATCCACTCCATCGAGCAGCGGACCGCAAAATGGATTTTTGCCGCAATGGAGCGAAGCAGCAGCAATGTCGTGCCGTTAACCCATGAGCAGCTTTCGACCATGCTGGGGGTAGGCCGCAGCTACGCCAGCCGCGTGATTCAGACCTTCAAGGCTGAAAATGTGCTGGAAACCCGGCGCGGTTCGATTGTCGTCCGCGACGCGGACGCGCTGGCGGCTCGGGCCTGCCAGTGTAACGAGGCCGTCAAAAGCCATTTCGAGGAGGTTCTGCGGGGGGTCTACCCCTCCGAGGGAACTGACCTCCGGCAGAACGCGCTCGCCACGGCCGCAAAATGATCGCTTTGACGAGTAGAATCGCATTGTTTTTCGGCGATTCCTGACTATATTGCGCCGCAACGCGTGCCGAGTGCCCGGTTCTTTGAGGACCGGGCAACAGTTTTTTGGGGCCGCGAAACAGTTCCGAAATGGTGACCCTATGAACCTGCGCAATATCGCGATCATCGCCCACGTCGACCACGGCAAGACGACCTTGGTGGACAAGTTGCTGCAACAGTCCGGCACCTACCGCGACAACCAGCGTCAGGTCGAACGGGCAATGGACTCGAACGACATCGAGCGCGAACGGGGCATCACCATTCTCGCCAAGTGTACTTCTGTCGAGTGGGAAGATACCCGCATCAACATCGTTGATACGCCAGGCCACGCCGATTTCGGTGGCGAGGTCGAGCGCATTCTGTCGATGGTCGATGGTGTAATCGTGCTGGTTGACGCTGCCGAAGGCCCGATGCCGCAGACCAAATTCGTGGTCGGCAAGGCGCTCAAGCTCGGCCTCAAGCCGATCGTCGCGATCAACAAGGTGGATCGCCCGGATGCGCGCATCACCGAAGTTGTCAATGAAGTGTTCGATCTGTTCGCAGCGCTCGACGCGACCGACGAGCAACTCGATTTCCCGATTCTCTACGGCTCCGGCAAGAATGGCTGGATGGGCACCAGCCCCGAGGACAATGCTAACGGCATGAAGCCGCTGTTCGATCTCGTCATCAAGCATGTCGCGCCGCCGGCGGTTGAAGAGGGTCCGTTTCGTTTGCTCGGCACCATTCTCGAAGCCAATCCCTATCTCGGCCGTATCATCACCGGCCGCATCGCCTCGGGCAGCGTGAAGCCGAACCAGGCGGTGAAGGTTCTGTCGCGTGACGGCAAGCTGGTCGAGACGGGCCGCATCACTAAGATCCTGGCTTTCCGCGGCCTCGAGCGTCAGCCGGTCGAACTGGCAGAAGCCGGCGACATCGTCGCCATCGCAGGTTTGCCCAAGGGCACCGTCGCCGACACTTTTTGCGATGCGAGCGTCGACACGCCGATCCAGGCACAGCCGATCGATCCGCCGACGGTTTCGATGTCGTTCATCGTCAATAACTCGCCGCTGGCCGGCACCGAAGGCGACAAGGTCACCAGCCGTCTGATCCGCGACCGCCTGCTGCGCGAAGCGGAAGGCAACGTCGCGCTGCGCGTTGTTGAAGCTGCCGACAAGGATTCGATGGAAGTATCGGGCCGCGGCGAATTGCAGCTCGCGATCCTGATCGAGAACATGCGCCGCGAAGGCTTCGAACTGTCCGTGTCGCGTCCCCGCGTCGTTCTGACCAAGGATGAGAACGGCAAGGTTCTGGAGCCGATCGAAGAAGTCGTAATTGACGTCGATGAGGAATTCTCCGGCGTCGTCGTTCAGAAAATGAGCGAGCGCAAGGCCGAGATGATCGAGATGCGTCCCTCCGGCGGCAATCGCTTGCGGCTGGTGTTTTACGCGCCGACCCGCGGCCTGATCGGCTATCAGGGCGAGCTGATGACCGACACCAAGGGCACGGCGATCATGAACCGCCTGTTCCACGATTACCTGCCCTACAAGGGCGAGATCCAGGGCCGCCGCAACGGCGTTCTGATTTCCAACGACCAGGGCGAGGCCGTGGCCTACGCCATGTTCAAACTGGAAGATCGCGGCCCGATGATGATCGAGCCGGGCTGGAAGGTCTACAAGGGCATGATTGTGGGCGAGCATACCCGCGACAACGATCTTGAGATCAACGTGCTCAAGGGCAAGCAGCTCACCAACATCCGCACCACCTCGAAGGACGAAGCTGTTCGCCTGACGCCTCCGATCAGGATGACGCTGGAGAAGGCGCTGTCCTATATCGAGGACGACGAGCTGGTCGAAATCACGCCGAAGTCGATCCGTCTGCGCAAGCGCCACCTCGACCCGAATGAGCGCAAGCGCGCCGAAAAGACCAAGGAAGCGATCGCCGTCTGATGCCGGCGATCCGCATGTGACCAAAGGACAAAAGCCCGGCCTTGTGCCGGGCTTTTTCTTTGAATACGTCCTTTGCGCGAAAGTGGAGCATCCATGACCCTTCCCTCCCATGTGGACGTTGCGATCATTGGCGCAGGTGCCGCCGGCCTTGGTGCGGCACACGCCCTGCAAGGCAAACAGCTATCAGTGCTCGTGCTGGAGGCGCGCGAGCGGCTCGGCGGGCGCGGTCATACACGACAGCTTTCCGACCGGGTCATATTCGACGTGGGTTGCGGATGGCTGCATTCGGCCGAGCGGAATTCGTTCGTGCCCATTGCCGAAACGCTGGGGCTCGCCCTCAACAAGCACCGGCCGCCGTGGAAGGAACAGACCTTCGACATCGGTTTCCCGCAACACGAGCGGCATGAGTTCTTTCAGGCGCTGCACGAATTTTATGAACGGCTTGAAGCAGCCGCGGACGAGGACGATCGCCCGGCCAGTGATTTTCTGGAGCCCGGCAACCGCTGGAATATGCAGATCGACGCCGTCTCGACCTACATCAACGGCTGCGAGCTCGATCAGGCCTCGGTCCACGACATCGACGCCTATGAAGAAACCGATCTCAACTGGCGCGTCGTCAAAGGCTACGGCACTCTGATTTCGGCCTACGGCGCGTCCTGCGATATCGCGCTGAACACCAAAGTGACGTTGATCGATCATTCCGGAACGCAGCTGCGAATCGAGACATCGCGCGGCACGCTCAGCGCCGGCAGGGTGATCGTCACGGTGCCAACCAATCTGATCGCATCCGAAGCAATCCGTTTCGTACCTGCGCTTGCGGACAAGGTTGCCGCAGCCGCAGGTTTGCCGCTGGGTCTTGCCGACAAGGTGATGCTGGCGCTGGACGATCGCGGCGATCTGCCCGCCGACGGTAATCTTCGTGGCCGGGCCGGAACCGCAGCCACGGGGGCCTATCATCTTCGCCCACAGGCAATGCCCTGCATCGAAGGTTATTTCGGCGGGCGCCACGCACGCGAGCTGGAAGACGCGGGGGACGGCGCGCTTGCGCAGGCCGCGATCGACGAAATTGCTGGAATGCTCGGCAACGATTTCCGCAAACGTTTGACCCCGCTCGCATCGTCACGCTGGGCGCACGACGAATTCGCGCGCGGTTCTTATTCACATGCGCTGCCGGGCCATGCGGGTGACCGCGCGATTCTGGCCGCGCCGTTGGATGGCCGAATCTTCTTTGCTGGCGAAGCGACCTCGCCGCATTTCTTTTCGACCGCACATGGCGCACGCGACAGCGGCGACCGCGCAGCGCGGGAAGTCCTGGCTGTCCTCGCGAAGGCGTGACTCGGGCCCGCCAGGGCCGGACGATCATCCTTCGTAACCCCGGTCATTCTGACGCAAAGCGTTCCACGATGGTTTCCAGCCGCGAGGCGAGACGAAAATCTCGTTTTGGGACAGTCTTTTGACACCGTGATGCAAAAACCCCACATATTAACCGATAATTAAGGATAGACCTTGAAGAGCGCCCGGCTCCTTGCTTTGATCGCAGTATGAGCACCACGCTAATCGAGATCCGGTCCGCGCGGACCGCCGACGCCTCCGAAGTCGCCGCCACTCACGACGAAGCTTGGCGCGCGGCCTACCAGGGCATTATCCCCGGCGCAGAACTCGAGAAGCTCATCAACCGGCGCGGCCCGCAATGGTGGGACAGCGCGATTCGCAAGGGCAGCCGCGTCAGCGTGCTGTCGTTCGGTGATCGTGTCGCAGGCTATGCCAATTATGGCCGCAACCGCGCCCGCAGCCTTCATTTCGAGGGCGAAATCTATGAGCTTTACCTGCGCCCGGAATTTCAGGGCCTGGGCTTCGGCCGCCGCCTGTTCGGCGCGGCCCGCCGCGACCTCGCCCACAGCGGCCTCAAAAGCCTCGTGATCTGGGCGCTATCGGAAAACGACACCGCGGTGGGATTCTACCAAAGCCTCGGCGGCAGGATGGTCGCCCGGTCTTCGGAACAGTTCGGCGCCAAGGCGCTGGACAAGGTGGCGTTTGCCTGGGGTCCGTAAGGCTGTTGGCCATAAACGAAGGCCCCTCGGTTTTCAGCTTTTGCCCAACGCTTCCGTTTCCCTTGCGCCGCAAAAACGACTAAACACAGCCCCCGAAGGCCGCCCGCCGGGCGGCGATCCTTTTGATACGTAAGGCTGTTTATGCGAATCGACGCTATTTCGGTGGGCAAGAACCCGCCGCACGAGGTCAATGCCATCATTGAGGTGCCGATCGGCGGCGAGCCCATCAAGTACGAGATGGACAAGGAGTCCGGCGCACTGGTGGTCGATCGCTTCCTCTACACCGCGATGCGTTACCCCGGAAATTACGGGTTCATTCCGCACACGCTGTCCGATGACGGCGATCCTTGCGACGTCGTGATCGCCAACACCCGCGCGATTATCCCGGGCGCGGTCATGGCGGTCCGCCCCGTCGGCGTCCTGTTCATGGAAGACGAAGCCGGCGGTGACGAAAAGATTGTCGCCGTGCCGGTCTCGAAGCTGACCAAGCGTTACGACCGCATCGAGAACTACAGTGATCTGCCCGACATCACGCTGGAGCAAATCAAGCACTTCTTCGAACACTACAAGGATCTCGAGCCCGGAAAATGGGTCAAGGTTCTGCGCTGGGGCGATGCCGCCGAGGCGCAGAAACTGATCCTTGAAGGCATCGAGCGCGCCAAGAAGAAATAACCCGACAGTAACAACAACGCCCCGGCCCAACCGGGGCGTTTTTTCTGATCACACCGCTGGAGGCGGAAAGCCCTTGATCGCGCAGGCCGCGCGTACGGTGTTCACCAGCAAGCACGCCACCGTCATCTGACCGACGCCGCCTGGCACCGGCGTGACTGCACCCGCCACCTGCATCGCCTCATCATAGGCAACGTCGCCGACCAGACGACCCTTGCCGTCCGGCCCCGGCGGAAGGCGGTTGATGCCGACATCGATCACGGTCGCACCAGGCTTGATCCAGTCGCCCCGCACCATCTCTGGTTTTCCGACCGCCGCGAATACCAGATCGGCCTGGCGGCACAGCGCCGGCAAATCGCGTGTGCGCGAATGGGCGATCGTCACCGTGGCGTTCTCGTTGAGCAGCAGTTGCACCAGCGGCCGCCCCACCAGATTGGACCGCCCGATGACAATCGCGTTCAATCCTTCGAGCGACGGGCGGACGGATTTCGCAAGCATGATCGACCCCAGCGGCGTGCATGGCGTCAGCGCGGGAAGGCCGCTCGCGAGCCGCCCGGCATTGACCGGATGCAGCCCGTCCACGTCCTTGGCGGGATCGATAGCATTGACGATGGTATTGGCATCAAGCCCCTTCGGCGGCGGCAGTTGCACGAGGATGCCGTGCACCGCCGGATCGCAATTGAGCCGGGCGATCAGCGCCAGCACCTCCGATTCGGAGACATCCGCCGGCAGCTTGTGCTCGAACGAGGCCATGCCTGCGGCGAGTGTCTGTTTCGTCTTGGTGGCGACATAGACTTCGCTGGCCGGATCGTTGCCGATCAGCACAACAGCAAGGCCGGGCTTCAGGTCCTGCTGGCGCAGACGGACGACCTCCTCGGCGACACGGGCCCGCAGTTCGGCTGCAATCAGTTTTCCGTCGATCACGCTGGCGGCCATGGTGGTCCTTTCAGGTCGTGTTTGCTCTGCCGGCAAGATCCGCAAGCGCCGCGCCGATGGCCTTCGGATCGCCGTCAATCATGATTTTCTTGAACCGCGAGGTGATACCGGAGGCGACCCGCACGCTGCTTTTCGGCACGCGCAGATGATCGGCGAAAAGCTCCACCACCGCACGATTGGCCGCACCACCCTCCGCGACGACCCTGACGCGAATCTTGAGCGCCGAACGGCCCTCGGAAAGCTGCTCGACCCCGTCGATCGCATCGCGGCCGCCGCGCGGCGTCACCCGGACTGCGACCAGCACGCCCTGCGCCGAATAGCGCCAGGGCTGCATCATCGGGCCTGCATCATCGGGCCTGCATCAAATCGTCTCAGATCACGTTGGGATAGATGTAATAGGTAATCACCCGCTGGATAAACATGATGATCAGGATCACCACGATCGGTGAAATATCCAGCCCGCCCAGATTTGGCATTGCATTCCGGATCGGCCGCAACACCGGCTCGGTGATCCGGTAGAGGAATTCGGCGACCGAGGCGACAAACTGGTTGCGCGTATTGACGACGTTGAATGCGATCAGCCAGGACAAAATCGCCGACGCGATCAGAAGCCAGACATAAAGATCGAGAACAATCAGAACGATATCGAGAACAGCGCGCATGAGCTAAGGCTTTCGGTTGACGTGGGACATTCAATATCGCCTCGCGCCGAACCAAACAAGGGATGTTCCTGCTCGGATCCGGCCTGAAATACCGCAACTGGGGCGTCCTTGACTTGCGATCCGTCGGGATTGTAAATGGCGGCTCGCTGGCTCAAACCGGGTCGGCCGACGGGGCCATAGCTCAGCTGGGAGAGCGCGTCGTTCGCAATGACGAGGTCGGCGGTTCGATCCCGCCTGGCTCCACCAAATCCCTCCCTTGATATTCACTCCCTTGTTTGATGTTTGATCGGGACCGCTCGTGCGGCACCCGATTGTCTGGCATTGTGTCCCGAGTTCCTCACGACAACGGAGAGCACTGTGCTGACCGAACGTTTCCAGTTTCCCGGTGCGGATGGCCAGATGCTTTCGGCTGCCCTCGACCTGCCGGAAAACCAGCCATCCGCCTTTGCGCTGCTGGCGCATTGCTTTACCTGCGGCAAGGACGTGCTGGCCGCAAAGCGCATCGCCGATGGGCTGGTCGCGCGCGGCATCGCGGTGCTTCGTTTCGATTTCACCGGCCTTGGGTCGAGCGAGGGCGAATTCGCCAACACGCATTTTTCATCGAATGTGGCAGACCTTGTCTGCGCGGCGAACCACCTGCGTCAAAACCACCAGGCACCCGCGCTTCTGATCGGTCACAGCCTCGGCGGCGCCGCTGTGCTGGCCGCCGCCGCGCAGGTTCCGGAAGCAAAGGCCGTTGTCACCATCGCCGCGCCGTCCGATCCGGCGCATGTCGTCGGGCTTTTCAAGGATCACGTTGAACGCATCCAACAGGATGGCGAGGCAGAAGTCTCGTTGGCCGGCCGGCCATTCACGATCAGGCGTGAGTTTCTCGAGGATGTCTCAACCCACCGGCTGAAAGACCACATCCACACCCTGCACAAGGCGCTGCTGATCTTTCATTCGCCAACCGACGACACAGTCAGCATCGATAACGCCACCGAAATTTTCCTGGCCGCCAGGCATCCGAAAAGTTTCGTCTCGCTCTCCGGCGCCAACCATCTCCTCAGCGACCGCAGGGATGCGCTTTATGTCGCGGACATGATCGCCACATGGTCGATGCGTTATCTGGACATGACGCCAGCCGCTGAACCCGCGCCGCACGACACCGATGTCGTCGTGCAGGAAACCGGCGCGAGCCGCTTCCAGCAGAAAATCACCGCCGGATCCCATACCTTCCTCGCTGACGAACCGGCGTCAGTGGGCGGCATGGATAGTGGGCCCGGACCTTACGATTTTCTGCTGGCCGGCCTTGGCGCCTGCACATCGATGACGATGCGGCTTTATGCCGAGCGCAAAGCCCTGCCGCTTGAACGCACGACCGTGAGACTGCGGCACTCGCGTGTCTACGCCAAGGATTGCGAGGAATGCGAGACCAAGGAGGGCATGATCAGCCGCATCGACCGTGAGATTTCCATGGAAGGTGATCTTTCGGAAGAGCAGCGCGCAAAGCTGAT
This sequence comes from Xanthobacteraceae bacterium, assembly GCA_019750915.1. Lineage (GTDB taxonomy): Bacteria > Pseudomonadota > Alphaproteobacteria > Rhizobiales > Xanthobacteraceae > Afipia. The sequence goes on from JAIENY010000047.1 coordinate 20,282, forward strand.
GGAAATTGCAGACAAATGTCCGGTTCACCGGACCCTGACATCCGACATCCAGATCGTCACCCGCGCGACGTGATGTCAGCGTTTGCGCTGAACCCGCGACACCGCGGCGATGACCATGCTGCGCGGCACGAAGCGCAGCAAAAACGGAATGACGCGAATACCGAGACCAGGCAGGATCAGGCACTTGTTCGCCATGAACCCGTCATAGGCAGCTTTGGCGACGTCCTGTGCCGAGACGCTGAGGAGTGTCGAATCCATGCCGGGGACGAAGCCTGCGCGGGCCTGGAATTCGGTCGGCACCGGCCCCGGACACAGCGTCGTCACCCGCACGCCCTTTGCGGACAGTTCGGCGTGCAACGCCTCCGTGAATGACAGCACGTACGCCTTGCTGGCGTAATACACCGCCATGCCCGGTCCCGGAAGAAATCCGGCGATCGAGGCGACGTTGAGAATACCGCCCTTGTTCCGGATGATGCTGTCGCTGAAGCGCAGCGACAGATCCGTCACGGCGCGGACGTTGAGGGCAACGATCCCGAGCTGGTCTTGCCGGTCCAGTTCGACGGCCTGACCGAACAGGCCGAACCCGGCATTATTGACGACGATCTCGACCTCCAAATCTTGCGCCGCAAGGCTGGCTGCGAGCTTATCGCAACCGTCTGGCGCTTCGAGGTCGCAAGCCATGACAATGGGAAGGATACCGCCACTTGCAGCAATGGCGGAGGCGATCTGTGCAAGACGTTCTTCCCGCCGCGCCACCAGCACCGTCTTGTGCCCGTTTGACGCAAACAGCCGGGCCAACTCGGTCCCGATGCCGGCCGACGCGCCGGTAATCAGCGTCACACGTTCAGCCATCGGGAAACGATCTGCTCCGTTATGGGAAGGGCATAAAGAGCAAACGGGATTGGGACGACAACGTCAACCCGCAGGGTCGGGATTAAGACTTTCGTCAGCGACCTTGTGCCGAAGGTTGATCCGGTCCCGTGACGAAATGCCCAGCAGATCGGCAGCGCGCCAAACCACATTTTCCTCGAACTCGCTGACCCTGCCGTCAGCGTAGACCAGTTCCCACATCATCTCGACGATCCGTAGCCGTCCCCCTTCATTGAGGGACCGCATGATCACGCTCGTGAAATGATACAGATCGACAGCCTCGCCCTCGACCAGCGTCGCGTCCCGGATAAGTATGTCCGCCGTGCCGGGGTCGAGGTTGAAACGATACTCCAGCAGTGCGTGCAGCTTGCGTTTTTCGGCCTCGGAAGGCTCCCCGTCGAGGGAAATGACGTGGATCAGCAATGCCGTCGCTGCGAGCCGGTAGTCACCGTCGTCGAACGCGCGTTCGCCTTGGGTTGTGGGAGACACGACATCGGAAATGAATTGGCGGAGCTTATCGAGCATCAATCGTCAGTTCTTCGCGGTGAATGGTCTTCATTCCTACACTGGATTAATTTGCCGCTCCATGGCCGCAAAATGAAACTCTGGCAATGTGGCCGGAGCGCCCCGGTGTTCGCAAAGAGCGGCACACCATCCAGCGCCGCCGCCTCAGACAATTGAATTTACTGGGGAAATTCGCCGCGAGGGCCGATCGCCTTGACGGCATGCTAAGCGGCCGCCGCGCGATCGACATCCGGACCCAAGCGGCCTTAACTGAAGAGAAGCCAGCTCCCCGCGCCCACCAGCAGCCATGCCGTCGGCAGGGACAACAGCCGCCCGAGAATCCTGCCATCGGCGCGATAGCCGATGCCGGACACGATCATGATAGCGGCGCCCGCCATCACGACCGGCAGTCCGGCATGCAATTTTTGACTGGGCAAACCGCGCAGCAGAAAGGGACAGATCATGAGCAGGATGCTGCCGCCCAGCGCCAGAAAGAACGAAATTCTGTGCAGCCGCGTCCCTGTCATGTCATGACTTTCCAAGGCGGCGGCTGCCGTTCAATTCGTCCTGCGCGTGGAGTTCGAACCACATCGCATTGAGAATTGCGAAGGCACACGCAAATCCGACACCGAGTATCCAAGCAAAATACCACATGAGCGATCTCCTTCAATAATAGCTGGACTTGTTCTGGGCGACGATCGCCTCCGTGACCGGACCGCGCAGCACGCGGTAAACCCAGCCGGTGTAGAGCAGGACAATCGGCAGAAAGATCAGCGTCGCGATCAGCATGATCATCAACGTGAGCTGGCTCGACGATCCATCCCATACCGTCAGGCTCGCCTTCGGCTCGATCGACGAGGGCAGCAGGAACGGAAACAGGCTCAGACCGGCCGTCGCGATCACGCTTGCGACCCCGAGGCTGCTGGCGAGAAACGCCAGACCCTTGCGTCGCAAAGACAGCAGCGGAGAGACGAGCAGAAACGCGACGATCGCGATAATCGGCGCGGCCATCGTCAATGGATAGGCCCTGTAGTTCGCAAACCAGGCGCCCGACTGCCTGACGACCGTTTTCATCAGCGGATTGGATGGCCCGTTATGCACCACAGCCGAGGTGATCACGTAACCATCGATCCATTGCCACACCCAAAAACCGGCGAGGAGGAACAGGACGACGCAGGCGATTGATGTGGCTCCTGCCGCCTTGATCGCACGCTCCGTCACCGTGCCTTCCGTCTTCAGCGCAAGATAAGTGCCGCCGTGCGCGAGCAGCATCGTGACGCTGACAAGTCCGCACAGCAGCGAGAACGGATTGAGCAGACCGAACAGGTTGCCTTCGTAGCTCATCCGCAACGTTTCATCGAAGCGAAATGGCGCACCCACCAGCACGTTGCCGAATGCGACACCGAAGATCAGCGACGGCACGATACCGGCGATGCACAGCACGATGTCCCAGGTCGATCGCCACCGTGGATTGTCGATCTTGCTGCGGAATTTGAAGGCGACCGGCCGCAGAATGAGCGCGGCCAGCACCAGAAACATTGCCAGATAAAATCCGGAGAAGGCCACCGCGTAAAGCGCGGGCCACGCGGCGAAGATCGCGCCGCCACCCAGAATGAACCAGACTTGATTGCCTTCCCAGACCGGCCCGACGGTGTTGATCGCAACCCGGCGCTCGCTGTCGGTCTTGGCGACATAGGGCAACAACATCGCGGTGCCGAGATCGAAACCGTCCATGACGGCGAAGCCGATCAGAAGTGTACCCAGCAAGGCCCACCACAACAGGCGAAGCGTTTCGTAATCAAGCATGAGAGAGTCTCCTTATTCGGCGGGCGCGAGAACGGCGGCGGGAGCGGCGTGTGAACCTGACGGCTCGGGGTGAGGTCCGATCCTCACCGTTCGCACCATCAGGAACACATCCACCACCGCGAGGGTCGAATAGAAGGCGACAAAGCCAACCAGCGTGATGGCGACGTTTGTGGCGGAAATGCTGGAAACCGCGAGGAAGGTTGGCAGCACGCCTTCGATCACCCAGGGCTGGCGTCCAACCTCGGCAACGATCCAGCCGAGCTCAGCGGCAATCCACGGAAGCGGCAGGCTGAGAAAAGCGAACCACAGGAAGATCCGATACCGTTGAAACCAACGCTTGCTCGCCAGCAGGAACGCCACCGCGAACAATGCGATGAAGTAGAAGCCGAGCCCGACCATGATCCGGAAGCTCCAGAACAGCGGCGAAACAGCGGGAACGGTGCTCCATGCAGCCTGTGTGATTTCCGCCGGGGTCGCGTTCTCGATATCCGGCCTGATCTTCTTTAGCAGCAGTGCATAGCCAAGATCCTTGGCGGTGGTCTCGATCACGGCGCGCTGGCCCTTGTCGGTCGGGTCGTTACGCACCCGCTGCAGGGCGTTGTAGGCCGCAATGCCGATCCGAATCCGGGTTTCGGCCTGCCTCACCAGATCCTTGATGCCCGGCACCTGCGTGTTGATCGAACGGGTTGCGATCAGGCCCAGCATCCACGGCACCCGCAGTTCATAATCCGTCTTGTGCGTCTCCATGTTGGGGATGCCGAAGATGGTGAAGGATGCCGGCGCGGGTTCGGTGTCCCACATGCTCTCGATCGCGGCGATCTTCATCTTCTGGTTTTCGCCGGCGGAGTATCCGCTTTCGTCGCCAAGCACCACGACAGAGAGTGCAGCGGCGAGACCGAAGCTCGCCGCCACCGTCATCGAACGCTTGGCAAGGTCGATGTGGCGGCCCTTGAGAAGATAGAAGGCACTGATCGACAGCACGAACATCGCGCCGGTGACATAACCCGCGCTCACCGTGTGCACGAACTTCGCCTGCGCCACCGGGTTGAACAACACGGCGCTGAAATCGGAGACTTCCATGCGCATGGTGTCGGGATTGAACTTGGCGCCGACCGGAAACTGCATCCAGCCGTTGGCGATCAAAATCCACAGCGCCGAGAGATTGGAGCCGAGCGCGACCAGCCAGGTGACGCACAGATGCTGCAGCTTGGTCAATTTGTCCCAGCCGAAAAAGAACAGCCCGATGAACGTCGCCTCGAGGAAGAACGCCATCAGCCCCTCGATCGCCAGCGGGGCACCGAAAACATCCCCGACATAGTGGCTGTAATAGGCCCAGTTCATGCCGAACTGGAATTCCATGGTGATGCCGGTGGCGACGCCCATGGCGAAGTTGATGCCGAAAAGGAGACCCCAGAATTTCGTCATGTCACGCCAGATCTGCCGACCGGTCATCACGTAGACGCTTTCCATGATGCCGAGCAGCACGGCCAGTCCCAGCGTCAGCGGGACAAACAGAAAATGATAAAGCGCCGTCAATCCGAATTGCAGACGTGACAACTGGACGACGTCCATCGTGGTCATTTGGAGCTCCCGTTCGCTGGAAGGAATTGGCCGAGCAGCTGATCGCGGGTGGTATCGCTGTCGATATGGGGTCGCTGGCGCGGCCCGAACACGAAAAACGCCGCAGCCAGAACGATCAGAATCTTGATCGACAGGATCAGCATGATGTCGCGACGGAGGGTTTGCCTTGCCATGATGGTTCGTTATGGTCGAACCGCCGCCGCGAAACACTGATTCAGATCAATTGTCAGTGACGGTAACGCGATCCGCGCCATGCTCGAGTCGCATGGATTTGCTCAGAAAAGCGAGCCCAAGGCGTTTTCCCTCGCGCGATAAACACGCTATGGTCGGCCGGTTTTAGCCTCATGAATTTGCCGAGATGCTGATATTTTTGATCAACCTGAAGCGAAGGCCCGACCGTCTCAAGTTCATGACCGCCCAACTTGAGAGCCTTGGCCTGCCATACGAACGGATCGAAGCGTTCGATTTTCTTGAACAGGACTTCGGGCCGATGACCGACGCGCTCAGCGACGCCGAACGCGCATGTGCGATGACTCACCGCAAGGCGTGGCAATCGTTTTTGCGATCGGGCCATGACCGCTGCCTCATCCTGGAGGATGATGTGATCCTGTCGGCCGACCTGAAGCCGTTTCTTCAAGACCCGTCGAACATTCCCGATGCGGTCGACATCCTTCGTCTCGAAACCATGTTCATGCGTTCGCGCCTCGGTCCGGGCAGGACGTGTCGCGGGGCGAGGGCATTCAAGGTTCACCGGCTGCACTCGATTCATTACGGGTGTGGTGCTTACATTATCTCACGATCTTTCGCAGAATCGGCAATTCGCGACTTGACCGAATTTCCGGGGCCGGTCGATCACGTCATGTTCTCGCCGAACGAAGACTGCTTTTATCCGGGCGCCGCTTATCAATTGCGCCCCGCACTGTGCGTGCAGGCGGAATGGTTCGCACCGACGAAAGATCTGGCGCTTGCGAAGTCCGATCTGCATCACCCGCGGACTGCGCGGTTCGAAAAAAATGCGGCAATGCTGCCGCCCAGGGTGAAGATTCAGCGCCCGTTTATTGTAAAATGCCAGCGCGAGGCCGCCCGGTTCGGGCGTCGGCTCGGGGCGAGAGGGAAAGCAATCCATGAGTTTCTCGTTACGCGAAGTGTTTGGCGCGAAGTTGCCTTCGCGTACCCCGCCGTCGCCGCTGCTTCCGCCGCGGTTCATGTTTCTCGAAGTGAACAAGCGCTGCAATCTGAAATGCCAACACTGTGATTTCTGGCAACGGACCGACGACGACCGGGACAACTATTTGTCGATCGCAGGCCGGCAGGCCTTGATCGGTGAATTCGCCGAGCTCAGTCCGCACGGCAATGTTGTGATCTGCGGCGGCGAGCCGATGCTGGATCTGGAGGATTACTTCAGTTTGAGCAAGGCGTGCCGCCAGCACGGCGTGCGCGCGCTGTCGGTTGTCAACGGCACCCGCATCCGTAATGCCGCGTTGGCCGAACGGATGATGCGCGAAGGCCCTCACGAAATTTCGATCTCCCTAAACAGTCCCGATGAAAAGCAGCATGACGAGACTCGAGGTGTCAGAGGCGCCTTCCGAAAGGCAGTGAACGCGCTTCGTCTCTTGATCGAAGCGCGCGAGCGGCTCGGCGCCACCTCAACCAAGATTTATGTCATGGGTCTTGTGTACGGCTCGAACTATCGGTCAATCGACCGATTTTACGATCTGGTTCTCAACGATATCGGCGCGGACAAGCTGAAGCTGAACTTCCTGCAGCCGAGCTTCGGGCAGGCAGGAGAGACGGATCCGTTTTTCGACGCCCAGGGTTCCGTCGACCCCGATGAGATCGGGGCCATCCTGAGAGAATGCGAAGCCAAATACGGGCTCGGATTCAATCCGCAATGGACCGAGCAGGTCGTGATGTATTTCCGCTCGCTGAACGCCGCGACCGATCGTGCGCGCGGCTGGGGTTCTTCGGCGCAGACTCAGACTCACATCTGCAATTCATATGACCGCAACATCATGGTGAATCATTACGGCTTTGCACGGCTGTGCTTCGCGACCAAGTTTCCGGGTGTCACGCTCAAGCAGCCCGGCGACCTGCGGCAGTTCTGGCTTACGTCCGAAGCGATCCGCGCCGATATGCGCAAATGCAATCAGTTCTGCGGCATCAGTCATAGCGTGAGGCGCGAGAGCAGCACCGCCATCGGCAAGCAGAAGATGCTCGACTATCAGGCGGCAGAACCGGTGCTGCAGACGTCGGACCCAACCTTCGCGATTGCGGCCGGCATGCGGGCGCTCGCTCGCTTCAACCTGCGGCCGGCCCGCTGAAGTCCGGACTTTCCGATACGGCACCAGGCAGCGCTACAAAGAAACCGACTACTCCGGTTTGCCCGGCGCATCAGAATATTTCGGCGCCGCCAGCTTGATTTTCGACGTGTGGTGAGGAGACGCATCGCCCAGCGGCTGCTCGCCTCGGAAATACCATTTCTGCCACCCCTCCTTCACCGTCGCCGAATCCTGGCGCTTCAGACCTTCATTGAAATTGTTACGGGAATCTTGCAGGGCACGAAATTGCTCCTGAATTTCGGGCGCGTCCTTCAGCATCACGACCTCCGGTTCAACTTTTTCAAGCTGCCGATATCCAACCAGGGTCACAAAGCAGAATAGCTCATCCTTGGCGAACTCCGCCATCCCAGGGCGGGTGAAACGCCAGTTCATCGTGAAGGTGAACGGCATCCAATCCGTCTCGATGATGCCTTCGAGAGGCGCGATGCCGTCCTTCGCCAGGTTCGGAACGCCACGCGCCCAGATTCCGATCCCTGGCTCGGTGCGAAACAGATAGCCCAATTGGAAAGTCAGCACGCCGTGCCCGAAATGTGAAATCGCAAAACGGCCCTGATCCCACGCAGGCGTGTCGATCTCGACCTTGATGTCGGAGAGGTCGTTTCCGCCGTTCCACTCGGCTTTCACTCCCGCCGGACATAACACCTCCCAGCCCATCGCATTGGCAATGGTCAGCGGCAGGCACCTGTAGGCAAAGCGCTGTCCGGTTTCATCCATCCAGGCCCGCTCCGAACGGGCGGGGATAATACGCGGTGCGACATTGTGTATCTGGTAGCACGTCAGCTGCCGCACGCTCATTCTCCCAAAATTCATAGTTTTAAAAATTATACTGGTTTATCAGTGACACGGCAGTTTTTTCGGGAGCCCTGTGAAAACCGATCATGTGGTGCGATTGCCACAACCCGGCCTCTTAAGATCAGTGGTGCTCTGGACACGGTGAGTGGCCGACAGATAAAGTCACGCGGTATTCAATGTGGGGAAAATTATGTCGATTCCTTTGATGGGGCCACCGCCGCCGCCGCCAATCTATCCGTCAGCGGATGCAATCAACTAAACGCACCGCGGTCGCGTAGCACAGATACGCGCCTCGCGAGCGTCTCAACAAGCTAACAAGAGAGGATCACAATGATCGTACTGATGGGACCACCACCGCCGCCGCCGGCAGATTTGAGAGCTTAAGGCCGCCATCCCGGTTTTCGGGCATTTGATGGAATTGGCTCGATTGTTTTTCAAAGCGTAAGGAGTTTGAGCATGAATGTTTTGATGGGACCGCCACCGCCTCCGCCGCCACCACCGCCAGTCGGGTAGTGATCCGGACGGTTTGAACTGATTTCGGCTACGCCGGTCAGAGACCGGAATTCGACCTGTTATTCATCCGTTACTGGGGGAGCTTGAGCATGGGCATATTGCTGGGACCGCCGCCACCACCACCAGCTACATAAAGTTGGCTGGACCCACTGGCGAAAAATCTTTCGGTTTTTCCTATTGTGCGGGCTGTGGCAAAGAACATTAAATGGCCCGGCATTCGTCGGGCCATTTTTTATTGTCATTTGGTTATCAAACGAGCACGGCGCGTGCCGTGCCCTGGATTTCGATCATGAAGCCACCGTTTGAGAAGAACGAGATTGCTGTCGTCATCCCGACCTACAATCGCGCTCAATCGATCGGGCGAACGATTGAAAGCGTTCTGGCAGCGGACACGCCGGGCATGGAAATTTTCGTCGTCGATGATGGGTCTACCGACCAAACGGCACAGGTGCTGCATCGGTACGCGAACAGAATCAACATCATCACTCTCGAGGGGCGGCACGGCGCCAATCATGCCCGGAATGTCGGAGCCGCGGCATCACATACGCCGATTCTGGCATTTCTGGATTCGGACGATACCTTTCACCCCTCCCGCCCCAGCCGCCTGATCGCCTATTACAAAGCCAACCCCGACGTCGATGCAGTCCTCGACAGCTTTATGGTCAAGCGCAGAGGCGTTGAACGCGACGCTCGGCAACCGGAGGGACCAATCAGCGGACAGGAATTTGCGCATCTCCTGATCGCACACGCCATTCCGCTGACGAACTCGGCGCTATCGATCCGACGCGAGGCCTTCGACGCGGTCGGCGGATATGATGCAACATTGTATCGTCATCAGGACAGGGACCTTTTGCTGAAACTGGCCAGGGCTCATCGAATCGTGCTCGGGACAGGAAAGGATCTTCTGAAGATTCAAAGTCCGGACTCGATGTCGCGGCAGGGTCCCGATTACGTCGCAGCGGTCGCCGCAATCGTTGAGCGCCATCCGCAGTTTCGCGCCCCGCAATACCACGATCTGCTTCGCTATCTGGCCGTGCGCGGGATTTTGAAAATGCTGATCGCTGGGCGGTTTTTCTCAGCTTTTGAGGAAATCCGCGCCCTGAAAAATTGCCCGACGCTTCCCCGATCGCTGGTGGATTGCTTCGTGCACTACCGCGCCGGGAAAAAGGTTCGCAGCAATGCGCGTGCCGCGGCCTATGGCCGTTCGTAAGTCCTCCCCGGCGATTCACGACGGCAGGAGCTCGATATGATCGTTCTCATCACCGCCAGAGGACACGGCTATACGTTACGCAGCATCCGGAACGGCAAATTCGGTTTTCCTACGCCAGCTTTAAAAATCGTAAGTTACGATGCGATGTTGCGTGCACGGCGGGTCCCGCGCGCCACCTACATCTTTTCGGATATCGAACGTTTGTCTCCGTTCGAATTGCGCATGGCTTCGGAGCTTTACCGGGCGATGCAGGCGCGGGGCCTGAAATGCCTCAATGACCCTGCCAGAGTGAAATCGAGGTTCGGCCTGCTGCGAACCCTTCACCGCGAAGGCATCAATCCTTTCAACTGTTACCGCGCGGACGAATATCCCGAGCCCGCACGCTTTCCCGTTTTCATCCGCTACGAATCCGACCATGGCGTTCCGCTTTCGCTTTTGCTCGACTCGCAGTCGGCTCTTGACGCAGCGTTGAAATCGCTGGAATCCGACGGCATTCCGCAGCGGGGTGTGGTCGTCACCGAGTATTGCGCGGAGTCGGGCAGCACAGGTCTTTTCAGTAAATGGGGCGCGTTCCGTATCGGAGGGCCGCCTTTTGTCGATCACGTTGCTGTCGAGAAAAACTGGCTGGTCAAGTATGGCAAGTGGGACGACCTGACAGACGAGATTGTGCGCGACGAACATGATGCTGTATCGGCCAATCGGGTCAGCGCTGCGCTGGCGCGCGCCTTCGATCTGGCGAACATCGAGTTCGGCCGCGCCGATTTCGCGATCATCGGCGGCGAGACCGTCATCTACGAAATCAACACCAATCCGTATATCGGCCCGTTCGTGCCCGACCCGAAGCCCTTGAGGCTCAAGACCCAGGAAATCGCACGCACGCGTTTCGGCAAGGCGCTGGCCGAAATCGATACCGACGGCGATGGAAACGTGAGCATCGACGCAACGCCCCTGCTGCGAAAATGCCGGCAGTGGTGGCGGATCGGCTGGATGCTGCCGAAGTATCCTTGAGGCAGCAATGCCGGCTGCCGCCTGCGGACGATCGGGCACCGGCGAGAATGGAAATCCCGCGAACGCCGGGGCGTTCCCGGATTACCCGCGAATGTCCGACTTTAAAAGCGGTCACTCCCGGCGCGTCCGTCGATTTTCCATTGAATGATCTGATAGACGGCTCGAAGCGATCCCGTTAGGATCGGGTGACTTTTATTTTTCTATACTCAAGTCATTAGCTCACAAACATTGCGCCTTTATCAGAAGGGGCATGGCCAAGGCTGGCAGCCGCTGTTTTACCAGGCACAGAGGAGGTGTTTGTGAATCTGTCGGGTTAGGCAGGGATTTCTATGGGCAGATGGCGATCGATCAAGAAGTCCGTTTTCAGGAATGTTCTTGCGATGTCTTCAACGCAGTGGCTCTTAAGCGGCCTTGGCGCGTTTTATATTCTTATTGTGAAGTGGACCTCATCGGTCGAACTGCAGACACCTCCGACATCGGATCCCGCCATCATTGCACTGTGGCACGGCAAGCTGGCGCTCTTACATTATCTCCGCGCCGGAAACGCACCGCTGGTCGCACTCATCAGCCCGCACCGTGACGGGCGTCTGATCAGCAAATGCGCCTGGTACTTTGGAATCGAAACGGTTGCAGGCTCCGTCAACCATCGTAACATTCGCGCTCCGCTGGCCCTGATACGCCACGCCAGATCGGGAAAAACCATTTTCATTACACCGGACGGTCCAAGAGGTCCGCGTAATCAGGTCAACCCGAGCGTTATTGAGCTCGCGAGAGTGACCCGCGTTCCCATCGTCCCGGTATCGATCGGCATGAGCCGCGGGATCGAAATCAACAGCTGGGATCGCTTTACAGTGCCCCTGCCGTTCTCGCATGTCGTGGTGTCGTGGGGCCAACCGATTTTAGTACGACCCGATCAAACCACAGAGGCCCTCTGCAGTCATTTGCAACAACAACTCGCCGCGCTGGAATTGAAGGTCGATCAGCGCGCACGAGGGGAAGAGGCGATAGCCCGATGACCAATTCCTTGATCGAAAAGAATTTCGCCTATGCATTGAACTATATCACCTCGATGGCAAGGGAGCCGTTGCGTTGTATGCGGCACATGGGGCTTGAGAGCCCGTCAGCCGTCGCCATGCAGGGAGCGCCTTCCGGAAAGGGACGCCGCCTTTTTTACCTGACCGGCGGAGAGAATGTCCGGCCGATCTACAACAACCCCCACACCTATTTTACGTCGAATGTTCCACTTCGCGCCCCCGGCGGCGGCGCGCAATCGCGCCTGCGACGAGGACTGATCGGAGCCCAGGGCGAGGAACACAAACATTATCGCGCCGCGTTCACCGCACACGCCGGGCGCGCGATGATGACCGAATTCGCATCCGACGTGGCGACACACGCTTCGCGCTGGCTTGAGGCGATACCGGTCGGCACTCCAGTCGATCTGGTCACGCAGATCAGCGATCTGGTGCGATATTATTCGGTTGCCATGATGTTCAAGGATGACGATCCGGAAGCAGCGATAAACATCGGACGAAAGATCACCGCCTGGATCGAACTCGGCTACAACGCAAAAAATGTGCTCTTCCCGGTCAACATTCCAGGCTCACCCTATGCTCAGTATCGCAAAATCTCGGAGGAGCTTGAACTTGACCTGATCAAATGGGCAGACGCGCGGCGCGGACTCAGCGCAAAACGCGACATCCTCTCAATGTTCGTCAATGGCCCGGATGAATCAGGTCAGCCATTATCCGATGATCGCCTTGCCGGCCATATCGCAACGATTTATGCGGCGGCGTTTACCTCATCGGTCTCGGCGCTGATCTGGGCCGTGTTCCTGCTGGCGCAGCACCCAACCATCGCTCATGACCTGTGCGATGAAATTACCGGTGCGGGGATTGATCCGGCGACGGACGGCATGAGGCTGCTTGAGCTCCCGCTACTGGACCGCGTCCTGAAGGAAAGCATGCGATTGTTCACGCCGGTACCCTATCAGGTAAGACGGGTGACGGCCGATACCCGCGCCAACGATATAAGCTACGCGCACCGCGACATTATCGTCATCGGGGCATGGGCAACCAACCGTCTGCGTTCCGTTTATCGCGACGCGGACTCTTTTCAACCTGAGCGCTGGTTGACGAACGACGCGAACAATTACGATTATCTTGTCTTCAGCGCGGGTCCGCGCCGCTGCGTCGGCTATGCGCTCGCACAGATCATGGTCAAGATCACCCTTGCGACCATCCTGATGAGGAGACATCCCACTCTGATCGCCGGTCAGCGCATCGACACCAAGGTTGCCGTCACGCTCAGAACAAAGCAGCCGATCATGGCCCTGTTCAACGACGCCACGCGTCATTTCGAGCGACAACCTGTCGAAGGCAGCGCTGCGAATTTGTATCGCGTGACTGAGACGGCGTAGGTTGAAAAACGCATCGACCGGTGCCGACCGTACTCTGGAAACGAGCGCACACCGGCCTCAGGGCTAATTTACCGACTCTCCATCCGAAGGCTTGATCACGAGCGGAATATCCGGCCGGATAAACCAGACCAGCGCCGCGCCAATGAAAAGAATCACCACGGCCGTGATGAATGGCACGTTCCAATCACCGGACAGATCAATCAGCCAGCCAAAGACGATCGGGGATACGATTCCCGACAACCCAAATCCGAGCGTCATCAGGCTGGTCGCGATGCCCGCATATAGCGGCGTGATGTCCATGCAGACCGCCCACATCGGCGCCACAACAAGTTCAACGCAGAAAAACGAAAGGGCCAATAGAGGAACGACCCAATAAAGATCCGACATGAAAAGCGTGGGAAGCATGAGGCACCCCCCGCCCAACATTCCGACGAACATCACGCCGCAGCGCGCAAGGCGCAGATTGCCGGTTCGGATCAGGAGTTTGTCCGTGACCAGACCTCCAACGGTATCGCCCACCATCCCGCCGCCGATCAGCAGTCCTGAAAAAATCGCTGAACGTTTCAGATCCTGGTGGTGGTGATTCATGAAGTACAGAGGCAGCCATGAACTGAACACCCACAACGTCCATCCATAGCAGAACTCAACGAGGGTCGCTGGCCAGATACGCCGTATCAACGCGAGGAAGGGTGTCTTTCCCTTCTTGTTTCGAGGCCGGGGCACTTCGAGCTCGGCGGCTTCGGCCGCCGTCAGCAGACGATGCTCGAACGGATCGTCCCGATAGAACAGCAGCCAAATCACGCCCCAGACCAAAGCAAGCGCGCCGCATACATAGAATGAAAGACGCCAGCCATCCAGAAGGATGATGGAAGCAACCAATGGCGGGGCCACCGCGCCACCCAGTCGTGCGAAACTGTGAGTGACACCCTGAATCCATCCGAACAGCCTGGTCGGATACCAGTTGCGCATGGCATGCGTCGCTGACGGAAATGCTGGGCCCTCTCCAATTCCGACGGCGAGCCGCGCCGCAAACAGGGTCAGAAATCCGCCGACAAGCCCACTCGACATCGTACCGATACCAACGATGATCGCGCAGATGAACAGCAATCGCCGGCCGCCAAAGCGATATGCAAGCCACCCTCCTGAAAACTGCCCCGCCAGATAGCTCCACGAAAACGCGCTGAAGATGAGCCCGAGCTCAATATTACTCAGAGCGAATTCCTTTTGTATGAAGCTGGCAGACTGCGAGATGTTCACCCGATCGAGATAGAAAATCGCGTACATCCCGCACAGGATCACGGTGAGCCATGATCGTGCAGGTATTCCGACGCGTGTTACAGGCTTCTGAGATCGCCGAGACAGCTCTACGCTGGAATCCATATCCGTCCCCTCCACTGATGCGCGATTTGTTTTTCCGCTGGACGCGGACCATCGCTTCGATCGGATTATCGATAGAATTAAGGGGCGGTGAGCCGCGTCAGCTCACCGCCCCTTGTTTTTATTTTCTGAAAGCCGGCATGATTTCGTTCGCGAAGTGCCTCATGCCCTCAAGCGGAGGGATCGGCTGGATGACGAGATGCGTCACGCCAGCCTCCTGCCACGCCCGAACCCGCTCGATACAATCTTCGGTCGTGCCCCACAGGTTTTCGTTCAGGACATCCTGTGGCGTGGGCGGAACAGCGAAGCGATGCTTGCGTTCAAGCGCGTAGAGTTCGCTCCACTTCGTGACGTCCTTATCTGGAAGTCCCGCGAGACAAACGGTCGAAAGTGCAATCGGAATCTTGCGGCCGGCCCGCCGCTCCATGTCTTTCGCCCATTCCCGAATGGTCTCCGGTGGCTTTGAGTAGATAAACCAGCAATCTCCGATATCGGCGGTTAATTGCCGGGTCGCCTCCGAATCTCCTGGCACCCAGATCGGAATATGCGGCTTCTGAACTGGCTTGGGTTCGAGAATCGCGTCTTTCACCTCGTAGTACTTGCCTTTGTAGCTGACGCGGGCCTCGGTCCACATCCGCTTGGCGATCACGAGCGATTCCCGCAGACGGTCCACACGATCGTCATGCTCATCCCAAGGCATTCCGTATCCAGCCGTTTCGTCCTTGAACCAGGCTGAACCGAGCGAATAGTAAAGGCGACCGCCAAACATAACGTCGAACGTCGCCGCCATTTTCGCCATCAAGGCGGGATTGCGGAATGAATTATTGAACGTGTGCCCGCCGAACTTCACCTTCGTCGTCAGAGCTGCCAGCGCGGAGAGCACCGTCCAGTTTTCGAGCATGGGCACTTCCTTGCTCATATGCGCGTTAATGACGTGGTCAGGCAGCCAAACCGAATCGAAGCCGAGTTGTTCGGCTTCGAGCGCCATATCGCGCGTATAATCCCAACCTTGTCCTTTCGCGCCCATTTCGCCCTGAACGGCCAAGCGCACACCAAATTCCATCATTTTTCTCCCGAAGGCTTGTTATGACGGCAAGCTGTAGCGCTGGACCGAGGGTGCCTTCTGTCAGCCAACTGACAGGTCGCGGCATCATTTTTTCGTACCGAATTGTGGAACGTTTCGTTGTGCAACACGGTATCGATCCGCCCCCCGAGAAACCTCCGTTTTTGTTGCCTCCCGGCGGAATAGCTGTAGGCTGTGCTTCAAGAAGAAGGAATTCGCGGAGGAAGCCGAGATGCGTGAGTACGCGTTGCGATTGGGAATCGACCTTGGCTCCAGCCTGTCCGAGGACGAAGCGAAGCTGCTGGCAAGCGTCGGCACTGAACGCTTTATCGACAGCGACATCGTTATCCTTCGGCAGGACGACCCGGCAGATTGCATTCACTATCTGCTATCCGGAACGGTCAAAACATTTCAGACCCACGCATGCGGCCAGGAAACCGTGCTGCGCATTCACCTTCCGGGGAGCATCATTGGCCTGTCGTGCCTGACATCGCGCGGCCACTGGGACGCGAGCTCGATCACTTTGAAGCCGTCCCGGCTCCTGCGTCTGTCAAAGACCTCGTTCCTCAAGCTGCTCGAGGAGCACTCGTCACTCGGCATAAAACTCCTGCGGCTCGTCGTCGACCGCCTCAGTGATTTGCATTTCCGTATCGGCGAACTGCAGACCCAGACCGTCGAACAGCGGCTGGCATATGCACTGCTGTCCTTGAGCAGGGGCGATCCGAATAAGAGCGCAAGCCAGCAACGCGTCGGCATCTCCCTGACGCATGAAGAGCTGGCGCAATTGATCAATACCCGACGCCAAACCGTGACCAGCACCCTGGCGCGCTTTGCCGAGAGCGGCTTCATCGCACGATCTTCCCGGTCGATTGACGTTATTTCACCGGCCGGACTTCAACAGCTTTTCGAAACCGACCAGGACATTGCACTGCTGGCTTCGTGAAGCCTCCATGCGATCCGTGATCGAAAATCCCGCGTCTCTTTCGGGCACCGTCAGCCAGCTGACAACGTAAACCCGCGGAACCGCCTATACATCGAGCCAGGCGTTGCTCTCGGCGAGCGCGAGTGATTTTGCGCGCATGTACCCCACGACCTATGGCCCCCAACGCGCAGAGCCAATTTCATTGCCTCTTCACCGCGGTGACTCGTCGCATCGGCGTGTTCAGCCACACGGAATAATTCGTTCAATAATTCGTTGATGGATGACACGTGGCGTTTAAGCTTCCCTTGAAACAACGAGCCGACATATCGGCCTTAATCGGGAGGACAAACCAGTGAAACAAGAAGCATTAGCGGAGCAAGATGAACCGGTCATTCAGACCCGAGCTCTTCCAAAATTCCTGTCCGGCCGCCGTGCGCTCACCATCATCCTTTGCGCAATGTACTGCCTGTTCTATCTGGACAGAGTTAATCTCTCACAGGCGGCAAGCAGCATTGCCAAAGACTTCAACCTGACCAATACCCAGCTTGGCGTCGCATTCAGCGCTTTCTCTCTGACTTACATGATTGGCCAGGCCGGAGGCGGATGGTTCGCTCGCCGCTATGGAGCAAGAGCGGTCCTGACAATCTGCGCGATTTGCGTCGGCATCGCGACGATCATGACCGGCATGGTCGGCGGCTTGTCGTCGCTGGTGGCTGCGCGGCTTTTGGTCGGCCTCGGAGAAGGGCCTGCATTCGCCACCGCCACACACGCGATGCGCAATTGGTATCCACTCAACCAATTTGGATGGATTCAGGGCATCACACACAGCTTCGCCCGGCTGGGCGGAGCGATCGCACCTCCGATCGTCGCTGCTCTGATTGTCGCTCATTCATGGCACTTTTCATTCCTCGTTTTCGGCGTCGTATCGCTGGTTTGGGGTTTGGCATGGTGGATGTTTTTCCGTGACGATCCGCGCACACATCACTCGATCACCCGCGAAGAACTGGCATCGCTTCCGCCCGCATCGGGAGCGACAAAGGACCCAACGCCGTTTGGCGCGATCCTTTACAGGGTGCTGCCGCTTACGGCCGTCTTCTTCTGCTACGCCTGGATTCTCTGGATGTTCCTGTCCTGGATGCCGCTTTACTTCCAGCACAAGTACAACCAGACCCTCGGATGGTCGGCGACGCTTTCCGGCTTGCTGCTGTTTGGCGGCGTTATTGGCGATACGATCGGCGGCATCATCTCAGACAAACTCCTGGAGCGTACCGGCAAGCGATGGATTGCGCGAAGCAGTCTCATCGCATTCGCGCTCACCACCTGCGCGGCATTCACTGGACTCGCGATGCTCGCAAACGACATCCGTTACGTTATTCCTCTTCTTGCGGTCGGCTATTTTTTCCTGGAATTGCTTGTGGCACCGCTCTGGTGCGTTCCGATGGATATCACCCGCGAGCACTCCGGCCTTCTGAGCGGACTCATGAACGTCGGCGTCGGTCTGGCGGGCACGATCTCACCGATTGTCTTCGGCTACATGATCGATCGGACAGGAAACTGGGACTTGCCGTTCGTGAGCGCGATCGGGGTGCTGTTGGCGGGGGCCGTGATCTGCATCTTCATGCGACCCGATCACCCCCTCACCGAGACCGACCGATAATCTGTCTCAGGGTCGGAGCACAATGCTCCGATCCTGAGATCAGGGCACATCAAAACGAGACAGCAAAGCCGGCGAGTCCGCACTCGCCGGCTTTTGTCATGCGGACAACAAGAGGTGCGTTAGGACACCAACGAGGAGAGCTTTCGTGATGCTTGTCGCATCGCCGGCAAATGATCCCTCGCCTGCTTCAGGCTGAGACGGGCCATGGGCGCATGAAGGGACAGCGCAGCCACCACTCGGCCATCGCTGGCGAGAATAGGCACGGCAAGGCCGATAACTCCCTCCATGTATTCCTGGTCATTCTGCGCAAAGCCGTCCTGACGTATCCGGTCAAGCAGAGGGATAAGCTTGGTTCGACTGCCGATCGTGTTTGACGTAAACCGCTTAAGGGCGGCGTTCTCGATGAACTGCTTGCGGACCTCTTTCGAACTGAATGCCAGAATGGCCTTGCCCAGCGATGTGCAGTGTGCCGGCACGCGGGATCCGGACGTAAAGTGGCTGCGAAGCGGCCAATCGCATTCCACACGGTGCACGTAGACGACATCCGAGCCGTCGAGCACCCCGATGTTGAAGGTTTCACCAATGCTGTCGACCAGGCCGCGAAGCACGACCTCGTAAGAGGTGCGGGCGGCCGACTGCAGCGATGAATAGGCCAGACGTGTCGTCCGCGCGCCGGCGATGTACCGTTTGCCGAGCAAATCGCGCTGGATCAAGTTTGTCTGCTCAAGCTGAGCAAGAATCCGATGGACCGACGGCTTTGGAACGCCCAATCGAGCTGTTATCTCACTCAGGCTGATCGGCTTTTCCGACGCGCAGACCACCTCAAGTGCGGCAACCACCTTTTCGAGATATGTGCCAGCCGATTCCTCGATTTCGCCGGGCACACGGGGTCCCACTGCTTCACGGCTTCTCTGTTTGGCAATCGGCATCCAGCAGCTCCCGGCGTGTCCGTCTAGGCCGCAATGAAGGGCTTCTGATAGCTCTCCATTGCTACCTGCAACTTTTCAAGTGCCTTCATGTCGAGGATCGGCACATAATGTTTGGGGACAATAATAGCCCCGCCCTCGACCACCAGCGGATTCTTCACGGTGGCTGTTTTCGGCTTCAGAAAGCCGTTCATCTCGCCGGCAACTCCTTGCAGCCGCCTTGCAGCGACGCAGGCTTCCATCCAGCATCCCACGTCAGTGGCGACACCGTTTCCGAGGACAGTTTTCATGCCGAGCGATGCCGTCCTGTCGAGGGCGCGGTCCAATGACGTCAGACTGCCCAACTTCATCAACTTGAGCTTCACGACATCCGCGGCGCCAAGCTCTGATGCTTTTTCGACATCTGACATGTTGTAGATCGATTCATCCAGCATCACCGGAACGCATGCTGCCTTTTTGACGGCAACAGCCGTCGTCCAGTCATCGGCGTCGCATGCCTGCTCAAACAACTCGACGTGATCCGGCTTGAGCGAAGCCGCAAACTTCACCCCATCCTCCGCGGAATAACCCTGGTTGGCGTCAATACGAATCTTGGCATCCGAGCCGGCGATTGCGCTCTGTATGATCGCAACGCGGGCCAGATCGCGATCGACCTCCCAGCCAACCTTTGCCTTGAGGGTCTTGTATCCCGCTCTGAGCAGGGCCTCGATCTCGGCGCCGACCTTTTTTTCGTCGATCGTGTTGATGACACCAAGCACCGGCACGACCCCTGACGTTTTCAACGCGAGATGGTCCATCGCCATCTCGAGAGCCGTTCCGAATGCTGTCGCGGTGAATGGATTGGTATCGACCCACGTCGAGAGCGCGCCAAGCGCCTTTTCGCACTCCATTCCGGTCAGCCGCGGCGCGATTTCCCTGGCGGCGGCCCAACACTCATCAAGCGTCTCGTCGGTGTATCCGGTCAGGATCGTGGCTTCTCCCAGCCCGCTGCGGCCACCCTGCAGAAAGGCCTCGACCAGGAGCGTGTCGAACGCTGTCACCGTTCCAAAAGAAAGCTTGTAAGGCTGCGTCAGCTCGACACGCAACAATCTCAGGGTAACCCGCTCGACCATAGCCATCGTGGGCCTTCTCCGTGCTTTTTATGGAATAAATAGTTCCACATGACAGAACACGTTGAAAGGCAAATCTGGCACCGACATTCCGCCAACCGAAACATTTAGCTGCGGGGCCCCCGCGCCGAACTTCGCAGTGGTAGCCGAGCCAGGCCGGCTTCGACGCCGCCGGAAGCCGTATAAAATTGCCGAATGAAATATCGGCAGGAATCACAATCTGCCGAACGAACCCGGGACGACCTCCCTGCTTTCGGCACAGACCGCCTATCCTTTTCGGACAGCACAATCCGCGACGTGCAGTTCAACAACGGGAGGCAGATATCCAGTTCTCCTTCGGCATGCGCCGCCACTCGCATACTCTTTCTGCATTTCAGCAGGGGTCACGCCAAACCACGCTATGCGTGCACCATTTAGAAATTTTTAGCGGAAGGGAAATTTTTTAGACGTAACGCTGAAACCACAACCGCCAATCATGGCCGTCCTTTCAAAAGACGATCTCGCGGGCGTCCGCGCGGACGCTTTCGCATTGCGCGAAGTAATGATCTCGCGACGCCGCTGTCGGACCAACTCGCTTTGAACGGAATGGAGTGAAAGGGTTGGTGACCTGCGCAGCCAAGACGAACCGGCTCTCCGACGAGAATGCCCGTCACCAAGAATGCACTCGGCTGGCTTTCAGACCGTTTTGGGGTTGCCGGAAGGTTGGTGCCGCAAACAGGACTCGAACCTGTGACCCCGTCATTACGAATGACGTGCTCTACCAACTGAGCTATTGCGGCAAACCGTGAACACGTAAGGTGACACGAACACTTGCGTGAGCCGTTGGACGTTTATCGGTCACGGCACCGCTTGGCAAGATTTGGAGCGGTCCTAACCACCCAAACGGGTGAAAAATCCCTTCCATCCCCCCGGCTGGTCGCCTCGCTCGGGATCGGAATCGAACGAATCGGGTTCGGGAACTCCCGGATCATCCGGCGCCCGCACCAGCGGAATAACGGCAGGCGAAACGGCATTCGGCTTCTCCCCCGCGGGCCGGGGCCGGAAAACCGGCGGCGGAGCCACGGGCTCAGCGGGTGCGGGGGGGGTATCGGCAGGGGGATTATCGGCAGCCGGAGGAGCAGGCGCGGCAACCATTTCATCCTGTGCCGGCTCCTTGTCATTTTTCACTGGCTCGATTGCGACGACCACCGGGCGGATCGGCGGGGCTGCGAGCAACGCTTCAGTCGCCGCATCAATCGCACCCCCGTCAGACGGCAGTGCCGCCACCGGCGCAATCCAGCGGAACGCATCAATCCGGCCCGTGACCGGAGACACCGGCCGCCAGCGGTTGGACACATATCCATCGGCGGTCCAGACCGGATCATGCGCCGCGCGAACCGCACGCAGCATCCAATGACGCATGCGGCCCTCGTCACCATTTTCCGCACGTTCGAGCTCCGCCATCAGCAGCGCAACGCGCTGGGTCGGCGTGGCGATCAATGGCTTCAGCGCCTCGCGGGCCTGGGGGAATTCGCCCGCATCGATCGCAGCACGCGCGATGGCAAGTCTGCCCTCGATGCTCTCCGGCGTTTTCTGCGCCAGAGTCACGACACGCGCCAGCCGCTCACGCGCGGAATCGCCGAGACGAACATGCGCATAGGCATCCGCCAGATCCGGATGTGGGTTTGTCGTCCACGCGGTCTCGATAACGCGCATCGCGCGGCGAATCTGGTTGTCCTCGCTGTAGAACTTCGCCGCAAGTGCCGCGGCGGGCACCAATGTTGGCGCCAGCTTGACCGCCTCCATGATGCTTTTGCGCGACACATCGCGGTCGCTTTGCTCCAATTCCTGCGCACGCGCGGTCAGCAAAACGCCGCGCTGACGCCGATATGTCTCAGGATCAACAAGGCCGGCGGCGTAGTTGTTTTCAAGAATCGCCACCGCGCCATCCCAATCGGCCTTCGCACAACGAAACCCCAAAACGGCCTGCGAAGCCCATGGCGACGCCGGCGCTGTCTTCAACGCCTCTTCCGCCATCGCCACTGCGGTATACGGATCGTCGTTACGCTGCGCTTCAATAAACAGACCACGCAACCCGAGGAGGCGCGTGTCCTCGCGCTCCGCCATCTGATGGAATGCACGCTGTGCGGCCGCGTGATCGCCTTCGAGCTGTGCCGTCTGGGCGTGCAGCACCAGCGCCAACGGATCGTGCGCCGCCAGACGCTTGGCAACTCCGGCGTGCTGGCGCGCCGCGTATGGGTCTCCGGTTCCGACCGCGATCAGCCCCTGCGTGATCGCGCGACGACCCTTTGCCTCGCGGCGTTCGTGGCCACGGCGCCGCAGTCTTCCCGGTGTCTTCCAGATCGCGCGAAAAATCGACCACATCAAAAGAATGGCCGCGACTGCCGCGATGATCGCAGCGATGAACACCGCCAGCGATGTTTCCGCCTGCCAGGCCCCCCATGACAGCGTCACCCCGCCGCCCTGATTGGCGATCCAGGCGGCGCCAAGCGCGACAGCGGCAAGAACGAGCAGAAAGACGACGATCCGGAACATTCAATATCCCATCCGCAAAACTATTGGGCGCCGCGCGGCGATGATTTCGGAAGCGCCGCCGTGGCTTCCTGAGCGAACTGCCGCGAAGCTGCGAGTGCTGCGTCACGTGCCGTGGCCTTGTCGATCCAGTTCTTCAATACGGCCCGATCCTGATCGGGCAGTTGCATGACGAGGCGTCCGGCTTCCGCGACATCCTCGCGCTGCGCCGCGGCCGTTGCCCGCATCAGCAAAGCAGCGCGACCGGTGCCGGATTGATCAACGCGCGTGATCCGCACAAGGCCCGATACGCCTGCCTTCAACCTGTCCAGCAATGAGGCCGATGCCGGCACGGCGGCAGGCTCGGCGTCCAGAGGCTTCAGCAATTTGAGCAACTCGCGCGACATCTCGGCTGCACCGGGCACGCCCGTCGTTGCGAACGCCTGAAGTGGCCGCAACGCCTCGGCGTTTTCATCGAGTTTCGCAGCAGCCGCCAAAGCCACCGCATAAGGCGCACCCTGGCTGACCGATTGATCGAGCGAGGTCGCAACGACCGCGCGGCGCAACGGCGCGTCGATCGCAGGCTCAGTCGCAGGTTGCGATTGCGACAAAGCCGTCAAACCCTGTTCGAGCTTCGACAACCTGTCCTCGACGCCTGTCAAAGCCACGGATGGCGTGCCGCCGGCCGCCGATGATTTCAGCGACGCGACATTCGCCGAGGCCGTCTCGATCTGAGCGCGAAGTGAACCAACCTCCTTGCGAAGCGAGGTCACTTCACCGTCCAATGTCGCAAGCGCAGATTGAAGCTTCTCGTCGTCGCGCGTCACGGACGGCGGCGACGGCCTGCTCTCGAGTTTGGTCAGGCGCGCGTTCAACGCGTCGACCGCGAGGGTCTGCGCCGGCACGGCGGATTCGGATCCAGGCGCGCGCAGGTTGGACTCGAGCGCCATCCAGCTTCCCGCCACGACAAGCGCCGCAACGCCGCCGCTCACCGCAGCAATGATAGCGGTCGAGGCACGTGACGGTGCGCGCTGCTTGATCGGCTCCTCCGCGTCCTGCCCTGCCCGATCCTGCTCCATCGAGGCGGATTCATCGTGCGAAACCGATTCATCGGGCTGCGCGCCTGCAAAGCGCGCGCGCCATCCTTTTTTCGGCGGAACTGATGACGCGGAGTCGTCTGCCGCAGCCTTCTGTTGCGGCACTTCGCTCACCTCTGATGCACTCAGATCAATCGTCGGCGGGGGGCGTTTACGCGAGCCGCTCGTCGGTGATGGACCTACATCCGGCGTTTTGTCGGGTTTGTCTTCCATTCCTGCTCCTGTCCGAACGAGCCCGGCGGCTTCTTATTGACGGTTACGTCCGCCCGGTCGCACGCGCAAGCACATCGAATATGGCATTTTCATCCGGCGATGGCGCGACCATCACCCGCGCCGCGCCAGCCTCCCTCAGAATGGCGGCAACACCATCGGAAATACAACATTGCGGCAAGGAAAATGCTGCAATTTCAATCCCGGCATTTTGCACTGCCTCGACAAAGGCTTTTACGCTTCGCCGTGAATAGTGCAGCACAGCATCGATCTGTCCGTCCGCGAAGGCCACCTTGGCCGCATCGGTGAAAAACGGCGCCTTGCTCATGCGATATGTCGTATGGGTCACGACCGTGTAACCGCGGACACCGAGTTCTGTCGTCAGGTCGCGGCCGAGATCAGCGCCCGCCAGATAGCAAAGCGTGCTGCCCGCCGGCGTTTTTGCCGTTACCAGTTCGCGCAGTGCGCCGCTGTCACCGCTTGCGCTCAAAACCTTTTGAAAACCGAACTGACGCGCGAGATCCGCCGTCGAATCGCCGACTGCGAACAGCGTCGCTTGCAGCAGCCGTGGCAACAGCGGATGCCCTTCGATACCGCGCAGTGCATTGGCGCTGGTGACAACGACGGCGTCATACGCCGCATTGTGATCGTCATAGAGCGGCATCGGCTCGAACTGCAGCAATGGCGATAGCAAAACGTCGAACCCAGCCGCACGCAGCGCCGTGGCCGTTTTCTCGTTGTCCGGGAAAGGCCGCACTACCAAAATCGACATCGTCCTGCCCCGGATTGTGTGTCCAGCCCGTCTCGACAGGCTATATTGCCGTTCATCTTTATATCAGCTCTGCCCGGAATCGGCTTTTGCCGCGGCCCCGGGAATGCTACCTCGTTGCCACGCAACATGCCCCCTCAGCGGTAAACGCAAGGCTTACATTGGCGGAAAATAAATCCACGCTTGTCCTTGGGATCGAGACGACCTGCGACGAAACCGCCGCGGCTGTGATCGAACGCGGCCCGGACGGCAGCGGACGCATTCTGTCCAATATCGTGCGATCACAGATTGATGAGCACGCCCCGTTTGGCGGCGTGGTTCCTGAAATCGCCGCGCGGGCCCATGTCGAGATGTTAGACG
This sequence comes from Xanthobacteraceae bacterium, assembly GCA_019750915.1. Taxonomy (GTDB): domain Bacteria; phylum Pseudomonadota; class Alphaproteobacteria; order Rhizobiales; family Xanthobacteraceae; genus Afipia. The sequence continues at coordinate 45,322 of JAIENY010000047.1, forward strand.
GGCTGGTCGGCACGGCGATGAAGGAGGCAGGCATCGGATTTGGCGACCTGTCCGCTATCGCGGCCGCGGCGGGCCCCGGCCTGATCGGCGGGGTGATCGTCGGACTGACCACGGCAAAGGCCGTTGCGCTGGTGCATCGTAAGCCGCTGATCGCCGTCAATCATCTCGAAGCCCATGCGCTGACCCCGCGCCTGACCGTCGCGCTTGGCTTTCCCTACTGCCTGTTCCTTGCCTCTGGCGGTCACACCCAGATCGTCGCCGTGCTCGGCGTCGGCGACTATGTGCGGATCGGCACCACCGTCGATGACGCCATGGGCGAAGCGTTCGACAAGGTCGCCAAGATGCTCGATCTGCCGTATCCCGGCGGACCGCAGGTCGAACGCGCTGCGGCTCATGGCAATCCGACGCGCTTCCCGTTTCCCCGCCCGATGCTCGGTCGGCCTGACGCGAACTTCTCGCTCTCGGGATTGAAGACGGCTGTCCGCAACGAGGTGTCGCGGCTCGAGCCGCTTGAGCCGCGAGACGTTGCCGACCTGTGCGCCAGTTTTCAGGCCGCCGTGCTTGAATCGACCGCCGACCGGATCAAGACCGGATTGAAGCTGTTCCGCGAACAGTTCGGCGCACCTCGCGCGCTGGTCGCCGCCGGCGGCGTGGCCGCCAATGTCGCGATTCGCAACGCGTTGCAGACCATCGCCGCTCAGGCGCAAACGACGCTGATCGTGCCGCCGCCGCAGCTTTGCACCGACAACGGCGCAATGATCGCCTGGGCGGGCGCTGAACGGCTTGCGCTCGGTCTGGTCGATACAATGGACGCACCGCCGCGGGCTCGCTGGAAACTTGACGAGACAGCGGAAACACCCACAAAGTTCGTCAATACCCGCGCGCGGCACTGACCTCATCATGAAGTCTTTCGACAGCATCTGTGTCATCGGGGCGGGCTCGTGGGGAACGGCGCTGGCCAATGCGACCGCACGCGCCGGCGGCAAAGTTACGCTGTATGCACGCGACGCGGCTGTTGCGGGCGAAATGCGGATCACCCGGCGAAATCCCAGACTGCCCGGCATAGAGTTGGACAAGGCGGTTCGTATCACCGACGACCTCACCGAGGCCGCCGGGGCGGATGCGTTGCTGCTGGTCGTGCCCGCACAGGGTATGCGTGAATCGGCTGTGTCGCTTTCCAGGCTGATTGCGGACGGCACTCCGGTGGTGGTTTGCGCCAAGGGCATCGAGCGCGGCACTCACAAATTCATGACGCAGATCATCGCCGAGGTTCTGCCGCAGGCGGCGCCCGCGATTCTGTCCGGACCCAGCTTTGCCAGTGATGTGGCGCGGGGACTTCCAACCGCGGTGACTCTCGCCGCACACGATGAACAAGTCGCAATCGCGCTTACCCACGCGCTCGGTTCATCCGCATTACGCCCGTATCATTCAACCGACGTGCGCGGCGTCGAGATCGGCGGCGCGGTGAAGAACGTGCTCGCCATCGCGGCCGGCGCCGCCGCGGGCAAGCAGCTCGGCGCATCGGCGCTGGCGGCGTTGACCACGCGCGGCTTTGCCGAACTGATGCGCTTCGGCGTTGCTTGTGGCGCAAAGCCTGAAACGATTTCCGGATTGTCGGGGCTCGGCGACCTGATCCTGACGTGCTCGAGTACGCAGTCACGCAACTTCTCGCTCGGCATGGCGCTTGGCCGGGGCGAGAAGCCATCGGTCGGCGTGCTGAGCGAAGGCATGTTCACTGCGCCCGTCCTGGTCGAACTCGCGGAGCAAAAGCGCGTCGATATGCCGGTGGCGAAAGCGGTCGCCGCGGTCCTCAGCGGCGCACTGACATTGAACGAAGCAATTGAGATGCTGCTGACGCGACCTTTCAAGGCAGAGGGATAAATGGCTTATTGGCTTGTCAAATCCGAACCCTCGGTGTGGTCGTGGGATCAACAGGTTGCAAAAGGCGCCAAGGGCGAAGCCTGGACCGGCGTTCGCAACCATTCGGCCAAGCTCAACATGATGAAAATGAAAAACGGCGATCGCGCCTTTTTCTATCATTCGAACGAGGGCAAGGAGATCGTCGGCATCGCGCAGATCATCCGTGAGCATTATCCGGACCCGAGCGACAAGACCGGAAAATTCGTCTGCGTCGACATCAAGGCGGATGAGCCCCTGAAAAGACCCGTGACGCTTGCCGCGGTGAAGACCGAGCCCAGGCTCGCCGATATGGAGCTGCTGCGTCTGTCGCGCCTCTCAGTGCAAAGCGTAACCGCCGAGCAATGGAAACTGGTCTGCAAGATGGGCGGGCTTTGAGCGTTTTTCTCGATCCCGAGAAAGTATCCTTCATTCGCGCCACAACGCAGATAAGGCAGGTTCCGCTCGCCCCAAACATCGAACTCTATAGCGCCGACGAAGCCGTTCCGCTCTGGCAAAAGACCGAGCAGCAACTCAACACGGATCATCTGCCGCCGCCGTTCTGGGCCTTTGCCTGGGCCGGAGGACAGGCGCTGGCGCGGCATATTCTGGATCATTCTGACATCACATGCGGCAAGTCCGTGCTCGATCTGGCCAGTGGTTCCGGTTTGATCGCAATCGCCGCCATGAAAGCCGGTGCAGCACAGGCGACCGCCGCCGACATCGATCCCTTCGCTATCACCGCGATCATGATGAATGCGGCGCATAACGATGTGATCGTTGAGACGATGACCGACAATTTGTTGGTGGATGCGACAAGCCGCCGATGGGACGTCGTTCTGGCGGGCGACATCTTTTATGAACGCGACACCGCCGAAAATGCATTCAGATTTCTGTCTGCCCAGGCCTTGAGCGGTGCCACCGTCTTAATCGGCGACCCGGGACGGACCTATCTGCCAAAAAGCAATCTTCTGTGCGTTGCGAACTACGACGTCCCGGTGCTGCGGGACATCGAAGACAGCGACATGAAGCCGACGGCGGTCTGGCGGCTGTCTCAGAGATGACTGGCACGTCTTGACGCACATCAAAACGTTCCGCCGAAAGTCCTAAAACTTGGAACTTGTCCTCGCACCGCGCGGGAGCGCATAATCCTTTCCAAGCAAGAAATTAGGCCGCTTTTTGAGAGGCGGGAGTGGAGAGGAAACGATGTCCGACATCATTCATGACGTTACACCTGAATGGGCCAAGCGCGCTTATGTCGATGACGCGAAATACCGCGAAATGTATGCGCGTTCGATCAACGACAACGCCGGTTTCTGGGCGGAGCATGGCAAGCGCCTCGACTGGGTAAAGCCGTTTACCGTCGTGGAGAATACATCCTTCACGCCCGGGAATGTCTCGATCAAATGGTTTGAAGACGGCGTGCTGAACGTCGCCTACAATTGCATCGACCGGCATCTGGAAAAGCGCGGCGACCAGACCGCTCTCATCTGGGAAGGCGACGATCCGAAAGATTCGAAGCACATCACATATCGCGAGCTGCACGACGAAGTCTGCAAGATGGCGAACATCCTGCGACTGCGCAACGTCAAGAAAGGCGATCGCGTCACCATCTACATGCCGATGATTCCGGAAGCGGCTTACGCCATGCTGGCGTGCGCGCGGATCGGCGCGATCCATTCGGTGGTGTTCGGCGGCTTTTCTCCCGACTCGCTTGCGGGACGCATTGAGGACTGCCAGTCGAATGTCGTCATCACCGCCGATGAGGGCTTGCGCGGCGGCAGAAAAGTCCCGCTGAAGGCCAACGTCGATGCGGCGATCGCAAAATCAGGCGGCGTCGATTGGGTGATCGTCGTCAAGCGCACCGGCGGCGCTGTCAACATGGATCCGGTCCGCGACGTCTGGTACCACGAAGCTGCCGCAGTGGTTGAGAGCGAATGCCCGTGTGAGCCAATGAATGCCGAAGATCCGCTGTTCATCCTCTATACCTCGGGATCGACCGGAAAGCCGAAGGGCGTGTTGCACACCACCGGCGGCTATCTCGTTTACGCGTCGATGACCCATCAATACGTGTTCGACTATCACGAAGGCGACATCTACTGGTGCACCGCCGACGTCGGCTGGGTGACCGGCCACAGCTACATCGTCTACGGCCCGCTCGCCAATGGCGCGACGACATTGATGTTCGAGGGCGTGCCGAACTACCCCACCAATTCCCGCTTCTGGGAAGTGATCGACAAACACAAGGTCAACATCTTCTACACCGCGCCGACTGCCGTTCGCGCGCTGATGCAAGCCGGCGACGAGCCGGTAAAAAAGACTTCGCGCGCGAGCCTGCGTCTGCTCGGCTCGGTCGGTGAGCCGATCAATCCGGAGGCTTGGGAATGGTACTACCGCGTGGTGGGCGATGGGCGCTGCCCGATCGTCGATACATGGTGGCAGACCGAAACCGGCGGCATTCTCATCACGCCGCTGCCCGGCGCGACCCGGCTCAAGGCCGGATCGGCAACGATGCCGTTTTTCGGCGTCGTGCCTGAAATCGTTGACGCCGACGGCAAGACGCTGGAGGGCGAGTGCTCGGGCAATCTTTGCATCTCCCGGTCATGGCCCGGACAGATGCGCACGGTCTATGGCGACCATGAGCGGTTCGAGCAGACCTATTTCTCGACTTATAAAGGCAAGTATTTCACCGGAGACGGCTGCCGGCGTGACGCCGACGGCTATTACTGGATTACCGGCCGCGTGGATGACGTCATCAACGTCTCCGGTCATCGCATGGGCACCGCCGAGGTCGAAAGTTCTCTGGTGGCCCATTTGATGGTGTCGGAGGCCGCCGTCGTCGGCTATCCGCATGACATCAAAGGTCAGGGCATCTATGCCTACGTGACGCTGATGGCGGGTTCGGAGCCGACCGAGGAACTGCGCAAGGAGCTGATCGCCTGGGTCCGAAAGGATATCGGCCCGATTGCGCAGCCCGACCTGGTGCAGTTCGCCCCCGGCCTGCCCAAGACCCGTTCCGGCAAGATCATGCGTCGCATCCTGCGCAAGATCGCCGAGGACGATCATGGCAGCCTCGGCGACACCTCCACGCTGGCGGATCCGGCTGTGGTGACGGATTTGGTGAAAAACCGGCAGAACAAGAAGACCGTCGGGGCCTGACCCGCCGGTTTTACCGCTCACGTCATTGTTAAATCACATCTTCCTCGCGGCGTCGCTTTCGCCGCGAGTGTTGTTTTGCGGACATATACAGCGCAGCGCGAACACCCTTTATAGGTTCTGCCTCGATCCCTGCGGCGGCCACGTTTCTTGAAACGATTTGGTCATCCGTTCGGGTCAATTTGATTTTGATCGGTTCGTCCGTGCTGGAGACCATAATGCGTTTGTTCGTTTCGGCTTTTGCTGCTGCGCTCACCTCGGCGTTGACCTTGGGCATGATGTCCACCACGGCGTCGGCGCGTCCCGACGTCGTCGTCGCGCCGGCGGGCTATTCGCCTGGCACCATCGTGGTGAAGACCAACGAGCGCCGCCTCTACTACGTGATCGACGATCAGCACGCGGTTCGCTACCCGGTCGGCGTTGGCAAGAAAGGCAAGGCATGGGCAGGCGCAACCCGCATCAGCGGCAAGTATATCGCCCCCGCATGGTCGCCGCCGGCCGATGTCAAACACGATCACCCCAACATTCCGGACGTGATTCCGGGCGGATCGCCCGCCAACCCGATGGGCGTCGCGGCGATGACGCTGGCGGGCGGCGAATACGCCATTCACGGCACCAACGTGCCGAGCTCGGTTGGCGGATACGTGTCTTACGGCTGTGTGCGCATGTACAACCCGGACATCACCGATCTTTTCCAGCGCGTTTCCGTCGGCACGCCGGTTGTCGTCACCTCGCGCTGATCAGCAGAACAGCAGATCAAAAAAGAGCCGCGTACGCCGCGGCTTTTTTTATTGCCGATTGCCTCGCGCTTCAGCGGCACCATCCTTCGCGATGACCTCCCGCGTAGCGCCGCACATGACCGGCATTCAAAAGCGCCGCCGACACATTGGGCGTTGCGCGCGTCGCCGCATCGGCGACCACGCGGCCGTTATATTTATCCGGCCCAACATTGAAAATGGTCACACCGCCTTCGTCGAGCAGCGCCTTGAGCGCGGTGCTTGCCTCCTGCGCCATCTGGCCTTCGCCGGCGCAGCGCGCCTTTAGTTCCGGTGCGTCGATGCCCCTCAGCCGCACGCGCGTGGTCATATCGAGTCCGGGCCACAGATGCACACGCGCCTCGAACGTGTCGCCGTCGATCGTGCGCATGATTTCGACGGGCTGGCGGATCACCGGATTGCCATTGCGCTCCCAAACCGTTGTTGTTCCATCCTGGGGCTGCGTGCGGTCGGCCATTTGAACACGCACAGGCATGATGTGCGGCCGAAGCACGAAAGCGCCGACGATCAATCCGGCGCTGAATGCCAAAGCGTAGAGGCCCGGACGCTGAAGTCGGGCAAGCCGGAAGGTGTCCTTCCGGAAATGAGAGTGGCGAGACGGCGCGTCTAGGAACATATCCCTAAATACGCCGCTGCGGCGCTGCTGACAAGTCTCCTACGGATTTCTACGGAGTGTGCACGCAATGGCCCCCTTCAGAAATCCGAGGCTATCCCCTTGTTTTCCCAATCGCCAAACCGCGTCGGCTCGGGCCCCTTCGGTCCGTTGATTTCCTTGGGAGCCTTAAGGATATTTTCCTGCGCCGCCGCTGCCCGGCGCGCCTCCGCCTCCGCCAGCGCACGCTCGGCCGCGGGTGAGAGCTTCCTGGATGGCTGTGCCTTGCTGCCGGTCTGATCGTCTGTGGTCACTGTTGTGAATCCTGGTGCAGGAAATCTTTTCCCTGATGGAGAAATATAGGATGCCGGCACGATTCTTACATTTGGCATATTCGCATGTCACGACTGCGGCCTCGCCGCGGCATGCAGCCGTCTCCTGCCCAGGTAAAAATGAGTTTCATGAAGCCTTCGCGATTCGTTCCCCCGACCGAGGTGCCCGGCCTCGCCGCGCGCCGCATTGCGGCAGACATTATCGATGGCGTTCTGCACAAACGGCGCACGCTTGACGACCAACTCGAAGGAGCAGCCGCGCACCCGGCGCTTAAGACACTGTCGGATCGCGATCGCGCGCTGATGCGCCGCCTTGTCGCGACTGTGTTGCGCCGTCTTGGTACGCTCGGTCATCTGCTGTCGCGTTTGCTCGATCGCGGCATTCCCACCGATGCCCCGCGCGCGCAAAGCGCGCTGCTGATCGGCGCGGCGCAAATTCTCTGGATGGACGTGCCTGATCATGCCGCGGTCGATCTGTCGGTGCGGCTTGTACAGGCCGACCGCCGCGCGGCGAAATACGCAGGGCTGGTCAATGCCGTGCTGCGGCGCTGCGCGCGGGAAGGCCAGCCTCTGGTCGATGAGGTGAAAAACGATATGGTCGATCTGCCGCCATGGCTGGTCGCCCGCTGGATCAAGACGTATGGCGAGCAGACGGCCCGGTCGATGGCTACGGCCATCAGCCACGAGCCGCCGCTCGATCTGACGGTCAAATCCGATTCCACCAACTGGGCCACACGCCTGCATGGTGAGACATTGCCGACCGGCACGGTGCGCACCCTGTTGCAGGGACCGATCACCATGCTGCCGGGATTTTCCGAGGGCGCATGGTGGGTGCAGGATGCCGCCGCCGCCATTCCGGTACGGCTGTTCGGCGATGTCAGCGGCAAGACGGTCGCCGATCTGTGCGCGGCACCCGGCGGCAAGACCGCGCAGCTCGCTCAGGCCGGCGCGACCGTGACGGCGGTCGATCGTTCCGCAGGACGTCTCGCGCGGCTGAAGGACAATTTCGCAAGACTTTCACTCGACGGCAGCTATGTCGCCACCGACGCGACCGAATGGGATGCCGGTCCGTTCGACGCGGTCCTGCTCGACGCACCCTGCATGGCGACCGGAACCATCCGCCGTCATCCCGACGTCGCCTGGCTGAAGAACGAAGCCGATATCGGCGCGCTCAACGCGTTGCAAAAGCGCCTGCTGCAGAAGGCCGTCGCACTGCTGAAACCCGGCGGCACATTAGTGTACTGCACCTGTTCGCTCGAGCCGGAAGAAGGCGAGAATGTCGTGTCCGCCCTGCTCGATTCGGAATCCGGCATCAAACGCTCGCCGGTTGCAGCGGATGAGCTGGCCGGATTGTCCGAATTGATCGGCCCGCAGGGTGACGTGCGGACGCTGCCCTGCCATTTGCAGCATGCCGACCCCCGCCTCTCCGGCCTCGATGGTTTCTACGCAGCCCGGCTGATAAAAGCCTGATACTCCACAACTTATCCCCGACCCGTTTGCCGTAGGTGCCTTGCCGGCGTTTCCGGATTAAAAGGGATTCGGGGAGATTCCCTCCTTCTCAAGGGTGGACGTGACGGTCGCCGGTCAACGACGGATATCGGGGCTTTTGCTCGGGCGCGCCGGGCGGAAGATGATGGCGCGTGCCAGCGGCACGTCGCTCGTGCTCGCCCGATTTTGGCCGGGCCGCGCTGACCGCCTCCTGATCGCTCCTCACGATCTGCGCACCACAGACGCGACCCGTGCATCGGAGATCTATTCGGGTCGGTTCGTATTCGCCGGCAAGATCGTGACCTGCCACGGCCGCTCGGTGTTCGAGATCGACCCGCCATCGGAGGAATGGGAAACCGCGCTGCTCGGTTTCGGCTGGCTGCGTCATCTGCGTGCTGCCGATTCGGCGATCACCCGCGCCAATGCACGCGCTTTGGTCGAAGATTGGCTGTCTCAGCCGCGCAAGAACCCGATCGGCCGGCGCGCCGACGTGCTGGCACGGCGGATCATTTCGCTGCTGTCACAGGCGCCGCTGGTGCTGCACGACGCCGACGTGCGGTTCTATCGCCGCTTCCTGCGTCATCTGACGCGCGATATCCGGTTCCTGCGCTACACCATGCTGGATATTCCCGATGGCGTGCCACGGCTGCAGGTGCTGATCGCGCTCTGCTATGCCTCGCTGTGCCTCGCCAACCAGACCAAGCATATCCGCGGCGCGACGAAGAGACTTTCGGAGGAACTGCAGCGTCAGATCCTTCCCGACGGCGGGCATATCTCGCGCAATCCCGGCGTGCTGGTAACGCTGCTGCTCGACCTGCTGCCTTTGCGGCAGACGTTTGCCGCGCGCAATATCGCCCCGCCACAAGCGCTGCTCAATGCCATTGACCGCATGATGCCGATGCTGCGGTTCTTCCGCCACGGCGACGGCAGCTTCGCGCTGTTTAACGGCATGCGGACCGCGCCAACTGGCGTGGTCGCAACGCTGCTCGCCTACGACGACATCCGCGGCACACCGATGTCGCATATGCCGCATACCGGCTTCCAGCGTCTCGATGCGGGGCCGCTGGTCCTCATCGCGGATTCCGGCCCGCCGCCGCCACCCGCGCTCAGTCATGACGCTCACGCCGGCTGTCTGTCGTTCGAGCTTTCCAGCGGCACCAATCGCATCATCGCCAATTGCGGCATGCCCGCGATCGGCCGCGACAACTGGCGCGCTTTTGCGCGCTCCACGGCCGCTCACTCGACGCTGACCTATCACGACACGTCATCATGCGAATTCGTCGAGCTGAACGCGATGAAACGCATGTTGCAAGGCTCGCCGATCGTGAACGGGCCGAGCCATGTTGAATCCTACCGCGAGGTCCGCGACGACCACACGGTGCTGATCCTGTCGCATGACGGCTACCGCAAGCGGTTCGGCTTTGTTCATCGCCGCATCCTCACCCTGGCAAACGACGGCCACCGCCTCGACGGCGAGGATGTTCTGGCCAAGGACCCCGGCGCCTCCTTTCGCGGAAGCGGCGACGACTATGCCGTGCGCTTTCACCTGCATCCCTCCGTCAAGGCCAGCCGTCTCAGCGACGGGCGAGGCGTCATGCTGGTGCTGCCAAACAAGGACGTCTGGACCTTCGAAGCGCCCGATCACAAGGTCGAACTGGAGGACAGCGTCTTCCTGGCCGCCACCGATGGGCCGCGCCGGACCGCACAGATCGTGATCCGCGACCATGCCAAGAACCAGGCAAGCGTCCGCTGGAGTTTGGCGCGCTCCCAGACCTCGGCCGCCGCCACTCGCCGCAGCAGCCCCCGCGAGCCGGAATTGCCGCTCTGATATGTGGCACGGGCTGTTTTAAGCCGCAAAAAACCATGCTACCCGGCACATCTCAATCCTGGACCCTGCTCATGACCGACCATCGCCGCGTCACCCGCGCACTGCTTTCCGTTTCCGACAAGACCGGCCTGATCGAGTTCGCACGCGCGCTCGCCGGCCACGGTATCGATCTCGTGTCCACCGGCGGCACCGCCAAAGCGATCGCCGACGCCGGTCTGAAAGTCACCGACGTTTCGGACCTGACGGGGTTTCCGGAAATGATGGACGGCCGGGTCAAGACCCTGCATCCAAAGGTGCACGGGGGACTGCTCGCGATCCGCGACAACGCCGAACACAAAAAAGCGATGGCCGACCACGATATCGCACCCATCGATCTTCTGGTCGTCAATCTCTATCCGTTCGAGGCCACGGTGCAGAAGGGTGCGGGATTCGAGGATTGCATCGAGAATATCGACATCGGCGGCCCCGCGATGATCCGCGCCGCCGCCAAGAACCACGACGATGTCGCAGTCGTTGTCGAGGCAAAGGACTATCGGGCGGTTCTCGATGAACTCGCCGCCAACAATGGCGCAACGACGCTGGCGCTGCGCAAGCGCCTTGCATCGAAGGCCTACGCGCGCACCGCAGCCTATGATGCTGCGATCTCGAACTGGTTCTCCGCGCAATTGAATATCGATGCGCCGGACTTCCGCGCCATCGGCGGCAAGCTGAGCGAGGCGTTGCGCTATGGCGAAAACCCGCACCAGAGCGCGGCGTTTTACGTCACCGCCGACCGGCGGCCCGGCGTTGCCACCGCAAAACAGGTGCAGGGCAAGCAGCTCTCCTACAACAACATCAACGACACCGACGCGGCTTATGAATGCGTGGCGGAGTTCGATCCCAAGCACAGCGCCGCCTGCGTCATCGTCAAACACGCCAACCCGTGCGGCGTGGCCGAAGGCGAGGATCTCGTCGGCGCCTATCGCAAGGCGCTGGCCTGCGATTCGACTTCGGCGTTCGGCGGCATCGTCGCGGTGAACCGCACGCTGGATGCGGATGCCGCGCGCGCGATCACTGAAATCTTCACCGAAGTGATCATCGCGCCTGACGCGACCGACGAAGCCATCGCCATCGTCGCCACGAAGAAGAACCTGCGCCTGTTACTCGCTGGCACTTTGCCGGATCCCCGCGCCAAGGGCCTGATTGCCAAGACCGTCGCCGGCGGCTTTCTGATGCAATCGCGTGACAACGCGGTGGTCGACGACATGAAGCTGACGACCGTGACCACGCGCGCGCCGTCGAATGCCGAGTTGCGCGATCTGCGGTTTGCCTTCCGCGTTGCCAAGCACGTGAAGTCGAACACGATTGTTTATGCCAGGGACCTGTCCACCGTCGGCATCGGCGCGGGACAGATGAGCCGTGTCGATTCGGCGCGCATTGCCGTGCGGAAGGCCGAGGATGCCGCGAAGGAATCGGGTCTGCCTGCGCCGCTGACCAAGGGCTCGGTGGTGGCCTCCGATGCGTTCTTCCCGTTTGCCGATGGATTGCTGGTGGCGATCGAGGCCGGTGCGACGGCGGTGATTCAGCCCGGCGGCTCGATGCGCGATCAAGAGGTGATCGCGGCGGCGGATGAACACGGCATCGCCATGGTGTTCACCGGCACAAGGCATTTCAAGCACTGATCACTGACGCACGCGCGCCAGCAGTCCGAGTCCCGCCAGGAAGAACACGACCAAAACCGTCATCCCCGCCTTCTGGCTGGCGGTGACCGCCGTGACCACGCTGACAGCAAGCGGCGCGAAGAACGACGTCACCTTTCCCGACAGCGCAAACAGTCCAAAGAATTGCGTGATCCGCTCTTCAGGTGCGAGGCGGATCAGAAGTGTGCGCGATGCGGCCTGCATCGGCCCCGCCGCGAAGCCGATGAACAGTCCCAGCAGCAGATAGACCTTCTCGGCGGGCGCGCCGAACAGCGGGCCGCCCGCGACCGGCGGCGCAACCTTGATCACAAAGAACAACGTATCGCGATCAATCGAGAGTATAGCGACGCAGGCGAGCATCAGAATCGTGATGCTTCCGGCGATCACGGCCTTCGGCCCGAGCCTGTCGTCAAGCTTGCCGCCGAGCCATGCGCCGAGCGTGCCGGAAAACGCCAGCAGGATTCCGAACGTGCCGATCTGAATGGTCTGCCAGCCGAAGGTGCCCGCCGCATAAATTCCGCCGAATGCAAACAGTGCCACCAGCGCGTCGGTATAAACCATGTTGGCGATCAGGAACGTCGCCATATTCGGCTGCGACGGCAGGCTTTTCAGCGTGGCGCGTAATTCGCTCAACCCCTGACGGACTGCACCAAGCGCCGGCTTCTTCGCCGCGTGGTCGGGCGTCAAAAAAAACATCGGCAGGACGAACACGACAAACCACAAAGCCGTCAGCGGACCGGACATCCGGTCGCCCTCATGCATCGCCGGATCGAGACCGAACAACGGCTTCAGGCCAAATAGCGTGCGGCCGGTCGCCTCATTTGCCGCGAGAAAGCCAAGCACAATCACAAGGCTGATAATGCCGCCGACATAGCCCACGGCCCAACCGGTGCCGGACAGGCGGCCGATCTTCTCGGGCGGCACGAGATTGGGCATCATCGCATTGTTGAAGACAGTCGCGAATTCAGCGCCAATCGTCGCGACGCTGAATGCGATCAGCACCGGCACAATCACCGACGGATCGCCCGGCCTGCCGATCCACATCGCCGCCGATCCGACCACGAGTAGCGCACCGAACGCCGCGATCCACGGCTTGCGACGGCCCCCCGCGTCGGCGATCGCGCCCAGCACCGGTGAGAAAAACGCGATCAGAAACCCGGCGAAAGCCGTCGCATAGCCCCACAACGCCTGACCGGCGGCGGGCGTCGGTGCGATCGCAGTCGCGAAATAGGGCGCGAACACGAATGTGGTGATCAGAGTGAAATAAGGCTGCGCGGCCCAGTCGAACAAAACCCAGCCGATCACGGCGGAGCGCGGCGGATAAGTCACCTGCGCTGACGCCTCGGGGCCGCCGGCTGTCATATTCAACGTCAGGTTCAATTGCGTCATGTGATTGGCAAACTATCTTGGAGGATGCCGACCGTTTATAGAGCAGCCGACCCCGGAGCCAAAGCCGAATGCCAATGAACACGCTCTCATTCTTCCGCTCTTTCTCGTTTGCGGTGCTCGCCGGATGCGCACTGGCCGCCGCTCCATCCGCCGCGCAGGATTTCCGCGTCGCGACCCCGCCGATCAACCTGTCGACCGCCCAGCCGATATTCGCGCAGCACGGCATAGTGGTGGCGCAAGAAAAAATCGCAGCCGCGATCGGCGCCGATATCCTCAAGCGCGGCGGTAACGCGGTGGATGCGGCGGTCGCGACGGGCTTTGCGATGGCCGTGACTTATCCACGCGCCGGTAATATCGGCGGCGGCGGCTTCATGGTGATTCATTTGGCCAGGGACCACAAAGATATCGCGCTGGACTATCGCGAGACGGCACCGGCGGCGGCGTCGCGTGACATGTTCCTCGGCGCCGATGGCAAACCCGATCCGAATAAATCGCAGCACAGCGCGCTCGGCATCGGCGTGCCGGGAACCGTCGCGGGTCTGTCGCTGGCGCTGCAGACCTACGGCTCGGGTAAATTCTCGCTGCGCGATCTGCTCGAACCGGCGATCAAGCTGGCACGCGATGGCTTTGTGCTGACGGACGATCTCGCCGACACACTAACCGATGGTCAGAAGCTGGTTGCACGGTGGCCATCGGGCACTCAAATCTTTTCTCGCGCCGATGGCACACCGCTGCGCGAAGGCGACACCCTGATTCAAAGCGACCTCGCCGCGACGCTGCAAGCCATCGCGGACAGTGGGCCGTTCGGCTTTTACGATGGTCCGGTTGCCGAGAAACTCGTCGACGGCATCCGTGCTGCCGGGGGCATCATCACCCGTGAGGATTTGAAGTCCTATCGGGCGCAATGGCGCGAGCCGGTGCGCGGTAATTATCGCGGCTATGACATCGTCTCGATGCCGTTGCCGTCTTCGGGCGGAACGGTGCTGGTCGAGGCGCTGAACATTCTGGAAGGCTTCGACCTGCCGCATCTGGGGGCGCAGACCCCTGCTTCGCTTCACGTCCTGATCGAAGCGATGAAGCGCGCCTATGCCGATCGCGCGCGCTATCTCGGCGACCCCGCATTCAGCAACGCGCCGCTGATACAATTGCTGTCCAAAGACTATGCCGCCAAACAGCGCGCCTCGATCGAGCTCGCAAGGGCCACACCCGCCGCAGCCATTTTCACGCCTGCGCCGGTCCCCCATGAAGGCACCAACACCACCCATTTCTCCGTGGTCGATGCCGACGGCAATGCAGTGAGCAACACCTACACGCTGAACTTCAGCTACGGAGTCGGTCTTGTCGCGCCAGGGACGGGCGTTCTCCTGAATAATGAGCTCGACGATTTTACCGCAGCACCCGGCGCGTCGAACGCCTACGGCCTCGTCGGATACGAAGCGAACCTTCCCGGCCCGGGCAAGCGGCCGCTGTCATCGATGACGCCGACCATCGTGCTGAAGGACGGCAAGCCGGTGCTTGTGACAGGTTCGCCCGGTGGCAGCCGCATCATCTCGACAACGCTGCAGGTGATCGTCAACGTTCTCGATCATCACCTGAATGTCGCGCAGGCCGTCGATCTGCCGCGCCTGCATGATCAATGGCTGCCGGACGAAGTGCGCGTGGAGCACGGTTTTCCATCGGCAACACTCGATGCGCTCACGGCCATGGGGCACAAGATCGCGATTCCGATGGGGCAGACCTCCGCCAATTCGATCGCGGTGACGGACAGCGGCAAGTTCGGTGCGCCGGATCCGCGAACAAGGGGCGCGGACGCCGCCGGATATTGAATTGATCAACCTCGCGTTCATCTGCCTCAGCGGGACGATGTCAAAAACGGAGCCGTTCTGTCTTTCCCCGCATGGCACGCCGTAGACGCCCGCGCGTGCTAATAAGTTATCTGATCTCAGCTTGAGGGAAACGCCATGAATTCGCTGCACGGCAAGACCTTGTTCATCACCGGCGGCAGCCGCGGCATCGGACTCGCCATCGCGCTTCGCGCCGCACGCGACGGCGCCAATATCGTCATCGCGGCAAAAACCACTGCACCGCAGCCGAAACTCGATGGCACGATCTTCACTGCAGCCGATCAGATTCGCGAAGCCGGCGGCAACGCTTTGCCGATCGCCTGTGATATTCGCGACGAGGCCCAGGTCATCGCGGCGGTCGATCAGGCCGTAAAGACGTTCGGCGGAATCGATATCTGCATCAACAACGCCAGCGCCATCAGCCTGTCGCCGGTTCAGGCCACTGACATGAAGCGGTTCGATCTGATGATGGCGATCAACGCGCGCGGCACTTTCATGGTGTCGAAATACTGTATTGCGCATCTGAAGAAGGCGGCCAATCCGCACATCCTGATGCTGTCGCCGCCGCTCGACATGACAGCAAAGTGGTTCGCGCCGTTTACCGCCTACTCCATGGCGAAGTACGGCATGAGCATGAGCGTGCTGGGGCTGGCGGGCGAACTGAAGTCTGACGGAATCGCAGTCAACGCGTTGTGGCCTCGGACCACAATCGCAACCGCCGCCGTCGGCAACCTGCTCGGCGGCGAGGCGATGATGCGTGCGAGCCGCAAGCCGCAGATCGTCGCCGACGCGGCGTATGTGATCCTGACAAAGCCCGCGCGCGAATTCTCCGGGCAGTTCTGTATCGACGACACGTTGCTGGCGGCGCATGGCGTCACCGATTTTGACGGCTATCGCGTCGATCCATCTGTTCCGCTGATGCCCGACTTCTTTGTGCCGGATGACAGCGTGCCGCCGCCCGGCGTGGATATCAGGCCGATGCCGCCGCTCGGCGCGATATCAACAGCGGCGCGGTAGCGATTGCACTCGTTTCGAGGAGTGACTCAGCTGACGTTGACGCAGCCTGCGGCCGCTTGAGCGGCGCGGCGATCCGCCGCTTCGTTTGGGTGCAATGGCCCGACTATTTCATCCGTATGAAAATCAGAAGCGGGTGCCGTCGCGTGATGACCGACAAGCCAGCCCAGTGAGATCGATCCTTCTGACCGTCGAGCCAACTATTAATATCCGGGTAATATTGACGGCTTATTCTACCCGGGTATAATAAGCAAATTGTCACTGATTCGTCATGGATACCTTTCGATATGGCTCGCCAACCTGCGATAATTGCCTTCGACGACGATCGATGTATCGCCTCGGGCGACATGGTCGACGTCGCAACCCGAGTGAAACAAACACTTAGCGCCCAGCCGCACGCCCGAATTCTTATATTCGACATCGACACCAGCCACCCGGTCGAGATCGACTTCCGCGGTTCGATTGCGGATGTCACGGCGCGGCTGCGCGAATCGCTCACCCAAGACTCCGCGCGCGCGGCCGAACCGACGCCCCGTGGACCGGGCCGGCCGAAGCTCGGCGTCGTGGCCCGCGAAATCACCCTGTTGCCCCGGCACTGGGACTGGCTGGCAGCGCAGTCCGGCGGTGCTTCCGTCACGCTGCGCAAAATGATCGACGATGCACGGCGCACCACATCCGTCCAGGACTATCAGCGCGGTCTTCAGGAGGCGGTGCATCGTTTCATGTCGGCGATGGCGGGCGACAAGCCGCGTTATGAAGACGCGCTGCGGGCGCTTTACGCCAATGACGGCGTGCGCTTTCATGCGTTGATTGCCGATTGGCCCTGTGACGTGCGCCGCCATGTCGAGCGGCTGACATCCGACCTGTTTCGCGTGACACAGGACACGAAACGGGCCTGATCAGTGCGCCGCGCTGCCGATGAATTGCAGGACAATGTCGCGGCGATGCGGCCGCGCGCGATGCTCGATCAGATAAACGCCCTGCCAGGTGCCAAGCGCCATCACCCCTTGCGTGACCGGAATTTGGAGGCTGCATGACGTCAGCATCGCCTTGATATGCGCGGGCATGTCGTCCGGGCCTTCGCTGTCGTGAATCCAGCCGCCGTCTTCCGGAGCCAACCGATTCAGCACCGTCATCAGGTCCTTCAGCACATCGGGATCGGCATTCTCCTGAATCGTCAACGACGCAGACGTGTGGCGGACAAAGACCGTCAGCGCTCCGGCCTGCGCTTCCGTCTCGCGCAGAAACTGGCGAATATCGGCGGTAATATCGAGAAAACCACGATGCGGCGTCTCGATGGTCAGTGTCGATGTCGCGATGCTCTCGGGCTTGACGGTTACGATCGGCGTGAAGCGCCCCGTGATCCTCATCGGTCTTGAATCCTTGCCAGTGTCGCGTCATCGAAGCGTCCGGCAAAGTATTTTTCAATAGCGCCGGCGAAGCCATCATCCTTGCGGCCCACTGCGCAAACAGCGTCATGCTGGAGCCGAATTTCAAATCGTCCGGATGACCGAAGATGTCATGCACGGTCTTTCCGTTCACGGCGTTGACCAGCGCGGTGCATTCGCGAAGCCGTCCTCCAAGCAACGGATGATGGAGATAGGCGGCGGCCTCCTCGCGCGAGGCGATGGCATATTTCTGCGCCATTGCGCTGGAGCCGAGGCCTTCGATCTGCGGAAAGATAAACCACATCCAGTGCGTTCGCTTCTGTCCCGCGCGCAGCTCATCGAGTACGCGGTCATAGCGCGGCCACTGGGCATCCAGAAAGCGCTGAAGATCGCCCATGTCATATTCATCCGGCGACAAAGACGAACAACGCCGCAACAGGCCGATGGTTGTCGTCAGGATGCGCGTCATTCAGCCCGGCTCTCATGCTGGAGCGCCGGATTTTTATGCCAATGATCTTCGCTTTGAAGATTTCTGGAGCGGGCGAAGGGATTCGAACCCTCGACCCCGACCTTGGCAAGGTCGTGCTCTACCCCTGAGCTACACCCGCATCACAGATAGTCCGGGGCGCGTCTGCGCCACCGGGGCGCCACCTATGCCAAAAGCGATCTGACAATGCAACAGGCTGGGCGTGTTTTTCTCTTCGCCCATCGGCTGGCGGATGTTCCGGGAACGATTTCAAGCATTTCCGCGATTGAAAACCCCCGGGCAGCCGCCATTTATGTCCCAGACCGTGGTAAACTCCCACACTCCATCAAGCAGGACAGCACGACGTGACCATACTCGACCAGAACGACAGCCCGGCCGGCGCGATCCCGCCGGATCTGATCAAGGACACCACGACACAGACATTCGTGCAGGATGTGATCGAGGAATCGAAACGCCAGCCGGTGCTGATCGATTTCTGGGCGCCATGGTGCGGACCGTGCAAACAGTTGACCCCCGTCCTGGAGAAGGCGGTTCGCGCGGCCAAGGGCAAGGTCAAGCTGGTCAAAATGAACATCGACGAGCATCCGGCGGTTCCCGGCCAGATGGGCATCCAGTCGATTCCGGCCGTGATCGCCTTTGTCGATGGCCAGCCTGCCGACGGCTTCATGGGCGCGGTGCCGGAAGGACAGGTCAACGCCTTCATCGAGAAACTGACCAAGGGCGTGCCCGGCGGCGCGGACGATTTTCTGGCCGAGGCCGAGGCGCTGCTGGCCGAGGGTGATGCTGCGACCGCCGCCTCGATCTATGCGGAACTGCTGGCGCAGGACAGCACGTCGATTCCGGCGCTCGCCGGTCTTGCCCGCTGCTACGTTCTGGCCGGTGCGCTCGATCAGGCCAAGCAGACGCTGGCGCTGGTGCCGGAATCCAAGCGGAACGATGCCGCGGTATCTGCCGTGCAATCGATGCTGGATCTCGCCGAACAGGCCCAGTCGCTCGGTCCGGTTGCGGAACTCGAGCAGAAGGTCGAAGCCGATCCGCTCGATCATCAGGCGCGTTTCGATTTGGCAACGGCGCTGAACGCTAAAAATCACCGCCTTGATGCTGCCAATCATTTGCTTGAAATCGTCCGGCGCGATCGCAAATGGAATGAGGACGCCGCCCGCAAACAGCTCGTGCAATTTTTCGAGGCCTGGGGTGCGGACGACGATGCAACCGTGGAGAGCCGCAAGCGTTTGTCCACGATCCTGTTTTCCTGATCCGCGTGGTTTTTTAAGGACCGCAGACATATGGCAATCAACTCCGAATATCGTGGGCCCGGCGATCTTCCGGAGGTGATCCCGGTGTTTCCGCTGTCGGGCGCGTTGCTGTTGCCGCGCGGCCAGATGCCGCTGAACATCTTCGAACCGCGCTATCTGGAAATGGTGGACGATGCCCTGCGCGATGGCCACCGCATGATCGGGATCATCCAGCCGGACGCCACGCATTCCAAAAGCGAGGATTATCCGCAGCTTTTCAGGATCGGATGTGTCGGCCGGATCACCCAGTTCGGCGAGACCGGCGATGGCCGTTACATTCTGGAGCTGACCGGCATTGCACGCTTCAAGGTGGTGGAAGAATTGTCGGTGCTGACGCCCTATCGTCAGTGCAGAGTCGATTTCTTTTCATTCATGGATGACTTTGTCGCCCGCAAGGGCGAGGATGAAGTGGATCGCGACGCGGTGATCGAGACCTTGAGCAAGTTTCTCAAGGTCAATGCGCTTCGCGTCGACTGGGACGGGATCAATTCCGCGCCCAATGAGGCGCTGGTCAACGCGCTGGCGATGATGTCACCTTACGGGCCGGCGGAAAAGCAGGCCCTTCTGGAAGCGCCCGACCTGAAGACCCGCGCAGAAATCCTGATCGCCGTGACGCAGATGGATCTTGCCAAAAAGCAGACGTCGGGCGATCCGCCTTTGCAATGACCATTCCTTTTCCCCGATGGATTTAATCGAACATGACGAATGTACCGCCGCCCCGAGATTCCGATTCGGTCGATTCCAAACTTCTGGAAATCCTGGTGTGTCCGATTACCAAAGGCACGCTCGAGTATGACGCCGTCAGCCATGAGCTGATTTCGCGAAGTGCAAAACTTGCTTATCCGATCCGCGACGGCATCCCGATCATGCTGCCGGAAGAAGCCCGCAAGATCGACTGATCCTGGCGCCTCCTCTCGTTCGTTGCAGATCGCTGGCTCGTGGCGCTGCCCAGGGTAACCTATCCCATGGCAAAATATCGTCTCGCGATCTTTGACCTCGACGGAACATTGTCCGACAGTTTCCCCTGGTTTCTGAGCGCGCTCGATATTGTCGCGGACAAACACCGGCTGCGGCGGGTGGCGGCGGATGAAATCGATTTGCTCCGCGCCAAGACACTTCAGGAAATCTTCGCGGCGCTCGGCGTGACGCGCTGGCGGTTGCCGCGGATCATCCGCGACATGCGGCAACTGAAATCAAAATCGCTTCACGAGATTAAACTGTTCCCCGGCACGGATGCCATGCTGCGCGCGCTGCACGGCGACGGCATAATGCTCGCGATGGTCAGTTCGGATTCGGAAGCCAATGTCCGCCGCTCGCTGGGAGATTCGGCAGCCCTGATGTCATGTTTCGCCTGCGGCGCGGCGCTCGGCGGCAAGGCCGTAAAATTCAAACGCGTGCTGCGGACGTTGAAGACCTCGCCCGGCGAGGCGATCTATATCGGCGACGAGATCAGGGACCACGAGGCCGCCGCCAGCATCGGAATGGATTTCGGCGCAGTGAGCTGGGGCTATAACGCCGCTGCAACGCTGCAGAAGTTGTCGCCTGCGCTGATGTTCACAACGCCGCAGGAGATCGCCGACACACTGCGCAGAACACGCGATTAAAGCGCCTCGCCGCGAAGCAGGCGCGGCACATCGCCGGCGAGACCGGCAGCCTGGCGGATGAACACGCTCTTGAGTGGCGGCATGCGATCCACCAGACCAAGACCGATGTCGCGGACCACGCGCAGCGGTGCAAAATCGTTGGAGAACATCCCGTTCAGGACGTTGGTGGCAACGCCCATCGCCATGGTGTCGAAACGACGCCAGCGCTGATAGTGCTCCAGCGCGTCCTCCCCACCGAAATCGGCGCCGAGCCGCGCGGCATCGACAACGACCTCAGCCAGCGCCGCGACATCCTTCAGGCCCATGTTGAGGCCCTGCCCCGCAATGGGATGGATGACATGCGCCGCATCGCCGATCAGAGCCAGACGATCGGCCACGAATGAGCGTGCGACGAAATAGCCGAGTGGAAAGGTGCGCGGCTTGTCGAGCAGTTGCAATTCGCCCAGACGCAGGCCGAAACGCTGTTCGAGTTCAGCCTTGAACTCATCGGCCGGCAGCGACACGATCCGCGCAGCATCCGCGGGCTTTTCCGTCCACACCAGCGAGGATCGCTTCCCTTTCAGGGGCAGGATCGCAAACGGGCCGGCGGGCAGGAAATGCTCATCGGCCCGGCCTTCGTGGTCGCGTTCATGACCGACGGTGACGACGATCGCGGACTGATCATAATTCCAGCCATGCGTTTCAATCCCCGCCCGCCGGCGCAATTTCGACTTGGCGCCATCGGCCGCCACCAGCAATCGCGCATCCCGCGTCTCGCCATCGGTAAACGTGACAGTCACTGACTCCGCGGTGGTGGAAAAATCGGACACGCCGACCGCGCGCAGCTCAACACCTTCCTGCTCAGCCCGCGCGACCAGCGCATCGATGAGATGCCGGTTCTCGACCATGTGCGCGAAGGGCTCGCCCGGCGCGACATCACCGACGAAATTGAGGAAGGCGGGGCGCGTTGCGTCCTGCAGTTTGGAATCGGTCACGACCATATCGAGGATCGGCTGTGCGTCCGTGGCGACCGCTTCCCACGCGCCGAGTTGTTCGAACAGCCGCCGGCACGCCGCGACAATGGCGGAGGCGCGCTGATCGGGGCTCGGGCGTGCAGCAAGCGCGGGATCTGCGACCAGAACGGGAATATCGCGTCCCAACCCCTGCCGAAGCGCCACCGCCAGAGCGAGTCCCGCCAGTCCGGCCCCGCCGATCACAATCCCTTGCCGTTCCGCCATCGAAAATACCGCCTCTGTTCCGGTGCGCATGCCTGATGCGAGTCAAGCGGCTTGCGGACCCAACGTTCCGGCGTTTTATAGCGTTTGCCGCTCTGCGGAAACCTCGGCTACATCGAAGCAGCCATGGTTATGGAAAGAAAGTGAATGACCGATCGCGCCCGTCTGACCACGATTCTCGACCTCGAACCCGTGACGGCGGACGTGTTTCGCGGGTTCAGCCCTCAAACCACAATGGACTTCAAACGCGTCTTCGGCGGCCAGGTGATCGCGCAGGCGCTGGCGGCAGCCGGCCGTACTGTCGAGGGGCGCGCACCTCATTCCCTGCATTGCTATTTCATTCTGGCAGGCGATCCAACAATTCCGATCGTCTATGAGGTCGCCAGACTGAATGACGGCCGGAGCTTTGCGACGCGGCGCATTACCGCACAACAAAACGATCAGGTGATTTTCTCCATGATCGCTTCATTTCATGCCGATGAAGAAGGCGCTTTTGATCACCAGGCGGCGATGCCGGACGTGCCCGGACCGAACGAAATCCAGCCATTCGACCTCAAGGCGCCGGGCGGCGAAAAACTGCTGCGCGAAATGCCGAACGTCATTCGCCGGTTTTATGAATCGGAGCGGCCCGTCGAACTTCGTGCAGTCCAATTCCGCCGCTACCTTGGTGAAAAAGTGCCTGACGGTCAGGTCCAGCTCTGGGTCAGGGCGACGGAAACATTGTCTGGCGATCCGCTGCAGCATCAATGCGCGCTTGCGTACATTTCCGACTTCGCATTGATCGACTCCGCGCTCGCACGCTACGGCCGCACGGTGTTCGAAAACAGGATCATCGCAGCAAGCCTCGATCACGCAATGTGGTTTCATCGCCCGTTTCGCGCCGACGAATGGCTGCTTTACAGCCAGGAAAGCCCCAACGCGCGCGACGGTCTGGGCCTGGCGCGGGGCATGTTCTTCAAACAGGACGGCACGCTGGTGGCTTCCGTCGCACAGGAAGGTTCGATCCGCG
This sequence comes from Xanthobacteraceae bacterium, assembly GCA_019750915.1. Lineage (GTDB taxonomy): Bacteria > Pseudomonadota > Alphaproteobacteria > Rhizobiales > Xanthobacteraceae > Afipia. The sequence goes on from JAIENY010000047.1 coordinate 68,313, forward strand.
AGCGCCGTGAGAAGCCGGCCGCAACGTAGCGGTCAGGCGATCCGGTAACGCACAGAGAACTGCGAGGCAAACCAGCGATAGTACCAGCGCACCATCCAGGGGATCGGAATGAGAAGAGCGCAAGCGATGGCAAACACCAGCGTCCGCCATAGTGTTTCGAGACCATTGGCGCTGAATTCAATCTTGCGCCGTGTCCCCTCGATATTGGCGCATATCCATCTGATCCACGCCGTGAGCACAAAGGCCCAGCCGACGATGGTGAGGAACGAGGTGTAGAACAAAACGCTCCATCCGATGTAGATCCACACGCTGCCCACAAAACGGAGCGGCAAATGCTGTCCGTTCGAATTGATATTGGCGACGATCCATCTGAGCACGAACCATGACAGCGCGGCGTGAAGGGGGATCAGCAATAATCCCGCGTGCTTGATCCCGGTTAGAGGAGCATACGCCCAAACCCCGAACAGCATAAACACGTACCAGATATCGAGCGGCTGGCCGGTGAAGGCGATGTTGGGGCGACGCGGAACTCGCACTCTCTCGATGATCCAGCGGTAGAAGCTTGTCGCGGCCCACGGTGCGGGGATGATCAGCGCGATACCGACGACCATCAGAAGCCAGCGCGATGTCATCTCCCAGATGTCGAAGTCGATCGAGAAGGCAACGCCCTGGTCCTGTGCGTGCTGAACCCATTGCGGCGTCGGCCGCTGCGCGGCGGCTGCATATTTGCGGGCGAACAGGCCGGGAATATCGCCGGCGCGGCACCATGCACTCATGCCCTCGCACCAGACGTCGCTGTCGCGCCGAACAAAGCCACTGGAAACAAGATCGAGAAACTGGTCGGCGCCATAAGGGCCATGCTGCTGACCATCAACAAAAACAAACCACGCACGCCCCGCCATCACATGGCTTCCTCAAAAGATTAAAAAATAAACAGCACGGCCGGTGCAAATCCGGCCTTTCAAATGAGGCGGAAGCTACAAACCCGGCGGCACGGGAGCAATTGCGCATTTCGACCACCGCAATGTCCGAGCAAATGTGTGGCAGAACGGCCCCGACCTCTGTAAAAGCCGACAAAAGCAACGCGCAAATCGAGGGTCCAGGGGAATGAAGCTCGTCACCGCCATCGTCAAACCATTCAAGCTCGATGAAGTGCGCCAGGCGCTGACCGCCATTGGCGTTCACGGCATGACTGTGACGGAGGTGAAAGGGTACGGCCGGCAAAAGGGGCACACCGAGATCTACCGCGGTGCCGAATACATCGTTAACTTTTTGCCGAAGCTTCGCATCGAGGTGGCGGTCTCTTCCGAGCTCGCTGACAAGGCCGTGCAGGCGATCACGGCTGGTGCGCGGACCGGCCAGATCGGCGACGGTAAGATCTTTGTTGTCCCCATCGACCACGCTGTCCGCATCCGAACCGGCGAGACCGACAGCGACGCGCTGTAATCGTTCATTAACTCCAAAGCCCTCTTTCCGACGTCTTGGCCCCCGCCGGTCGGCAAAACCGGCCGGTCCGGGCCTTTCCAGGCTGTCGGGGCGACTCAAAATTGGGCTCCGGATGTTTTTTTGCCCTCAGCATGAGCATCATTGTGTCGGGAGTTCGTTGTTGCTTATGTTTTGGCCATAACAGCTTAAAATTTAAGCGCGACAAAATGGCCCAACCTCACCCCTCGCCCGTCAGGGCGGAAAAGCCCCGCATTCATAGTTCGTTAGGGGTTCGAGCGGTCTTGGCACGCCTTTTGATTCCTAGGGGGCGGCTGGTGCCACCGCAGTGTTCTTCTCCGGTGGGGACCTTAGTCGATAAACGCCCGGTATGTACCGCCGGGCCTTAGCGGGGAAAAAGAACCCATGAAAATTGTTGTGGCCATTATCAAGCCATTCAAGCTGGAAGAGGTCCGCGATGCCCTGACCGCCATTGGCGTTCACGGTCTCACGGTGACGGAAGTCAAAGGGTATGGGCGCCAGAAGGGCCACACGGAAATCTACCGTGGTGCCGAATACGCGGTGAGCTTCCTTCCCAAGATCAAGATCGAGGTCGCTGTCGCTTCCGAGCAAGTCGACAAGACCATCGAAGCCATCACCGGCGCTGCAAAGACCGGCCAGATCGGCGACGGCAAAATCTTCGTCATCGGTCTCGACCATGCGGTTCGCATCCGCACCGGCGAGTCTGATGCCGCGGCGCTCTGACCTCGCGTCCAACCTCATCCAATCAGGAGTAACAAAAATGACGTTTAAGCGTCCCTCACTTAAGGGATTTGCGATCCTCGCCTTGGGGGCTCTCGCACTCGCGGGATTTGCCGACCATGCGCTCGCTCAGGACGCAGCCGCCGCCGCACCCGTTCCGAACAAGGGCGATACCGCCTGGATGCTGGTCTGCTCCGCGCTCGTTTTGATGATGTCGGTCCCCGGCCTCGCACTGTTCTACGGCGGCCTTGTCCGCACCAAGAACATGCTTTCGGTTCTCACGCAGGTGTTCGCGATCGTTTCGATGATCGGCATCGCCTGGACCCTGTACGGCTATTCCCTGGCCTTCTCCGATGGCGGCAGCCTGACGTCGTACATCGGCGGTTTCGGCAAGGCCTTCATGCACGGCGTTGACGCGACGACGACATCGACGACGTTCTCCAATGGTGTTGTGATTCCGGAACTCGCCTATTTCGTGTTCCAGATGACCTTCGCCATGATCACGCCTGCACTGATCATCGGTGCCTTCGCCGAACGCATCAAGTTCTCGGCGGCACTGCTGTTCTGTCTGCTGTGGGCCACTTTCGTGTACTTCCCGGTCGCTCACTGGGTCTGGTACGGCGCGGCTCCTGACGACATCGCCAACGCGGCCAAGGCACTCGCTGCGGCAACGACAGACGCGGCCAAGGCGGAAGCTCAGGCCAAGCTCGATGCGATCACCGGCGCGACCGGCTGGCTCTACGCTGCCGGCGCTCTCGACTTCGCAGGCGGCACCGTCGTGCACATCAACGCTGGTATCGCCGGTCTCGTCGGCGCGATCATCGTCGGCAAGCGCGTCGGCTACGGCAAGGAAATCATGGCTCCGCACTCGCTGACCATGACCATGATCGGCGCCTCCCTCCTGTGGGTCGGCTGGTTCGGCTTCAACGCGGGTTCGAACCTCGAAGCCAACGGCGGCACCGCTCTGGCCTTCGTCAACACCATGATCGCCACTGCAGCAGCCGCGTTCTCATGGCTGATGGTGGAATGGATCTTCAAGGGTAAGCCTTCGCTCCTCGGCATCTGCTCGGGCGCGGTCGCTGGCCTTGTTGCCATCACCCCGGCTTGCGGTTTCTCCGGCCTCATCGGTTCGCTCGTCCTCGGCCTGCTGGTTTCTCCGATCTGCCTGTTCTTCGTCAGCGCAGTGAAGAATGCTCTGGGCTACGACGACGCACTCGACGTGTTCGGCGTTCACTGCATCGGCGGCATCTTCGGTGCATTGATGACCGGTATCCTCGTCAACCCGGATCTGGGTGGCACGGGCATCGTCGATTACACCAACTTCGCCAACAACAACGCCGGCACCTACGATCTGGTCACCCAGATGATCGCTCAGGGCAAGGCTGTGGGGGCAACCCTGCTCTGGTCCGGCGTGATTTCGGCGATCCTCTACAAGATCGTCGATATCGTGATCGGCCTGCGTCCGACCGTCGATGAAGAGCGCGAAGGCCTCGACATCAGCGACCACGGCGAGCGCGCTTACAATATGTAAGCGATCCAACAACGGCTGGGGCACTAACCCGGCAATGCCCCATCCGTCGGAGGGCCTCGGCGCAAGCTGAGGCCCTTTTCTTTTGGGCTTCATGGTCCGCGGATTCGTGCCAATATCCCGATGGTTAATCGGGTCTTAACCTCGCGCCCGGTAGGGTGTGCCGACGCGCCCTGCGCGATCCGATTGCCGCTGACCGACCGAAACTGCTTAGAAAACACTGAGCTTTGCATGGCCATCCCCGCATCTTTCCGCCCGGCTCTCGCCGCCGCGCCCCCGGATGGCGAACGCTCCCCCTTTACCCGAGTGACGGAGCTGCTCGCTCCGCATGTGCCGGGACAGCCGCTGATCAACCTTTCCCTTGGCGAGCCGCAGCATCCGATCCCCTCGTTTGTGGGCGAGGTGCTGAACCGGCATCTTTCCGACTTCGGCCGCTATCCGATGTCGAGCGGCATTCTGCCGTTCCGTTCCGCCGCTGCCGACTGGCTGGTGCGCCGCTATCAGCTGCCACGGGCCGTCGACCCCGAGACTGAAATTCTGGCGCTGAATGGCAGCCGCGAGGGCCTGTTCTATGCCGCCATCGCCGCCGCGCGTCACGCGGCGCCGGTTCGCGGCACGCCCGCGATCCTGATGCCGAACCCGTTTTATCCGGCGTATGCCGCCGGTGCCCGCGCGGCCGGCTGCGAGGCCGTGTTCCTGGCGACCTCACGGGCGAGCGGCTTTTTGCCGGACCTCGACGCGCTGAGCGCAGATCTTTTGTCGCGCACCGTTGCGTTCTACATTGCCACGCCGGCAAATCCGCAGGGCGCGGTCGCCACGCCGGCCTATTTCCGGCGTCTGAAAGAACTTGCCGACCGTTACGGCTTCATCGTGTTCAGCGACGAATGCTATTCGGAGATCTACACCCGCACGCCGCCCGGCAGCATGCTGGAACACGCCGGGGAGGATTTCACCAACGTCGTGGTGTTCCAATCGCTTTCAAAGCGCTCGAATCTGCCGGGCATGCGGGTGGGATTTGTCGCGGGTGACAAGACCTTCATCGCCCGCTTCCTTGAACTTCGCAACGTCGCCGCACCGCAGGTTCCGGTGCCGCTGCAGCATGTCGCCATCGCCGCCTACCAGGACGAGGCGCATGTCGAGGAAAACCGCAGGCTTTATGGCATCAAGTTCGATCTCGCCGACGAGATCCTTGGCAACCGCTTTGGCTATCAGCGTCCGCCGGGCGGATTTTGCATGTGGCTCGATGTCTCGGCGCATGGCGGTGACGAACTGGCGGCGGTGAAACTTTTTCGTGACGGTGGTGTGCGAGTATTGCCCGGCAGTTATCTGGCGCGCACGCAGGCGGACGGCAGTAATCCCGGCACAGGCTATATCCGCGTCGCCATGGTGCAGAACGCCGAAACCACGAAGCAGGCTTTGCTTCGCATGGTGGACGTCCTGAACGACGACGAGAAGGGGAGTTGAAGGCGAATATGGCAGTCGAGCGTGTCGTTCCCCTCGTCGGGCAGATGTCCGATCCCATTCGTGAGATGCTGATGCGTCGCGTCCGCGAATTGGTCGGCCTTGTCATCATCGCGCTCGCCGCCGTGGTGGCTGCGGCGCTGATGACATGGTCGGTGCAGGATCCAAGCCTCAGCCACGCCACCGCGTCCGGGAAAATCCGCAATCTCGTCGGCTGGCCCGGAGCCATCGGATCAGACCTGCTGATGCAGATCCTCGGCCTCGGCGCGATCATGTTTGTGCTGCCGGTGGCGATCTGGGGATGGCGGCTGCTGACCCATCGACCGTTCGACCGCGAGGCCATTCGGATCGGCTGCTGGATACTTTGCGCGGCGCTGGCCTCGGGCTTTGCGAGCTGTTGGCCGCACAACACGGCATGGCCGCTGCCGACCGGTCTTGGCGGCGTGGTCGGAGACGCGATCGTGCGCGTTCCGGCGATCGTGCTCGGTCCGCCCGGTTTTCTCTATCGGGTTTGCCTGGGTCTGTTGCTGTGTATCGGGACCGTTGTCACCTGTGCGGTAGCGGGCGGTTACGGCAGCCGCGAAGCTTCCGGCGAGGATGAGATCGAGGCGGACGACGAAGACGAAGAAGCGCTGGAGGAGGATGAGGGGCGGGGATTCCTCTCGCTCGGCTTTCTGATGCACATGCTCATCAGCACAAAAGCCCGCATCGGGCGGCTGCTTTCGGCGATTTTCTCGCTCGCTGTCGGCCGCAACGAAAGCAACAGGCGTTCAGCCTCTTTTGAACGCATGGAACCGAGCCTGAACGGCCGCCGAAGCCCTTCAATCGTCCCTGAGACGGATGAGGAAGAGGACTACGGGGACGAAAACGAAGAAGAGGAAGAGGAAGAGGAAGAGCGTCCGGTACGCGCCCGTAAGCGCGCCGAACCGAAATCATCTGTGCGCAAGAGCGCGTTCGTCTTGCCGCCCATTGCAGTCCTCGCCGCACCGAAAGCGTCGGACCGCCTGACGCTGAACAAGGACGAGCTGGAGGAAAATTCCCGTGCGCTCGAAGGCGTATTGCAGGACTTCGGCGTGCGCGGCGAAATCGTCAAGGCCAACCCCGGCCCCGTCGTCACACTGTATGAGCTGGAGCCTGCGCCAGGCATCAAGTCGTCGCGCGTGATCGGCCTGGCCGATGATATCGCACGCTCGATGAGCGCGATCTCCGCGCGCGTCGCGGTTGTTGCAGGCCGTAACGCCATCGGCATCGAACTGCCGAACGCCAAACGCGAGAAAGTTTATCTGCGTGAACTGCTGACCGCGAAAGAAGGCATCGAGAACAACGCCAAGCTGCCGCTCTGCCTTGGCAAAACAATCGGCGGCGATCCGGTCATCATCGATCTGGCGCGCACGCCGCATATGCTGATCGCCGGCACCACCGGCTCGGGTAAATCCGTCGCCATCAACACCATGATCCTCTCGCTGGTCTACAGGCTGCGTCCCGATCAGTGCCGCCTGATCATGGTCGATCCGAAGATGCTCGAACTTTCCGTCTATGACGGCATTCCGCATTTGCTGACGCCGGTCGTCACAGATCCGAAAAAAGCGGTGGTGGCCCTGAAGTGGGCGGTGCGCGAGATGGAGCAGCGTTACAAGAGCATGTCCAAGCTCGGTGTGCGCAACATCGACGGCTACAACGCACGTGTCGCCGAAGCCAAGACCAAGGGCGAAGAACTGACACGCACGGTCCATACCGGCTTTGACAAGGAAACCGGAAAGGCAATCTACGAGGAGGAGAAGCTCGAGCTCGAACCGCTGCCGTATATCGTCATCATCGTGGACGAAATGGCCGACCTGATGATGGTCGCCGGCAAGGATATCGAAGGCGCCGTGCAGCGCCTGGCGCAGATGGCGCGCGCCGCCGGCCTTCACGTCATCCTCGCCACTCAGCGCCCCTCGGTCGACGTCATCACCGGCACGATCAAGGCCAACTTCCCGACCCGCATCTCCTTCCAGGTGACTTCAAAGATCGACAGCCGCACCATCCTTGGCGAGATGGGCGCCGAACAATTGCTCGGCCAGGGCGACATGCTCTACATGGCGGGCGGCGGACGAATCAGCCGCGTGCACGGACCATTCGTGTCGGACGAGGAAGTCGAGAAGATCGTCCGCCATCTCAAGACACAAGGCCAACCCGAATACCTCGAGGCGGTGACCGCCGAAGAGGAAGCCGAAGAAGACGGCGCGGTGTTCGATTCCACCGGGATGGGCGGCGGCGGCGAGGGCGATCTGTTCAGCCAGGCCGTGGCAATCGTCAAGCGCGACCGCAAGGCTTCGACCAGCTACATCCAGCGCAGGCTGCAGATCGGCTATAACCGGGCCGCAACGCTGATGGAGCGGATGGAGGAGGAAGGCATTGTTGGGCAGGCCAACCATGCAGGAAAACGTGAAATTCTAATTCCGGAGGAAGAGGGCGGTTTTTGATCGCGGCAGCGTCGCGGGGCCGTGAAAACGCCATTACTTGCCATTATCCACTCTCCATCAACTGACCGGCAGGACATCCTTTGAAATATCCCTCGCTATTCTCTCTGGGCGCCGTGTCGTGCGGACATCGAATGTTGCGAATTGCTCTTGCCGGCGTATTGCTCGCCTCGGTCACGCAGGCGCAGGCAATCCCCCTGCCAAAGCCTGCACCCAAAGCGCGCAATCTGCACGTCGCCCAGTCTGACACGACCGGACAGGCCGCTCCTCCCGCAGCCGCAGATACTCCCGCGCCGGCGCAACGCTCCGAGTCAGCCCCCAATCCCATCCTTCCCAATTTGAAGAAATTGTTCGGAAGCGGATTTGGACTGTCCAACGCCCCGAAATTTGACGCCAACCAAATCGCCCTGGCCGACAAGATGAGCTCCTACCTTTCGTCGCTGCAGAACGTCTCGGGCAACTTTGTCCAGGTCGGACCTGACGGCAGCCGTTCAACTGGAAATTTCTATTTGCAGAAACCCGGCCGCATTCGTTTCGAATACGATGAGCCGAGCCCGATCGCTCTGGTCGCAGACGGCACAAGCGTCATCGTGCGCGACCGCAGGCTCGCGACGCAGGATGTTTATCCGCTGTCGCAGACCCCGCTTCGCTACTTGCTGGCTGACCGCCTCAACTTGTTGAGAGACACCAACGTCACCGGCATCACGTCGGACGACGTCTATATCAGCGTGACGATCGAGGAAAAGCAGGCCCTGATCGGCACCAGCCGCCTGACCTTGATGATCGGCACCAAGGACGGCAAGCTCAAGCAATGGACCGTGACCGACCCGCAGGGTTACGATACTACGGTCGCCGTCTACAATCTTGATACCACCAAGAAGCTTGATCCGGGCCTGTTCAAAATCGACTATACAAATTATCCGGGCAGCTCGAACTGAAGCCGCGGAAAAACACTCCGGCAGGCATGGCCTGCGGTGCGAAGGTGGGTTAAGGTTTTACGAAGAACCCGCCGATCATGCCCTTCACCATCACAACCTGGAACATCAATTCGGTGCGCCTGCGCATCGACCTCGTCGCCAAGTTCCTCAAGAGCCGGCGGCCCGATGTGTTGTGTCTTCAGGAGACCAAGTGCATCGACGATGCCTTTCCGCTCAAGCGGTTCAAACGGCTTGGCTATGAGCACATCGCGCTCAATGGGCAGAAGGGCTATCACGGCGTCGCCGTCGTCTCCAAGCGGCCGTTCGATTCGCAGAACGTGCGCACGTTCTGCGGCAAACTCGACTCCCGCCATATCTCGGTTTCGTTCGGCGAAAAGGCGGGCTTCGACACGCCGCTGACCCTGCACAATTTCTATGTGCCGGCTGGCGGCGACATCCCCGACCCTGATCTGAATCCGAAATTCGCCCACAAGCTGTCGTTTCTCGATGAGATGCGCGACTGCGTTCCGCTGCACCCCGGCGAAAGCGACCGGCACATTCTCGTCGGCGATCTCAACGTCGCCCCCCATGAGCACGATGTGTGGTCGCACAAACAGCTCCTCAACGTGGTTTCCCATACGCCGGTCGAATGCGAAAAATTGCTCGCGGTCATCGATCGCGGAGGCTGGATCGACATCGCGCGTCAGCGAATTCCGTTGTCGGAAAAGGTCTATACGTGGTGGAGCTATCGTGCGGCCGACTGGACGGTCGGCGATCGCGGTCGGCGCCTCGATCACATCTGGGTGTCGCCCGCGCTCGGTGGCAAAGTGCAGGACTTTCAGATTCTGCGCGGCGCGCGAAGCTGGGAGCGGCCGTCCGATCACGTTCCGATTACGGCAACGCTCGATCTTTGATCCGGTCTACCGTTTGAGCCGCGCCGTCAGGCGTGCGAGCGCCGTGGCGGCATCGTTGGTGCGCGCCGCCAGATCGTCGCGCACGCGCCGCGCCGCCTCGGGGTGACTCTCCAGCACGCGCTGGTATAGCTTACGCGACAGCCGAATCACGCTGGATTGCTCAAGAGCTGTCGCCGTCGCGGGACGGCGCATGTCATGAAGCAAAGCGAGCTCGCCGATCAATTCGCCGACACTTGCGGTCGTTTCGGGACCGCCATCGCCAGCGCTAATGCGGAATGCGCCCTGGCGCACCACGTAGCCCGCGTCGGCGATGTCGCCCTTGTGAAACAGCACATCGCCAAAGCTGTAATCGTACTGCTCGGCGCTGATAGCGAGCACCTGCAGCGCAGACATGCCAAGCATATTCAGCGTTGGCACGCGCGCAAGCAGAGCAATATCGTCTTCAATCGACATGGCGACTCGTGATGGCCCGGTACGGGCGAATTCGCCAGTCTGTTATGCCATAATTCAGGGGACAAGCTTGTAGCCGCCGGATTCTGTCACCAGAATTTCCGGGTTGGCGGCGTCCTTTTCGACCTTCTGGCGCAGCCGGTAGATATGGGTTTCCAGCGTATGGGTGGTAACGCCGGAATTATAGCCCCAAACTTCCTGCAGCAATGTCTCGCGCGACACCGGCTGCTGACCGGCGCGATAGAGAAACCGCAGGATGGCCGTTTCCTTTTCGGTCAGGCGGACCTTTTTGGCATTCTCGCCGGTGAGCATCTTCGAACCTGGCCGGAAACTGTAGGGGCCAACCGAAAACACCGCGTCCTCGCTCGCCTCATGCTGGCGAAGCTGGGCGCGAATTCGCGCCAGCAAAACCGCGAAACGGAAGGGCTTGGCCACATAATCGTTGGCCCCCGATTCCAGGCCAAGGATGGTATCCGACTCGGTGTCGTGACCGGTCAGCATGATGATCGGCGCCTTGAAGCCGCCCTTGCGCAGGCTGCGGACCACCTCACGGCCGTCGGTGTCCGGAAGACCGACATCCATCAGCACGAGATCAGGCGATTCGGATTTGGCGAAATGTGCGCCCTTGGCGCCGGTTTCGGCCGCCGTGGGTTCAAACTCCTCATGCAACGAGAGCTGTTCGATCAGCGCCTCGCGCAGATCGTTGTCATCGTCGACGATCAGGATCTTGCGAGCGGTAGCCATTGCGTCAAATCCTTAAAATGAAGAAAAAGCAGTTCCACAAGGCTTTTCAACCGCGGCAAAACAATGTCCGAGTTAGAGCATTTACTGCCGGAAGCGCAAGCCGGGAGTTGGCTATGATGGGTAGAACACCAGCAGACACAGTTACTTCCGCGGCGGCGCGAAAAGGAGCCATCCTGAACAGGATTACAATTCGTTCACGTGCAGGAAACCGGCAGCGCGGCTGGCTGATTGCCAGAGGTGTGGCCATTCCGGTCGCGCTCGGCCGCGGCGGTATATTGGCCAACAAGCGCGAGGGCGATGGCGGAACGCCACGAGGCCAGTTTCATCCCGTAAGGCTCTGGTGGCGCGCCGACCGCCACACCCGGCCATCCACCCGGTTGCCGGTCAGGCGTATCACCGCGACCGACGCATGGTCCGAAGATCCGACCAACCGGCGCTATAATCGGCCGATCCGCGCTGAACACGGTCAACCCGGCGACCGGCTGATGCGCGAAGACCACCTGTACGATTTCATCATCGAGATTGATCACAATATGAAGCCGCGCATCGCAGGACGCGGCAGCGCCGTATTTCTGCATCTGGCGCGGGATCATTTTTCCCCGACCGCGGGCTGCGTCGGCATGACACGAAGCGCGATGCTGGATCTGTTGTCGCGCATCAGCACCCGCACCCGGATCGTGATCGAGTAGATCAGCGTCGTCCGAAAATCGCCGAGCCAACGCGGATATGCGTGGCCCCGAAATGAATGGCCGTCGCAAAATCGGCGCTCATGCCCATCGATAGCAGATCGAGCCCGTTGCGCTTGGCAATCTTCGCGGTCAACGCGAAATGCGGCGCAGGCGCCTGATCCACCGGGGGAATGCACATCAGGCCAGATATGCGCAGATCGTATCTGTTGCGGCATGCCGCGATGAATTCATCGGCCTGCTCGGGTGCAACGCCAGCCTTTTGCGGCTCCTCTCCGGTATTGAGTTGCACGAACAGAAGCGGGCTGCGGTTTTGCGCCTTGATCTCCTTGCTCAGCGCTTCGCAAATGCTTGGCCGATCGACCGAATGAATCGCGTCGAACAACGCGACAGCATCGCGCGCCTTGTTCGACTGCAACGGCCCGATGAGATGCAGCGCGATGCCGGAACGACCCGTAAGGATGTCCGGCCACTTCGCCTTCGCTTCCTGAACGCGATTCTCGCCGAAGACACGTTGGCCCGCCTTCAGAATGGGAAAAATGGCAGCCGAATCAAAAGTTTTTGAGACTGCGACCAACTCGACCGAATTTCGCGCGCGCTTCGCATCCTTGCACGCCCGCGCGATCTCGTCCTCGACGATCCGAAGGCCGATTGGTGAATCCTCCGTTATTCCCTGTGGTTTAGGATCCGTCATCGGATGGTATCCGCCTTCTTAAAATTGCAGAGTGCATCGCATTTTATGCAATCGGAGAAACTCTTCTTGAACCCTTTTCCCTATGTTGCCGGTGGGACGAGGAAGAGCCATGCCGATGATCCGTTTTGCCGACAATACCTCAAAATTAAAAGCGATTTTTGGCATTCGCGGACGTCTGATCCTGCTGGCGCTCATTCTCGTGGTGCCGTTGATGATCGATCGGGTGCGTCTGCTCGAACAAAGCCGCGCGCAGCAGGTGGCCACCGCCAATATCGAATTGACCGAGTTGGCAAAACATACCGCCGACTCGCAACACGAGATTATCCTCACCGTGGAAGCCGTCCTTAAATCATCGGCTTTCATTTATGGCGCCGAGAGCAGCCCCGAAAAACGATGTCAGATCCTGCGTGCGAGCGTGCGAACCGATTTGCCCTGGATCCGAAGCATGTTCGTGCTGAACGGGGACGGCAAAGTCATTTGCTCGAATTCAACCCGTCTTGACGGGCTCGATCTGAGCGATCGCAATTACTTCAGGCGCGCAAAGGCCGGGGATGGGTTCGTCGTCAGCGACTATATCTTCAGCCGCGCTTCGCATTTGCCGTCGATCATCACGCTCTATCCGATGCTTGGTACGGTTGGCGCGGAGGAAGATTACATCGGCGCCTCGATCGATCTGAACTGGGTGTCGCAACTGTTGAAACGCCGCGCCTCGCGTCCGGGAATGCTGGCTGTGATGGTCGATGCAAATGGCGTGGTGCTGGCGACATCCGAATCGGGCGATAACAAAACCGTTGGGCAGCCACTGGCCGAGACAAATCTTCTATCCGCCGTTGTCGGCCGTGAAATCGAGAGCGGAATGGATTCCGGATCGATCACGTTTCATTCGACCACCGGCGAGAGGCAGAACGTGACATTCGCCCGGGTCGGCGGCACGGGAGCGCTCATGATCGTGAGTGTCAACGAAGCGGTCTTGCTCGCTGATATCGACCATCGTATCCGGACAGCCTACATGGAGCTTGCGCTGGTGGTGCTCTTTGCACTGCTCGGCGGCTGGATTGCCGGCCAGCGTCTGATCATTCGTCCGATCAGAATTGTTGCGGACATGGCCGAACGATTTGGACGGGGCAACCTGCCTCCGTCTTCGTTCACCGATATCAAGCTTCCACGTGAATTCGTTCCGCTCGCCGATGCGTTCGCCGGGATGGCAACACAGCTGAACCGCCGCGAGCGGGATCTGGTCGCGACCAACGACCGGCTCACCGTGATGGCTTCGGTGGACATGGTCTCCGGGCTGGCGAACCGCCGCGGCCTTCAGGGCCGGCTCGAATTCGAATGGCTCAAGGCCGAGCAAACCGGCGGCTCAATCTCGATGATCATGATCGACATCGACCATTTCAAACTTTTCAACGACACCTACGGTCATCTTGAAGGCGACGCCTGCCTGCGCCGGGTCGGCGAAACGCTGGCGATCTGCGCAGCACAGGCAGCAGGATTCGCGGCCCGTTACGGCGGCGAGGAGTTCTGTCTGCTTCTTCCGAAAACAGACGCCGTTGCCGCGATGGAAATCGGCGAGCGGGTGAGGGCAGGGATCGAAACCCTCGCGATTCCCCATGGGGCCAGCCCATTCAATTGTGTGACGGTCAGCGCCGGTATCGCTTCCGGCGCCCCGGGCCAGGCGAAGTCGGTTCAGGAACTGATCGCGGCAGCCGACATCGCGCTCTACGTTGCAAAGCACCGCGGGCGCAATTCCGTGGTGGCCCACGGGCTGATACGGGCCGAAGACCATCTGGCGATGTCCATGGCAAGCTGATCTTTTGGACGGGCGCCTTCCCGCCAAGGCGTCCGAAACGGTTTCCTCGACCGCCGAAACCACGTATGAGTTGGCCCGCTTTCCACCATTTGCAGGCCGCCTTTTTCAATGAACAACGAACGCTATAACGCCCGCGAGTCGGAACCTCGCTGGCAAAAGATCTGGGACGAGAACGGGATCTTCGCCTCCAGCAACGACGACCAGCGGCCAAAATATTACGTGCTCGAGATGTTCCCGTATCCCTCGGGACGCATCCACATGGGCCATGTCCGCAATTACACCATGGGCGATGTGGTCGCGCGCTATCGCCGCGCCAAGGGCTACAACGTGCTGCATCCGATGGGATGGGACGCGTTCGGAATGCCCGCCGAGAACGCGGCGATGCAGAACAAAACGCACCCTGCCAAATGGACCTACGCCAACATCGCCACCATGAAGGCGCAGCTCAAATCGATGGGGCTGTCGCTCGACTGGGCGCGCGAGATCGCGACATGCGACCCGAAGTACTACAAGCACCAGCAGCGGATGTTTCTCGACTTCCTGAAAGCTGGACTGGTCGAACGCAAGCAATCGAAAGTGAACTGGGACCCCGTCGACCAGACCGTGCTGGCCAACGAGCAAGTGATCGACGGCCGTGGCTGGCGATCCGGCGCGCTGGTCGAGCAGCGCGAGTTGATCCAGTGGTTCTTCAAGATCAGCGACTATTCCGAGGAATTACTCACCGCGCTCGACACGCTTGACCGCTGGCCGGAGAAAGTCCGGCTGATGCAGCGCAACTGGATCGGCCGCTCCGAGGGCCTGTTGATCCGGTTCGCGCTTGATCCGTCCACGACGCCCGCCGGCGAGAGCGAGGTCGAGATTTTCACCACGCGGCCCGACACGCTGTTCGGCGCGAAGTTCGTCGCGCTGTCTCCCGATCATCCGATCGCGGCGGAAGCGGCGAAGGGCAACCCGGCTCTTGCGAAGTTCATTGAGGACTGCCGCCATACCGGCACCGCGCAGGCCGAGATCGATACCGCGGAGAAAATGGGCTTCGATACCGGCATCAAGGCGGTGCATCCGCTCGATCCATCGTGGCAATTGCCGGTCTATGTCGCGAATTTCGTGCTGATGGATTACGGCACCGGCGCGATCTTCGGCTGTCCTGCGCACGATCAGCGCGACCTCGATTTCGTCAACAAATATGGCCTCGGCAACACGCCTGTGGTTTGTCCCGAAGGACAGGACCCGGCAACCTTCGTCATCACCGACACCGCCTATGACGGCGATGGGCGCATGATCAATTCGCGCTTCCTCGACGGCATGACCATCGCGCAAGCGAAGGAAGACGTTGCCAGGCGGCTGGAAAACGCGACGCTCGGAAATCGCATTGTCGCACAGCGCCAGGTCAACTACCGCCTGCGGGACTGGGGTATTTCGCGCCAGCGCTACTGGGGCTGCCCGATCCCGATCATTCATTGCGAGACCTGCGGCGTCGTTCCGGTGCCGATCAAGGATCTGCCGGTGCGGCTTCCCGACGATGTCGAATTCGATCGTCCCGGAAATCCGCTCGACCGCCATCCGACATGGAAGAATGTAACCTGCCCGCAATGCGGCAACGAACATGCGCGGCGCGAGACCGACACCATGGACACCTTCGTGGATTCGTCGTGGTACTTCTCGCGCTTTACCGATCCATGGAATGACGAAGCGCCGACCACCCGCCGCATCGCGGACAAGATGATGCCTGTCGACCAGTACATCGGCGGCATCGAGCACGCGATCCTTCACTTGCTCTATTCGCGTTTCTTCACCCGCGCGATGAAAGCGACCGGTCACATCGGCATCGACGAGCCATTCGCCGGCCTGTTCACGCAGGGCATGGTGGTGCACGAAACCTACAAGGCGGTCGACGGGAGCTGGGTTGCGCCAGCCGAAATCAAGATCGAAGGCATGGGAGACGCGCGCCGCGCGACGTTGCTCTCAACGAACGAGCCGGTCGAGATCGGCGCGATCGAGAAGATGTCGAAGTCGAAGCGCAACACCGTCGATCCCGACGACATCATCGGAACCTTTGGTGCCGACACCGCGCGCTGGTTCATGCTCTCGGACTCGCCGCCGGACCGCGACGTGATCTGGAGCGAGGAGGGCGTTCAGGGCGCGAACCGTTTCGTGCAACGGGTCTGGCGCCTGATCAATCTGGCAACGCCGCATCTGCCGAAAGACGGTGCCGCACCCCGCACAACCGACGCCACGAAGCCGCTGCGCGCGGCCGCTCACCGAATGATCGCCGATGTCTCGATGGCAATCGAACGGCTGCGCTTCAATACCGGCATTGCCAAGCTCTATACCTTCGTCGGAGCCCTCGCCGAGGCAATCGACGATCCACGGCTGAAGACCGATCCGGCCTTCGCGGTGGCCGTCCATGAGGCCCTCGATATTCTGGTTCGCCTGATCTCCCCGATGATGCCGCATTTGGCTGAACAATGCTGGGAGGCGCTTGGCAGGCCGGGTCTTGTATCCGAGGCTCCGTGGCCTGAGGCCGATCAATCCTTGCTCGTGGACGATACCATGACCCTGCCGGTTCAGATCAACGGCAAGAAGCGCGCCGATGTCACGGTGGGGCGAAATGCGCCAAACCAGGAAATTGAGGCTGCCGTTTTGGCCCTTGATGCGGTAAAAACCGCCTTGGCCGGGGCCACGCCCCGCAAGATTATCGTGGTTCCGCAAAGGATCGTGAATGTCGTGGTTTAATATCCGCATTGTTGCGCGCCTCGCCGTCATCGCTGCGCTGGGCGGGATAACGGCTGGCTGCTTTCAGCCGCTCTATGCGGACCATACTCTGAATGGCGGTCCGGGGCTTCGTGAGAAACTTTCGGAGATCGAGTTCGCGCCGCTCAACGTCAATAATGGCTCGCGGGAGGCCAGGCTTGGCGTAGCGATCCGCAACGAGATGATGTTCCGGGCCTACGGCGCCGCGGTCGGCTCCGCGCCTAAATACAAGCTGACGATGCGCCTCAGCACACAGCAACTCGCCATCGTGATCGATCCGACAACAACCCGGCCGGATATTCAAAACTACGGCATCGATGCCTACTACGAGTTGCGCGAGATCGCGACCAACAAGCCGGTCATCAACGGCACCGCCATTGCCCGAGTCTCATTCGACACGCCGGGCGAAGAACAGCGGTTTGCCCAGCAACGCGGTCTGCGCGATGCGGAAGACCGCGCCGCAAAGGAAATCGCGGAGAATATCTCGACCCGCCTCGCGTCGTATTTCTACTCCGGCATATAATGCACGGACGTGACGGCGCTTCGCGGCAAAGAGATCGACAGCTTCCTCGCCAAGCCTGATCCGGCGCGTCCGGTGATCCTGCTGTACGGGCCGGACGCCGGCCTGATCCGCGAGCGCGCCGATACGTTGCTGGCCTCCGCGGTCGATGATCCCAACGATCCATTTTCCATGGTGAGGATGGACGGCGACGAGCTTGCCGCCGATCCTTCGCGCCTGGTCGATGAAGCGATGACTGTCCCGCTGTTCGGCGGCCGCCGCGCGATCCGCATTCGGGCCGGTTCGCGAAATTTTTCAAGCGGCATCGACACGCTGGCGGACATTCCGCCGAAGGATTGCCGCATCGTGATCGAGGCCGGCGAATTGCGTCCCGACGCGCCGCTGCGCAAGGCGTGCGAGCGTTCGAAGTCCGCGGTTGCCATCGCCTGCTATGCCGATACCGAGCGCGATCTGTCGCGGCTGATCGACGACGAACTGCGCGCATCCGGAACAAGGATTGCGTCCGATGCGCGCGCCACGCTCGTTGCCCTGCTTGGCGGCGACCGTCAGGCGTCCCGCAATGAGATCCGCAAGCTCGCGCTTTATGCGCACGGCTCCCAAGAGATCACCCTTGAAGACGTC
Organism: Xanthobacteraceae bacterium; assembly: GCA_019750915.1. Classification (GTDB taxonomy): domain Bacteria; phylum Pseudomonadota; class Alphaproteobacteria; order Rhizobiales; family Xanthobacteraceae; genus Afipia. Next base: position 86,055 of record JAIENY010000047.1, read on the forward strand.
GCCGCGATCGTCACCGACGCGTCGGGACTTGCGCTCGACGCGATCATCGACAATGCCTTCGCCGGCAAGGTCGTACAGATGGAAGCGGCCTATGGCAAAGCGATCGCCGCCGGCACGTATCCGGGACAGATCATCGCATCTGCACAACGCCACGCCGCGCAATTGCATAAAGCGCGCCTGGCGATCGCAGACGGCAAGAGCGAATTCGATGCGATGGAAAGCGGATTTCCCCGGCTGCATTTTTCCCGCAAGGGACTTGTCGAAACGGCATTGAAAAATCTGGCTACGGAACGGCTTGCGAAGATCATCGGCGCTCTGGCGGAGGCTGCGCTCGACATGCGCAAGCAGTCCGACCTCGCCGCGACCATCGCACAGCGCGCGCTGATGGCGATCGCGGTGAATTCGCGGCAGCGAGGCTGATTTCGCCATATTCGGCGGGGCTCTTCGGCATTGTCACCTCGTACGCGATATGGTTGGCTGCCGTCCGCTGAATCTGACTTCCGGGGATCTTTTGCAAACATCCGTTTCCCGCCCATGACCGATCTCGCCAGGGACCGGACCAGAGATGACATCGTGTACCGGGACGCCGTCTGTCGCGAAGACGGATTGGCATCGCGCAGGATGCCCGGCTCGCGCATTGGGTGGTGGGATATCGCAACACTCGGCGTCCTGCTCGCGCTGACAGCCCTCGTGCTGGCCACCTTTCGCTCATACGCCGTTTCCAACGACGAATGGGTTCAGCATCATTACGGACAGCTGATCCTGTCCTATTACAGAAGCGGCTTCACCGACCGCTCGTTGTTCTCTTTCGACAATCTGTATCTGTACGGCGGCCTGTTCGATATGGCCGCCGTTCTTCTGCATCGCGTGGTGCCGCTCGAACTTTATGATCTGCGTCATCTGATGACGGCGCTGATCGGGGTCGGCGGCATCGGTGCGGCGGCCGCTCTCGCCCGTCATATCGCCGGCTCACGTGCCGGATGTCTCGCCGCGCTTTGTCTGGCCAGCTGCGGGACATGGTACGGCGACATGTTCACCCATACCAAGGATGTCCCGCTCGCTGCGGCGATGACGGGAGCAAGCTATTTTCTGATTCGCGCCGCGCGCGATTTGCCGAGACCGCGATGGCGCGACGTGTTCGGCTTCGGATTCCTGACCGGCTGTGCGCTCGGAATCAAAGTGCTCGGGCTGCTGCTCCCGGTCTACGCCGGACTCATTACCGTGCTGGCGCTTTCGGCGAGAGCGCCCGATATGCGCGCCCGCTTCGCAAGGCAGGCCGTCGCTCGTTTTGCACCGGCGCTCCTGCTCAGCTACCTGATCATGATCGCTGCGTGGCCGTGGGCGGCACTGGCGCCGCTCAACCCGCTGCGCGGATTATTTCAATTCGCCGATTTCCACTATCACATCAAAACCATCCTCGACGGCCACATCTACGAGATGGCCGCGGTGCCGCGGCTTTATGTGCCGATCTACATCGCGATTCGTACGCCGCTGTTGCTGCTGGGAGCCGCGTTGCTTGCGCTGATCCTGGTGCTGGCGTCTGACCGAATGGGCTCATGGTTCTCCGGGCAGCGGCGCCGTGAAACGGCCTTTGTGATCGTCATGGCGATTTTTCCGGTCGCCTGTCAGGTGATCGGCCATGGCCCCGCCTTCACCGGGATGCGGCATTTCCTGTTCGTACTGCCTCTGATCGCGGTGCTTGCCGCAATCGGACTCGAATGGGCACTGTCGTCGTTGACGCGACAGCACTGGGTGATCGCAGCCTGCGCCCTCGCCGCAATTCTCGCGGACATATCATGGAATGCCGACACGCTCTATGAGCTGCATCCTTACGAGTATCTCTATTACAATCCGCTGGTTGGCGGACTTGCGGGAGCATCACACCGTTATGTCATGGACTATTGGGTGGCGATCATGCCTGCGGCCGTCGCCGAACTCGGAGGCTATCTGAATCGCTCGGAAGGCAAGAACGTCGTCCCCGCCGTTTACAACGTTGACGTCTGCGGCGACCGCAATTCATTCGAGCGAGAGCTGAGCGTCCAGCATCTCATCGGACGCCTGCGATGGACCGACGACTGGAATCGCGCCGACTTTTTCATCGCGCCGACTCATGGTGACTGCAACAACCTTCTGACGGGCAATGTCATCGCCAAGATCCAGCGGATGGGCGTGCTGATCGGGGTGATCAAGGATCGCCGCAACATCACGCGCCCGGCGATGGTACAGATTCATCGCAAAAGCTGATCAGTGCCCTGATTCAAGACGGCGCAGGATCTCGTCGAGCTGTTCGAGATCCTTATAGCGGATCTGAACCGTACCGCCGGGATCGCGATGATCGACGCTGACCGCAAGCCCCAGCGCATCGCTGATCCGTTTTTCGAGCGCGACCGTATCGGCATCCTTTTTGATGGCCGCCCCGCCCGACTTGCCGCGCGCCTTTTGCACTCCGCGTTGCGGGGCACCTTCGTCGTGCGCCAGCGCCTCGGCCTGACGAACCGAAAGCCCGCCCTCTACGATACGCTTTGCCACCACCGCCGGATCATCGATGCTGATCAGTGCGCGCGCATGACCCGCCGACAGTTTTCCTTCAGCGATGTAGTCCTGCACTTGCTGCGGCAGTTTTGTCAGCCGCATCATGTTCGCGACATGACTGCGGCTCTTGCCGACCAGTTTGGCGATATCCTCGGCGCTGTGACTGTACTCGCTGGCGAGCGCGTGATAGCCGAGCGCCTCCTCCATCGCGTTGAGGTCGGAACGCTGCACGTTCTCGATGATCGCGATTTCGAGCGCCGCGCTGTCGTTGACATCCACGGTGACGACCGGCACCTCATGCAGCCCGGCGCGCTGCGAGGCGCGCCAGCGCCGTTCGCCCGCGATGATCTCGAAACGATCCTGCGTGCCCTTCACCGGACGGACCACAATCGGCTGGATCACGCCATGCTGCTTGATCGAAGCCGCAAGTTCATTGAGTTCGTCGTCGGAGAACGTGCGGCGCGGGTTGCGCGGATTCGCCTTCAAGAATTCGATCGGCACCTTGCGCGGCGCGCGGCTCGGACGATCGACATGAGCCGCCTCGCCGCCGACATCGCCGATCAGACTTGCAAGACCGCGGCCCAGCCGCGAACGCTCCTCGGCCATTGCCGCCTCCCTTGCACCCACCTCACGCACTCCCACGTCAATCGATATCAAACCTTGAGCGCGTGACGCGCCCACTCCGAATTCTTCAGTGCGTGCGTAATTCGCGCTCGCGCTGGATCACTTCCGTCGCGAGCTTGAGATAGGCTTCGCTGCCGACGCATTTCAGGTCGTAGACCAGAACCGGTTTGCCATAGGACGGCGCTTCCGAAATGCGCACGTTGCGCGGGATCATGGTGTCGTAAACCTTATTGCCCATGAACTGACGCACGTCGGCAACGACCTGGTTCGACAGGTTGTTGCGCGAGTCAAACATGGTCAGCACGATGCCGTGAATCGAGAGCGTCGGGTTCAGCGTGGAGCGGACCTGCTCCACCGTCTGCAGCAATTGCGACAGACCTTCGAGCGCAAAGAATTCGCACTGCAATGGCACCAGGATCGCATGCGACGCCGCCATCGCATTGACGGTGATCAGGTTCAGCGATGGCGGGCAATCAACAAGCACATACGTATAGTCGCTGTCCGGCTCGGCGTCGGTGTTGAGATCGGCGATCGCATCGCGCAGGCGGAAGGCGCGATCGCGCGCCGTGCCGAGTTCGAGTTCGAGACCGGACAGGTCCATGGTGGAGGCGGCGATATGAAGCCGCGGCACCGCGGTCGGGATGATCGCTTCGCGCAATTTGGCTTCACCGACCAGGACGTCGTAGGTCGAGCAGTTGCGATTGCGCCGGTCGATGCCGAGGCCGGTCGAGGCATTGCCCTGCGGATCGAGATCGACGATCAGAACCCGTTCACCGATCGCGGCCAGCGCAGTGCCGAGGTTGATCGCTGTCGTCGTCTTCCCGACGCCGCCCTTCTGATTCGCCAGTGCAATGATGCGCGGGTGGCCCGCTTCGCGCTTCGTTTCGTCGCCGAAAATTCCGTCGATACCGTTCATGTTCGCACCCCAGCCTCAGCAGCCGCTTTGTTGCGGCGCACAATTTCATCGATCTCAACGAGCCAGCCTTCCCCGCCACTCCGGCTGGCGTGAAGTTTCGCTCTGATATTCCAGTATTTAGTAGCTTCCGTCAATTCACTCTCTACATCTTGTCCTTTAAGGAAGAGTGCTTTGGCGCCTTTTTGGACAAGGGGTTCCGCGAAACCGATGAGCATGTGTAGCGGTGCGACCGCGCGCGCGGTGACGCAATCGATCAGATTATGGTTACTGTCCACGTAATCCACGATATCCCTGTGATGAACTTCGCCAGCTCCGCCGGTGATCCGGATCGCCTCGCGCAGGAAGGCTGCCTTTTTGGCGTTGCGCTCAACGAGATGAACCATCCCGCCGGGCCGCTCAGCCAGTGCGCACGCAAGTACAACACCCGGGAAGCCGCCGCCGCTGCCGAGATCCGCGAACACCTTCGCGTCCGGAATTACGTCCAGCACCTGAAGGGAGTCGGCGATGTGCCGGGTCCAGAGCTGGGGGAGCGTCGAGGGTGCCACCAGATTGGTCGTGGCTTGCCACTGCAACAGCAGCGCCACATAGGCATCGAGCCGGCGCTCTGTTTCACGTGAAACAGGGGTAAGTTTCAGGGCCTGCGCCTTATCGTGCTCGGACGGACCGGCGAGAGGCTTGGTGACGTCCTTGGCCACGCATTCACTCCCGCGCTTACGCGACTGTCTTTTGCTTATTTTGCCGCCGCAGGTAGGCGGCGAGGATGCCGAGCGCCGCCGGCGTCATTGCCTCGATACGGCTGGCCTGCCCAATCGTTCGTGGCCGGACGGACTGCAACTTGTGGCGCGCCTCGTTCGACAGCCCCGGCACGTCGGCATAATCAATGCCGATCAAAACCAGCGCCTCGTCGCGCCGGAAAGCCCTGACGTCCGCAGCCTGGCGCTCGAGATAGACATCGTATTTCGCGTCGATCTCAACATGAGTTGCGATCGCCGGATCGATACCGCCGAGCTGCGGCCAGATCTTCGTCACCGTTTCCCAGCCAATATCCGGATAAGCCAGGAGTTCGAAGGCCGAACGGCGCTGGCCATCCCGATTCAGCGAAAGGCCATGCTTCAGGCCCTCCGTCGGAGTGACCGACAGCGCCTTTGCCATTTCCTTGGCCGAGGTCAGCGCCGCCATCTTTGCAGCATGATGGATCCTGCGTACGCCGCCGACCAAACCAAGCAAGATGCCTCGATCTGTCAGCCGCTGATCCGCATTGTCCGCCCGCAACGTGAGGCGATATTCAGCGCGGGAGGTGAACATCCGGTACGGCTCGGTTATTCCGCGCGTGGTGAGATCATCAATCATCACGCCAAGATAGCCGTCGGCGCGGTCGAAGGTCGCAGGCTCGCCGCCGCCCGCCAGCAGCGCCGCATTCAAACCCGCGACAAGGCCCTGGGCGCCAGCTTCCTCGTATCCCGTCGTGCCATTGATCTGGCCGGCCAGAAACAGGCCCGGAATCCGCATGGTCTGCAGCGAGGCATCGAGTTCGCGCGGATCGACGTGATCGTATTCAATCGCGTAGCCCGGCCGGATCATCCGGACCTTTTCCAGTCCCGGAATGGTGCCCAAAATCGCCAGCTGCACCTCTTCCGGCAGCGATGTGGAGATTCCGTTGGGATAAACCGTTGTGTCGTCGAGTCCTTCCGGCTCAAGAAACACCTGATGCCCGTCGCGATCCCCAAACCGGACGATCTTGTCCTCGATCGATGGGCAATAGCGCGGCCCGGTGCTCTTGATCTGGCCGGAATACATCGGCGAGCGGTGCACGTTTTCCCGGATAATCTCGTGAGTTCGGGATGTCGTCCGTGTGATACCGCATTCGATCTGCGGCGTCGTAATCCGCTCGGTCAGGGTCGAAAACGGCTCGGCGGGATCGTCACCCGGCTGCATTTCGACCGCTTTCCAATCGATGGTCGCGCCATCGAGCCGAGCCGGAGTCCCGGTCTTCAGCCGTCCCAGGACAAAGCCGGCGCGCTCGAACGCGCCCGACAAACCCATGGCAGGAGCCTCGTCGATCCGTCCGGCAGGCCAATTTCGCTCTCCCAGATGGATCAGCCCCCGCAGGAATGTGCCGGTGGTGATCACCACCGCGTTGCAGACGAATTCCCGGCCGTCGGCCAGCTTCAATCCGGCGATCCGGCGCTGGTTGAGCACCAGATCGTCGGCCTCACCCTCGATCACGGTCAGATTTTCAGTCTCACGGATCGCGCCCTGCATCGCCGCCGCATAAAGCCTGCGGTCGATCTGGGCACGAGGCCCGCGCACCGCGGGACCCTTTCGGCGGTTCAAAACCCTGAACTGGATGCCGCCTGCGTCTGCCATCCGGCCCATCAGGCCATCCAGGGCGTCGATTTCCCGGACCAGATGACCCTTTCCAAGGCCTCCGATCGCCGGGTTACAGGACATTGCCCCTACGGTCGCGAATTGATGGGTCAAAAGAGCAGTGTTGGCGCCCATGCGGGCGGACGCCGCCGCAGCCTCACAGCCGGCGTGTCCTCCACCCACGACAATGACGTCAAAGATGTTTTGCATGCGCCACCTTCTAGCGCGGCGGATATTATCATCCAAGCAATAAGGCGCGGGAACGGTCCAACTTCATTGTTTCACGTGAAACGAACCGGGCGCGCAGGCCGTTTCACGTGAAACAGCGAACGGATGGATTGTTTCACGTGAAACGGAGGCGTCCGTGTCACTTCCCAATACAGAAGTTCCGGAAAATCGAATCCAATACGTCTTCCACATCGACCCGCCCCAAAAGGCGCCCTAATGATTGAATCGCGATTCGGAGCTCCTCTGCTAAAAGCTCGTCGCCCTCCCCCGCCATCCGCTCCGCCCGCCCGAGCGCCTGTGCGGTTTCCAAAAGAAGCGCCCGGTGCCGTGACCGGCCGACCAGCGCATCCTCCCCACCCCCGAAATAGTCCCGGGCATAGCCAACCAGCGCGGCGACCAGCACATCGACGCCTTCTCCCTGAACGGCCGAGATATCGAGTGTGGTTGGATCGGCATCAGCCGGTTGCTGCCCGACGAGGTCGATCTTGTTGCGGATCGTCCAGACCGGCGCACCGCTCTGCAGCGCCTCGTCGCCCATGTGGTCCGAGATGCTCTCGCGCGCGTCGATCATCCACAACACCAGGTCCGATGTCCTCGCCCGCTCCCGCGCGCGGCGCACGCCTTCCTGTTCGACCGGATCATCGGTGTCGCGAACGCCTGCGGTGTCGATCAGCGTCACCGGATAGCCATCCAGATCGAGGTGGACCTCGATCGTGTCGCGTGTCGTGCCTGCATAGGGCGACACAATCGCCGCCTCCCGCCGTGCCAGGCGATTGAGCAATGTCGATTTTCCGGCGTTCGGCGGACCAACGATGGCGACCACAAGACCGTCGCGCAGACGCTCACTCCGTGCCGATGCCGCAAGGGCTTTTTCAATTTCGCTTCGGAGCGCGGCGATCCTGCGCAGCGCCGGCGCAACCAGTTCGGCCGAAACATCGCCCTCGTCGGAGAAATCAATGCCGGCCTCGATCAGCGCCGATGTGTCGATAATCTGCTGCCGCCAGCTCTGCGCCTTTTCGCCGAGCAACCCCTTGAGGTGACGCAGCGCCTGACGGCGCTGACGATCGGTGTCGGCATGAATAAGATCGTCGAGCCCCTCCGCCTCGGTCAGATCGAGCTTGCCGTTCTCGAATGCGCGGCGGGTAAACTCCCCGGGCTCTGCGGGTCGTACACCTGCGATCTTTTCCAGCGCCGCGAACAACGCCGCTATCACCGCACGTCCGCCATGGACCTGAAGCTCTGCGGTGTCTTCTCCCGTCGCGCTATGCGGCGCGGGAAACCACAACACCACGCCCTCATCGATCGGATCGCCGCCCTCACCCTTCAGGGTCGCCAGTGTTGCCGTCCGCGGCGCGGGCAAGCGGCCGCATAACGATTCGAGGACGCGAGCGGCGGCTGGACCGCAGATGCGAATGATGGCGATCGCGGACGGAACGCGTCCGGATGCAAGCGCATAGATGGTTGGCGGTTGAAACGGCATATCCTATTTGTTCAACAGCGCGGATCAGGGCAATCGAAATTCGCGTAAACCACTGATTCGCCGTCATGTTGCGGCGCACAATTCGCAAGGATACCCGCAACATGAAAAATGCTGCATCGCACAAGAACCGGCTTGCCAGCGAAACCAGCCCCTATTTGCTGCAACATCAGCATAACCCCGTCGATTGGTGGCCATGGGGACCCGAAGCGCTCGCCGAGGCCAAGCGCACGAACAAGCCGATCCTGCTTTCGGTAGGTTACGCCGCCTGCCACTGGTGCCATGTGATGGCTCACGAAAGCTTCGAGGACGAAGCCACCGCCAAGGTGATGAATGAACTGTTCGTCCCGATCAAGGTGGACCGGGAGGAACGCCCGGACATTGATCAAATCTATATGAACGCCCTGCATTTGCTGGGCGAACAAGGGGGCTGGCCCCTGACCATGTTCCTGACGCCGGATGGCGGGCCGGTCTGGGGCGGCACTTATTTTCCGAACAAGCCCCAGTATGGCCGGGCCGCTTTTGTCGATGTGATGCAGGAGGTCGCGCGGGTTTTTCGCGACGAGCCGGACAAGATCGAATCCAACAGAACGGCGCTGACAAAAAACCTCGCCAAACGCGCCGCACGGGGCGATGCCACCATTGGAGTCGCCGAACTCGACAACGCCGCGGCATCGGTTGCGCGCGCGACCGACCCTGTGAACGGCGGATTACGAGGCGCCCCAAAGTTTCCGCAATGTTCGATGCTCGAATTTCTCTGGCGTGCCGGCGCGCGATCCGGCGACGACCGCTTCTTCATCACCGCTTCGCTTGCACTGACACGCATGAGCCAGGGCGGCATCTACGACCATCTCGGCGGCGGCTATGCGCGTTACTCCGTCGATGACAAATGGCTGGTGCCGCATTTCGAGAAGATGCTCTACGACAACGCGCAGATCCTTGATCTGCTGGCGCTCGATTATGCGCGCTCGAAAAATCCGCTATACCGCGAACGCGCCATTGAAGTTGTCGCGTGGCTGCAACGCGAGATGTTGACCAAAGAGGGCGGCTTGTCGTCGTCGCTCGACGCCGACTCCGAAGGTGAGGAGGGCAAGTTCTACGTCTGGTCGCAGGCAGAGATCGAGCATTTGCTCGGGAGCGATGACGCGACTTTCTTCGCCGCCAAATACGATGTCACGGCCGACGGCAACTTCGAGGGGCACAACATCCTCAACCGTCTGCAAAGCGCAGACGATACGCCAGTCGAAGCCGAGCAACTCGCGGCGATGCGCGAGATCCTGTTTAAGGCCCGCGAAAAACGCGTCCATCCCGGTCTCGACGACAAGGTGCTGGCGGATTGGAACGGCCTCGCAATCGCAGCGCTCGCGCATGCCGCCAGTGCATTCGATCAGCCGAAATGGTTGACACTGGCCTGCACGGTGTTCGGCTTTATCACCACCACGATGAGCCGCCACGGACGGCTTGGCCATTCATGGCGCGCCGGCAAACTGCTGCAGCCAGCGCTCGCATCCGATTATGCCGCAATGACGCGCGCGGCACTCGCGCTGTTCGAGGCGACCGGCGATCACGTTTTCCTCAAGCGGGCCACCGCATGGCAAAATGATCTTGATGCGCACTACGCCGACAAAGAACATGGCGGCTATTATCTCACCTCCGACGATGCCGAGGGGCTGATCGTGCGCCCGCATGCGACGGTCGATGACGCCATCCCCAATCACACCGGGCTGATCGCGCAAAACCTGGTCCGGCTCGCCATCCTGACCGGCGATGAGACATGGCGCCGCAAGGTCGATATGTTGTTCGTGACCATGCTACCACGCGCGGCAGAAAATATGTTCGGACACTTGTCGTTGCTGAATGCGCTGGATCTTTATCTGACGGGCGCGGAGGTGGTGATCGCGGGAGAAGGCGAGGGCGCCGAGTCGCTTCTGAAAACTGCGCGGGAGCTGCCGCACTCCGGCGTGATCGTGCTGCATGCCGCGAACAAAGCCGACCTTCCCGCTGGTCATCCAGCGCGGGATAAAGTCGCCTCTATTCATGAGCCGGCCGCGTTTGTTTGCCGTGGCCAGAGTTGTTCGCTGCCGGTGGTCCGGCCGGAGGCGCTGGCGAATCTGGTCAACCGGGCTCCCGCCTGAGCGCAGCGTTTCTTATGAATCGCCTGAGGTGGGGAAGGTTGTCCCCCCGGGAGACTCGACCAAAAACCTATACGCCGGAGCCTTGCCCCGGCCCCGTCATTGTTGCATCGGTAAAGGCCGTTTCTGTCACATAATAAAGGCGTGAGGCCCGATAATGCGCCTGACCGACTGCCACAACTTTCACGACTTCAGGCGCCTTGCCCAAAGCCGTCTGCCTGGACCGATCTTCGACTATATCGATGGCGGCGCCGAGGACGAAACCACGTTGCGTCGCAATACGACCAGCCTTGAGCGCTGTGACCTCGTGCCCAGCATCCTGCGTGGCGTCTCGAACGTCGACATGTCGGTCGAGATCATGGGACAGAAACTCGCTGTCCCGTTCTACTGCTCACCCACCGCCTTGCAGCGCCTGTTTCACCATCAGGGCGAACGGGCCGTGGCCGCGGCGGCCGCGAAGATCGGCACGATGTTCGGCGTGTCGTCGCTCGGCACAGTCAGCATGGAGGAGATACGCAAGGCGTATCCAGGCCCTCAGGTCTACCAATTTTATTTCCACCGCGACCGCGGATTGAACCGCGCGATGATGCAGAGAGCCAAGGACGTAGGCATCCAGGTGATGATGCTGACCGTGGACAGCATCACTGGCGGCAATCGCGAACGCGACAAGCGCACCGGATTTTCTATTCCGTTCAGGCTCACCCTCGCCGGCATGACGCAATTCGCTCTCAAGCCGACCTGGGCCATGAACTATTTTACTCACGAACGTTTCAAGTTGCCGCAACTGGACGAGCATATCGACATGGGCGGCGACACCCTGTCGATCAGCCGCTACTTCACCGAAATGCTTGATCCGTCGATGACCTGGAACGACGTTGCCGAAATGGTCCAGCAATGGTCTGGGCAGTTCTGCCTCAAGGGCGTGATGTCGGTGGAAGACGCCAAGCGCGCCGTCGAGATCGGCTGCACCGGAATTATCCTGTCGAACCATGGTGGGCGTCAGCTTGACGGATCACGGGCTGGCTTCGATCAGCTGGCAGAAATTGTCGATGCGGTTGGTGACAAGATCGACGTGATTGTAGACGGCGGCTTTCAGCGCGGCACCCATATCCTGAAGGCGCTGTCGATGGGTGCCAAAGCCGTCGGCCTGGGGCGCTACTATCTCTATCCGCTGGCAGCCGCCGGCCAGCCGGGCGTCGAGCGTGCGCTTGAACATCTCAGGATCGAAGTCGAGCGCGACATGCGACTGATGGGCTGCTCGAACATCAAGCAGCTGTCACGGGCCAACCTGCGGATGCGCTAGACTGTCTCTGGCATGGCCTAATAAAACTGGCGATCAGAGACATAAAAAAACGCCCGGACAAAGCCGGGCGTTTTTTATCTTAATGCACCGAAACGATCAGGTGTTCATCGACTCGAAGAACTCCCCGTTGTTCTTGGTCGAGCGGAGCTTGTCGAGCAGGAATTCGATCGCATCCATCGAACCCATCGGATTGAGAATGCGACGCAGCACGTACATCTTCTTGAGCTGCTGCGGATCGGTGATGAGTTCTTCCTTACGGGTACCGGAGCGTGCGATATCGATCGCCGGGAAGGTGCGCCTGTCGGCAACCTTGCGGTCAAGAATGAGTTCGGAGTTGCCGGTGCCCTTGAATTCTTCGAAGATGACTTCGTCCATACGGCTTCCGGTATCGACCAGCGCCGTCGCGATGATGGTCAATGAACCACCTTCTTCAATGTTACGCGCTGCACCGAAGAAACGCTTCGGTCGCTGCAATGCGTTCGCGTCCACGCCGCCTGTCAACACCTTGCCGGATGACGGCACCACCGTGTTGTAGGCACGTCCGAGGCGCGTGATCGAATCAAGCAGGATCACCACATCGCGGCCGTGCTCAACCAGACGCTTGGCTTTTTCGATCACCATTTCCGCGACCTGGACATGGCGCACTGCGGGTTCATCAAACGTCGAAGACACCACCTCGCCCTTTACCGAGCGCTGCATATCGGTGACTTCTTCAGGACGCTCGTCGATCAGAAGCACGATCAGATAGCACTCCGGATGATTAACCGTGATCGAATGGGCGATGTTCTGCATCAGCACGGTTTTACCGGTCCGCGGCGGCGCAACGATCAGTGCGCGCTGGCCTTTGCCGATCGGCGCCACGATGTCGATGACACGCGGCGACAAATCCTTACGGGTCGGATCGTCGATCTCAAGCTTGAAGCGCTCGTCTGGAAACAGCGGCGTGAGGTTATCGAAATTGACCTTGTGCTTCGACTTCTCCGGATCCTCGAAGTTGAGCGTATTCACCTTCAGCAAAGCAAAATAGCGCTCGCCTTCCTTCGGGCTGCGGATCTGGCCCTCAATGGTATCTCCAGTCCTCAGGCCAAAACGTCGGATCTGCGACGGCGAGACGTAAATATCGTCGGGGCCGGGGAGATAGTTCGCATCGGAGGAACGTAAAAAACCGAAGCCGTCGGAGAGTATCTCAACAACGCCTTCACCAATGATTTCTGTTTCCTGGCTGGCCATCAATTTAAGAATGGCAAACATCAACTCCTGTTTGCGCATGGTGCTGGCATTTTCCACCCCAAGCTCTTCGGCGAAAGAGACAAGCTCTGCCGGTGTTTTGGCTTTGAGGTCCTGAAGTTTCATTTCCCGCATTGGGGTAATCCTGTGGAGAAGCAAAGGGGGGAGAAAAAGTTCACCAGCGACAAGGATCGTTCAGTCAGTGGTCGGATTGCGCAGGTCTTGGTCTGGAAGGTGCCGGATGGCCTTGAACTGGACATGACGACCAGTGAAACCGGTCTGCGCCACATCCGCCTGCGTTCGTGGGATAGCGACAATATAGAAAAGCGGATCAGTCAAAGCAAGACGATCCTTGCGGCGGTCTTACCATTTTCTGACGATTAAAACGGCTTCACGATGACCAAAATGACGATCGCGATCATTAGAACAGCCGGAACTTCGTTCAGAATTCGGTAAAATCGGGTACTGCGGGTATTCCGGTCGGCAGCGAAATCGCGCACCCGGCCTGCCAAAAAGCCATGAATTCCCGACATCACCAGAACCAGAACGAACTTCAGCTGAAACCAATGCGCTTGATCCCACCGCGCGCTCCAAACCAGCCAAAGCCCCGCCAGCCAAGTTATAATCATCGCGGGATTGATGATGATCTTCAGAAGCCTGGCTTCCATAATCTTGAAAGTTTCGGACTGTCTGGATCCGATCTCAGCCTCGGCGTGATAAACCAACAGCCGGGGCAGGTAGAGCATGCCGGCCATCCAGGAGATGACCGCGATCACATGCACTGCCTTGATCCAATCGTACATCGGTGACCCCTTGCTAATCAGATAGCGCCGAAGTTGCCTGGCTTACAAGCTTCCGCGGAACGAATTTTAATAATCTTCATTAAAGGTCCGGTCCGGTCCGGATTGACCTTGAATGATGTGCCTCATGAGAGTCCCCACCTCTTCTTATTACCTTTTAGATTCTTAAGGTTTGAGTCTGAGTAGCGGTGGATAGCGGCGATACAAGACTGTCCCGCCGAGACCAGCGGCTTTTTAACACCAACCAATTTTATCCCCGATTCCCGTCGCTGTTTTATGATTTTAAAACAACAGCGATTGCAGAAGTTTAGCCGCCCTCCGCGTCCAATTCTCCAAGACAAGTCCACATAACCCCGATACACTTCAAACAGCACTCGTTTTCGTGTCCCGAAAATGGAGATGTGAACAATTTGACGGGTTGTCCACGCACGATCCTGAAACGGATCGATAAGGGAATTCTTCCCACATTGATTCACAGCAGTGCACAGGCACGATCCGGTTTGGTTTGATCCGATGGCAACAGCAGACAATAGCTATTTTCATCTCCATATGATTTCGGATTCCACGGGCGAAACCTTAATTACCGTCGCTCGCGCGGTCGCTGCCCAATACGCCAACGTCACTCCGGTCGAACATGTCTATCCGCTGGTCCGTAGTCAGAAGCAGCTTGACCGCGTATTGACCGAAATCGAAGAGGCACCGGGTATTGTGCTGTTCACGCTGCTGGAAAAAGATCTGGTCGAACGGCTGGAGGCCAAGTGCCGGGAGATCAACATTCCGAGCCTGTCCATCATTGGACCGGTTATGCAGTTGTTTCGGGCTTATCTCGGCCGTGACACCACCCAGCGCGTCGGCGCGCAGCACACGTTGAATGCGGAATATTTCAAGCGCATTGATGCATTGAACTACACAATGCTGCACGACGATGGCCAGCACGTCGAAGGTCTTGAAGATGCCGACGTCGTCCTGGTTGGCGTGTCGCGAACCTCGAAAACGCCAACGTCGATCTATCTTGCCAATCGCGGTGTGCGAACTGCGAATGTGCCGCTTGTGCCGGGCATTCCAATTCCGCATCAACTTGAGACCCTTAAAAAGCCGCTAGTTGTCAGCCTGCATGCGACCCCGGAACGTCTCGTTCAAATCCGGCAAAACCGCGTGCTCGGCATGGGTGCGGAAACCGCGATCGGTGGCGGCCGGACCGGCGATGATTCCTATATCGATCGTCAGGCGGTCAGTGAAGAAGTCGCGTTTTCCCGCAAGCTTAGTGCTAGATATGACTGGCCCTTGCTCGATGTGACGCGCCGTTCGATCGAGGAAACCGCAGCCGCTATCATGAAGCTCTATGCCGATCGGCAACGTCAAAGGACGTAATCGTCATGCCTGAGCAACGCGAGACAGACGATAATTCGTCAACCGTCATCCTGGCATCGCAAAGCGTCACCCGCCAGCAGCTGTTGCGCAATGCCCAGGTCGATTTTGAAATTTTCCCCGCTGACATTGATGAGCGCGGCGTTCAGAC
This sequence comes from Xanthobacteraceae bacterium, assembly GCA_019750915.1. Taxonomy (GTDB): domain Bacteria; phylum Pseudomonadota; class Alphaproteobacteria; order Rhizobiales; family Xanthobacteraceae; genus Afipia. Next base: position 101,180 of record JAIENY010000047.1, read on the forward strand.
ATCGTCGGGCCTCAAGGAGGCTGCAAAAATAGCTGAGCTTCTGGCGAAGGAAAAAGCGAGGCATGTCGCGAAATTGCGCCCCGGCCGCTTTGTTATCGGTGCCGATCAGACCATGGCACTCGGTAACCGGATTTTCTCAAAGCCGGTGGACCGCGCCGCGGCCGCGCAACAATTACGTGATCTGAGCGGCAATACCCATCAGCTCCATTCGGCGGTGGCAGTGGCCAAGGACGACGAGCTCCTGTTTGCCTACACCGGAACGGCGCAGATGACGATGCGCCCGCTTACCAAAGACATCACTGCGCGATATCTCGATCTTGCGGGAAATGCAGTGACGAAAAGCGTCGGTGGTTATCAGCTTGAGGATGTCGGCGTGCATCTGTTCGAGCGCATCGAGGGCGACTACTTCACCATCCTTGGGCTGCCGCTGCTGCCCTTGCTTGGTTTCCTTCGCAGCGTAAAGCTGACGGCTGTCTGATCTCATGGAAGGTTCTGACACGAAGCCGTTTATCCTGGGCCTGACCGGTTCGATCGGGATGGGAAAATCAACCACAGCGAAGCTGTTCGCGGAAATGGGCGTTCCGGTCTATGACGCGGACGCAATGGTGCATCGTCTTTATGAAGGCGAGGCTGTTACAGCGATTGAGCAGGCATTTCCCGATACCGCGTCTGGTGGGCGAGTCGATCGTCAAAAGCTGTCCGCTTATGTCATCAATGATGCCGCAGCGATGAAACGGCTTGAGTCGATCGTTCATCCCATGCTGCGTGCGCACGAAGCAGCCTTCCTTTCGGACGCGACATGTGATGGCGCCAAGGTCGTGGTGCTGGATATTCCCCTGCTGTTCGAAACGGGCCGGGAAGGCCGTGCCGACGCGATCGTTGTCGTCACCACAACGCCAGAAATCCAGCGTAAGCGGATTCTGTCGCGTCCGAATATGACCCCGGAGAAGCTGAAGGCTGTGATGGCTCGCCAGCTTCCCGATACCGAAAAGCGCCGCCGTGCGGACTTTATCGTGGATACATCGAACGGGCTGGATGATGTTCGGCAGCAAATCCGCGCGATTCTGAAAAAAATTGATACAATGCCCCGCGGCCGTGCCTGACTCGCGGTCAATCGGATACCCGACCATGCGCGAAATTGTACTCGACACCGAAACGACCGGCCTTGATCCATTACGCGGTGACCGGCTGGTTGAGATCGGCTGCGTCGAGCTTTTCAATCACATGCCGACCGGTCAGATTTATCACTGCTATATCAACCCTGAACGTGACATGCCCGAGGAGGCGTTCCGGGTTCACGGTCTTTCAGCTGAATTCCTGTCGGACAAACCGTTGTTCTCGGCGATCGCGGACGAATTTCTGGCATTCGTCGGCGACTCGCCGCTGATTATTCACAACGCATCGTTCGATATCGGATTCATCAATGCTGAGCTTGACCGCATCGCACGCAACGTGATTGCACGCGAGCGTCTCGTCGATACGCTGTTGTTGGCGCGCCGGAAGCATCCCGGCGTGTCCAATCGGCTGGACGATTTATGCTCGCGCTATGCGATCGATAATTCGCGCCGCACCAAGCACGGCGCGCTGCTCGACGCCGAACTGCTGGCCGAGGTTTATATCGACCTGATCGGCGCGCGTCAGTCGTCGCTCATTCTTGCGGAAACCCGAAGCGCGTCAGCCAACATCATCGAGATCGCGCGACGCGTGCGTGATGTACCACTGACGCCGCGGCTGACCGGAGAGGATCTTGCCGCCCACAGGGCCTTTGTCGCCACGCTGGGGGACAAGGCGATCTGGACGGAATTCAACGAGGGGTCGTAACGGCTCAGCTCGGTTTGAACTGTTCGGCCTGCCGGGCCATGTTCTGGCGATATAGCCCGACGAAATCGACCGGCTCGAGCCAGACCGGCGGAAAGCCGCCATTGCGTGTGGTGGTGGCCACGATCTCACGCACGAACGGGAACAGCAGGCGTGGGCACTCGATCATCACGAAGGGATGCAGGTTTTCCGAAGGCATGTTCTCGATCCGGAAGATGCCGGCATAGATCAGCTCAAGGGCGAACAGCACCGAGCCGTTGATCTCAGCCTTTACCTCGGTCGTCAGGGCCACTTCGAAATCAGGGCCGCCCAGGTTGGTCGCGCCGACGTTGATCTGGACGCTGACGGCGGGCTGCTGGCCTTGCTGCGTCAAAGAGGCAGGGGCGTTTGGATTTTCGAACGAGAAATCCTTGGTATACTGGACAAGGACGCCGAATTGGGCGGGAGTCGCGTCCAGGGTGGGCGCGCCATTGCCGTTGGTCATCAAATTCTCCTGCAAATCCGGATGAGAGGTGGCGTGTGGCTATCATAGGCTCAGCGCCCCAGACAAGGTGCGGACCCCGTTTCATGCCGAAAGATGGCCCTTAACGGTATATTGGGCTAAAATCGGCCAAATCGATGTGGCTCGTTAATGGAAAGATCGCTGCGGCCAAACGTTACCCTAGCTGGCGCGGGGTTGTTCCGTGCCTACATGAACCCTGTGGCTGACCGAAGCCGAAGCAAGCGGACGGCGACCTGCCGCCGCTGAAGGAAAGTGAACGACGTGGACATTTACACCATCATATTTCTGGCCCTGGCCGTTTTCATTTTTCTGCGCCTGCGAAGTGTCCTCGGCCAGCGGACAGGCAGCGAGCAGCCGCCCCTCAATCACGCGCGTGATTTGATCCGCGGCACTGGCGACACCAATAATGTCATCCCGATGCAGGGAGCGGCGGTTGTGCAGCCGCAGCCCTCGCCGCAGGCGGAGCCGGCTGAACCGCACGAGCGCTGGAAGGGAGTCGCCGAGCCTGGGTCTGACCTGGCCAAAGGCCTTGACGAAGTCATCGCTTCGGATTCCTCTTTCAATGCGCAGCATTTCGTCAGCGGCGCGAAGGGCGCGTACGAGATGATCGTGCTGGCCTTTGCCAACGGCGATCGCCGCACACTGAAGGATCTGCTGTCGCCGGAAGTCTATGAAGGTTTCGATGCGGTGATCAAGGGCCGCGAGCAGCGCGGCGAGAAGGTTGAAACCCGTTTTGCATCGATCGACAAGGCGGAGTTGGTCGGCGCGGGCGTCCGCGACAAGGTCGCACAGCTGACGGTGCGGTTTCATTCGCAAATGATCTCGGTTACGCGCGATGAGGATGGCGCGATTATCGACGGCACTCCGGAAAAGCTCACCGATGTCACCGACGTCTGGACGTTCTCCCGCGACGTCTCCTCCCGCGACCCGAACTGGAAGCTGGTTGGAACGGAAAGCGGACACTAGGTTTGGCTCCAGGTGGCTCGGCGTCGCCGCACTGCTTTTTGCGGCCGTCGCTCTGACCGGCAGCGATATCGCCGACGCGCGGATGCGGCACCATGCGCGTCATCGTGTGGAGGAGCCCGAGCCTGGCTACCGGCACCACCCCCGTCCCGAAAACATTCATTGGCCGCTGACGATTCCCGGCGTCCAATATAATCCGCTGGCATGGACTGATTTGCCCGGATGGAAAGACGACGATCAGCTCGCCGCGTTCAAAGCGTTTCGCCTAAGCTGTGCGCCGGTTTTGGCGCAGCCGGCCAATGCTTCCAGCGATAAGTTTCTCGGTACCTCGCTGCGCGAACCCTGCAAGATCGCGCGTTCCGAGACTATCGCGAACAACGCCGAGGCACGCGGCTTTTTCGAACAGCATTTTGTGCCGTTGCAGATCTCGCGGCTTGGCGACGCCGCCGGATTTGTCACCGGCTATTATGAGCCGGTCGTTGATGGCTCACGCACAAGAACAGATGTTTTTACTGTGCCGCTGTATCGGCGCCCATCGAACCTGTTTGTGCGCGGGTACAGCCAGGCCTCCGACAGTCTGCCGAACAAGGGCGACGTGTTCCGCAAGATCGGCCGCCGCAAGCTCGTACCTTATTATGATCGCGCGCAGATCGAGGACGGCGCCATCGCCGGACGCGGACTGGAGATCGCCTGGTTGAAAAACCAGACCGATCTGCTTTTCATCCAGATTCAAGGCTCGGCCAGGATCAAGCTCCAGGACGGTTCGGTGATCCGGATCAATTACGATTCCCACAACGGTTATCCCTATACGCCAGTTGGGCGTCTCCTGATTGATCGCGGCATCATTCCAAAAGAGCAGATGTCGATGCAGCGCATTCGAGAATGGATGGAGCAGAGTCCCGCCGCCGCCAACGATCTGCGACGACAGAATCGGTCGTACATCTTTTTCCATGAGGTGCCGCTGAAAGCCGATGAAGAAGCCGTTGGCGCGCAGGGCGTCCCGTTGACGCCCGGCCGCTCGATCGCGGTGGACAAGGCGCTGCATGTTTACGGCACGCCATTCTTCATCGACGGCAAACTGCCAATCGATTCCGATGCATCGACGACGCCGTTCCAGCGCCTGATGGTGGCGCAAGACACAGGCTCAGCGATTGTCGGCCCGGCGCGTGCCGACCTTTATTTCGGCGCCGGTACGGATGCGGGAAAGATTGCGGGGCGCATCAAGAACGCCGCCCAGTTTGCGATTCTGCTGCCGAAGTCGCTTGATCCGTCAGCGCGCGCCGGAACCATTCCGTTGCCGGACGAACGTCCATCAGCGAAAATCGCGCGGCTTTATCCGGAGACGAAAACCGTAGCCTCCGCACCGGAAACGCCTGCGGCCAAGCCCGAAGCAAAACCGGATACGCAGGCAATGCAAAGCGTTCCGCTGCCTGCCGCGCGTCCCAACAATGCGCCCGATAAAGCGAGCGAAAAGACAAGCACAAAGCCTGGCAGGTCTGACACCAAGTCCGGCGGACCGATGCAGCCCAAGCGCAGCGAGCGGCAATGAAACGGAGCAGGCCTCCGCAGATTTCGCCTGCCGTCTCATCCCGCCGCAAGCGAATGCTTGCGAGAGAGGAGATTGAGCTGTGGCAGACGGTGACCAGGGCGATCAAGCCGCTGCGGCCTAAAGCGCAACCCGATGATATCCCGGAGATCATTGCCGACGGCGAAGGGCAAACTCCCCCAGTCGCGCCATCCATCGCTGTCCCGCGCATCGGCTCCGTGTCCGCGCCGAAACCGGCCGCGCCGCCGCCTCTGGCACCGATCGGCCGCCGCGAAAAATCACAGCTGTCGCGCGGCCGCAAGGATATCGAGGCGCGTCTTGATCTTCACGGCATGACGCAGGCCCGCGCGCATCGCGCGCTGCGGAATTTTTTGGTCCGCGCAAGTGAAGACGGCCTGACCTTCGTGCTTGTGATCACCGGCAAGGGCCGCAGCGGCGCGGCAGATGCGGAGCGCGGCGTGTTGCGCCGGCAGGTGCCGGAATGGCTGTCGCTTGCTGAATTCCGCGGGCTTGTTGTCGGTTTCGAGGAAGCGAGCATCGGCCACGGTGGCGCCGGCGCGCTTTACGTACGAGTGCGCCGGGTTCGTTGATCAGAGAATAAACCGGCTCAGATCCGCATTTTTTGCCAGATCGCCGACGTGCTTGTTCACGTAATCGGCGTCGATCGTCACGGTCTCGCCGCCCATATCCGGTGCATGGAACGAAACCTCGTCGAGCACCCGCTCCATCACCGTTTGCAATCGCCGTGCGCCGATGTTCTCAACGGTCGAATTCACCGAGACGGCCACATCCGCCAGGGCATCGATCGCGCCATCGGTGATGTCGAGCGTCACGCCCTCCGTCTGCAGCAAGGCTATATACTGCTTGATCAGCGAGCCTTCCGGTTCGGTGAGGATCCGGCGGAAATCGTCACGCACCAGCGCCTGAAGTTCGACCCGGATGGGCAGGCGGCCCTGAAGTTCGGGAAGAAGATCGGAAGGTTTTGCGATGTGGAATGCGCCCGATGCGATGAACAGGATGTGATCCGTCTTCACCGGACCGTATTTCGTCGAGACGGTCGTGCCTTCGATCAGGGGCAGCAGATCGCGTTGCACGCCCTCGCGCGAGACGTCGCCCGTGCGGGCGCCTTCGCGCACGCAGATTTTGTCGATCTCGTCGAGGAAAACGATGCCGTTGTTCTCAACGGTATGGATCGCATCTCGATTGATAGCCTCGTCGTCGAGCAGCTTGTCGGATTCCTCGTTGACCAGAATCTCATGCGACTCGGTGACGGTGAGTTTGCGCGTCTTGGTGCGGCCGCCCATCTTGCCGAAAATGTCTCCGATCGAGATCGCGCCCATCTGCGCGCCGGGCATGCCGGGAATTTCAAACATCGCCGGGTTGCCGGAGGACTGGGTCTCGATCTCGATTTCCTTATCGTCGAGCTCACCCCCTCGCAATTTGCGGCGGAAGGAATCGCGCGTCGCGGCACCGGCGTTTTGACCGACAAGCGCATCAAGAACACGCTCTTCAGCGGCAAGCTGCGCCCTCGCGTTGACGTCCTTGCGTTTGCGTTCTCGGGTCTGGGCGATGGCAACGTCCATCAGATCTCGCACGATCTGCTCGACGTCGCGGCCGACATACCCCACTTCGGTGAATTTCGTGGCCTCAACCTTGATGAACGGCGCGTTCGCAAGCTTGGCGAGGCGGCGCGCGATCTCGGTCTTGCCGACTCCGGTCGGCCCGATCATCAGGATATTTTTCGGCAGCACCTCCTCGCGCAGGCTGCCTGTCAGTTGCAGTCGTCGCCATCGGTTTCGCAACGCGATGGCAACCGCACGCTTGGCGTCGCTCTGGCCGACGATGAAGCGGTCGAGTTCGGAGACGATTTCACGGGGAGAGAAGTCGGTCATGTCAGGATTCTGCAAAAGAGATCAGGAGGCAACCAGCGATTCAATCGTGATGTTGCGATTGGTGTAGACGCAGATATCAGCCGCGATATCCAGCGAACGGCGCACAATAGACTCGGCGTCCTTGTCCGAATCGATAAGCGCCCGCGCGGCGGCGAGCGCGAAATTGCCGCCCGAACCGATCGCCATGACGCCGTTCTCGGGCTCCAGTACATCGCCGGTTCCGGTGAGAACCAGTGATACATCCTTATCGGCAACGATCATCATCGCCTCAAGCCGCCGCAGGTACCGGTCAGTCCGCCAGTCCTTGGCCAGTTCAACGCATGCGCGGGTCAGCTGCCCCGGGTATTGCTCGAGCTTGCTTTCGAGCCGCTCGAACAGGGTAAATGCGTCCGCCGTCGCCCCGGCGAAGCCGCCGATCACGTCGCCTTTGCCGAGCTTACGGACCTTGCGGGCGTTGGATTTGATCACGGTCTGGCCGATCGAAACCTGGCCGTCGCCGCCGACCACCACTTTCCCGTCCTTTCGGACAGTTAAAATCGTCGTGCCGTGCCAATTTTCCGGCTGTGACGTCTGCATCGGGATCACCTCTTGAGTACGGCCCCATTTAGGAAGTCGCCGCTCGGGATGCAAATTTGGCGGTTAACCCCCGGCAAATCCGCTCCCCATGTTGCAAGGATGCGCATCTTTCCTGCGCCCGTTGCAGTAGCGGAGGTGTCATGAGACTGATAAAAGGCGCCCAGCGAGCCTTTGGCGCGTCATCCCATCGATCAACGGTTACCCGTTTTTGCGGATCATGCGCTGGATTTGGAGTTTTTGATGCGGACGGCGACGATCAAGCGCAAGACCAAGGAAACCGACATCACCGTCAGTGTGAATCTGGACGGTACCGGAAAGTCTGAAGTTGCGACCGGCATCGGTTTTTTCGATCACATGCTGGATCTGCTCGCACGTCATTCGCTGATCGACATCATGGTGAAGGCCGATGGCGACCTGCACGTCGATTACCACCACACCACCGAGGATGTCGGCATCGCGTTGGGACAGGCCGTGAAGCAGGCACTGGGCGGCATGGCGGGGATCACCCGCTATGCCAGTATCCATATGCCGATGGACGAGACGCTGTCCCGCGTCGTGCTTGATATTTCAGGTCGCTCGGTGCTGGTGTTCAAAGTCGAGTTCCCACGCCACAAGATCGGCGAATTCGATACTGAGCTGGTACGCGAGTGGTTTCACGCCTTCTCGAACAATGCGGGTGTCACGCTCCATGTCGAGACACTGTATGGCGAGAACAGCCATCATATTGCCGAGTCCTGCTTCAAGGGACTGGCGCGAGCCTTGCGGGCGGCGGTCACGATCGATCCGCGGACGGGCGGCGCCATTCCATCCACCAAAGGTCAGCTTGGCGGCTGATCGTCCGTTGCGTCGAACCGGAGGGTTTTGTATGCCGGTCTATACAGTGCATGCGCCACGTAGTTACGGCACCGATGTGCGTACCACGCCGGACCGTATCGTTTTCGTTCGGGACGGATTTTCGATCTGGGCGTTTCTGTTGGGCCCAGTCTGGCTCATCTGGAGACGCCTTTGGCTGGCGCTCTTTAGTTACATCGTGCTGCAGCTGGTTGTCGAATTCGCGCTGCGGCTGATTCATGCGACGCAGGACACGAGGTTTTTTGTGATGTTCGTGATCGCGCTGTTGATGGGGTTGGAGGCCAGCACGTTGCGGCGCTGGACGCTGACGCGCAGGAAATGGCGGCAACTCGATATCGTCGTCGCCCGTAACCGTGAGGACGCTGAGCGCCGCTTCTTTGGCCGTCAGCCTCCGGTCGCGGCGCCGGCGAATTCGCTTCATCCGATGCCGCGCTCCTCGATCGCGGCGCACGAGGAAGTGGCGTTCTTTCCGATGCCGGGATCGTCGCAGTGACCGTTGCGATTATCGATTATGGCTCGGGCAATTTGCACTCGGCGGCCAAGGCGTTCGAGCGCGCTTCGCGAACGATGGAGCAGCCGGACAGAGTGATCCTGACGCGCGATCCCGATCTGGTATTTCGCGCCGACCGGATCGTGCTGCCCGGCGTTGGAGCGTTCGCTGATTGCCGCAAGGGTCTTGATGCGCTCGACGGCATGGTCGATGCGATGACCGAGGCGGTGCGCGACAAGGCGCGGCCGTTCTTCGGCATCTGTGTCGGCATGCAGTTGCTGGCAACGCAGGGCAAGGAACATGTGACAACGGTGGGCCTCGACTGGATTTCGGGCGACGTTGAACAGATCGTGCCCCGCGATGAATCGCTGAAAATTCCGCACATGGGCTGGAACACGCTCGAGGTGATGCGCGAGCATCCAGTGCTGGAGCGGCTACCGCTTGGCGAAAAGGGCCGTCATGCCTATTTCGTGCATTCGTTCCAGCTGAAGGCGGCTAACGATGCCGATGTGTTGGCTCGCGCCGAGTACGGCGGTCCAATCACGGCGATTGTTGCTAAGGACACCGTGTTCGGCACGCAATTTCATCCCGAGAAAAGCCAGCGCTTTGGCCTGGCGTTGATCTCGAATTTCTTGAAGTGGAAGCCGTGATTCTTTTTCCAGCCATCGATCTGAAAAACGGTCAGTGCGTGCGCCTTGAACAAGGCGACATGGCGCGTGCGACTGTGTTTAATCTCGACCCAGCCGCGCAGGCGGCTTCCTTCGAGCGTCAGGGATTTGAATATCTTCACGTCGTCGATCTCGACGGCGCGTTCGCCGGCAAGCCGATGAATGCAATGGCTGTCGAGGCGATGCTGAAGACGGTGAAATTCCCTGTGCAACTCGGTGGCGGCATCCGCGACATGGCGACGCTGGAGGCGTGGCTTCAAAAGGGCATTTCGCGCGTCATCATCGGTACCGCCGCGGTACGCGATCCGGCATTTGTAAAGCAAGCGGCAAAAAAGCATCCTGGCCGCGTCGCGGTTGGGCTCGATGCACGCGACGGCAACGTCGCCGTTGAGGGCTGGGCCGAAACGTCGACCGTGACAGCGCTTGAGATCGCGAAGCGCTTCGAGGATGCCGGTGTTGCCGCGATCATCTTTACCGACATCGCACGCGACGGTCTTCTGAAAGGCCTCAACCTTGAGGCCACCATTGCGTTGGCCGAGGCGATTTCTATTCCGGTGATCGCCTCCGGCGGCCTGGCCTCGATCGAGGACATCAAGGCGCTGCTGACGCCGCGTGCGGCCAAACTTCAAGGCGCGATTTCCGGCCGCGCGCTCTATGACGGCCGGATCGATCCGGCGGAAGCGCTGGCGCTGATCAAAGCAGCACGGACGGCAGCCTGATGTTCAAGGTTCGCGTCATCCCATGTCTTGATGTGAAGGACGGCCGCGTCGTCAAGGGCGTCAATTTCGTGGACCTGCGCGATGCCGGCGATCCGGTCGAGGCAGCGATCGCTTATGACGCCGCCGGTGCCGATGAATTGTGTTTTCTGGATATCGCAGCGACTCACGAAAATCGCGGCACCATCCTGGACGTCGTGCGCCGGACCGCGGAAGCCTGTTTCATGCCCCTTACGGTCGGCGGCGGAGTGCGGACGGTCGACGATATTCGCGCTTTGCTGAACTACGGCGCGGACAAAGTCTCGATCAATTCGGCCGCGGTCACTCGTCGCGAGTTCGTCAAGGAAGCGGCTGAAAAATTCGGCAACCAGTGTATCGTGGTTGCCATCGATGCTAAACGTGTCCCGCGCTCCGGAAATTCCGATCGCTGGGAAATCTTCACCCATGGCGGGCGCAAACCGACCGGCATCGATGCCGTAGAATACGCTCAGGAGGTCGTGGCGCTCGGCGCCGGCGAGATTCTTCTGACCTCGATGGATCGCGACGGCACGCGGCAGGGCTTCGACATTACGCTGACGCGGATGATCGCCGACAGCATTCCGGTTCCGGTGATTGCATCCGGCGGGGTCGGCAATCTCGATCATCTGGTCGGCGGTATCCGTGAAGGACATGCTACAGCGGTTCTTGCGGCGTCGATTTTTCATTTCGGCGAGTTCACCATTCGTCAGGCCAAGGAACACATGGCTCGTTCCGGACTGCCGATGCGGCTTGACCCGTGAGCCGTAAACCGTTTCCTATCTGACGTTTAACGACAGAAAGCGTACCATGAGCCGGTTCACCATTCATGACCTCGCCGGGATCGTTGATGCCCGCGCCGCGTCCAGCGCCGAGCTGTCCTATACGCGCAAGTTGTTGGACAAGGGAGCGGAGCATTGCGCCAAGAAATTCGGCGAAGAAGCCGTGGAAACGGTTATCGCCGCGATCGAGAACGATCGCGACCATCTGATCTCCGAGAGCGCCGATCTTGTGTTTCACCTGCTGGTGCTTCTCAAGTCGCGCGGTATCGCGTTTGGAGAAGTCGAGGACGTGCTCGCGGCCCGGACGCAAATGTCGGGACTTGAGGAGAAGGCCGCGCGCAAGCGCGACTGAGTTGTTTGCGTATCCGGCGCCGTCCCGATGAGCCTTTCAGGATTTCGCCCAGCATAAGAGGTTGGCTCATGGACGTGAGGGTGGAGCAGCAAAAATACGATCCGCATCGGGCCTTCACGCGCGCGCAATGGGCGAAACTGCGTGACGATGCACCGATGACGCTTACCGCCGAAGAGGTGGAGCGGATGCATTCGATGCATGATCGCCTCGACATGAAAGAGGTCGAGGAAATCTATTTGCCGTTGTCGCGATTGCTGGCGCATTACGTGGAATCGGCGCAGCGCCTGTTCGTGGCGCAGCGCAAGTTTCTCGGCATCCGTGATCGCAAGATGCCCTATATCATCGGCGTGGCAGGATCGGTCGCAGTCGGTAAGTCGACCACGTCGCGTGTTTTGCAGGCGCTTTTGAAGCGCTGGTCGCCAGGACCGAAGGTCGACCTGATAACGACCGACGGCTTCCTGTACCCGAACGCCTATCTCGAGCGCGAAAAGCTGATGCAGCGCAAAGGCTTTCCGGAGAGCTATGATCTTCGCGCGCTGCTGACGTTTCTCAGCGAGGTCAAGGCCGGCCGTCGCTCCGTGCGGGCTCCGGTCTATTCGCACCTGACCTACGATATTGTTCCGGACAAAACCATTGAGATCAATCAGCCGGATATTCTCATCGTTGAAGGGCTCAACGTCTTGCAGACCGGGCGATTGCCGAGCGATGGCAAAGCCGTGCCGTTCGTATCGGACTTCTTCGATTTTTCAATTTACATCGATGCTGATGAGAATGTGCTGCGGCAGTGGTATGTCGAACGCTTCCTGAGCCTTCGGGGCACTGCGTTCAGCGATCCGCGATCTTATTTTCACCGTTATGCCAGCCTCTCGGATGACGAGGCGGTGAAGAAGGCGCTGTCGATCTGGAATACGATCAATCTCGTCAATCTCAACGAGAATGTTCTGCCGACACGACCACGCGCGACGCTGATCCTCAAAAAGGGCAGCGAACACGTCGTCGAAAAGGTTTCGCTGCGACGGCTGTAAGCCTTAAGCCGCGTGGCGGCTGGCGTCGGCCCCGAAGTGTCCGATATATCGAGATGCGATCGCGGACACCGGCATGACCACCAGCACATCGGTGGTGCCGAACTGGTGATCAATCACTGCGCCGTCGCCGATATACGCTCCGACGCGCAGATAACCCTTGATCAGGGGAGGCAGTTCGCGAAGGGCGGCCTTTGTATCGATCGCGTCCTTGCTCATCCGGTTCATTTCGACATAGCGCGAGTCATGCGCCCGGGCACGCCATTCGTCGGGCGCACGCGCGTGGTGATGCAGGAACGACAGCGGCAGGGCGAGGCGGTCGGGGTCGGTGCCTTCAAAGCTGGCGCAGCCGATCATCACGTCCATGCGGTGGCGGCGTACATAGGTCCAGATGCCGTGCCACAGAAGCTCGACGGTGCGTTTGGTGCGGTAAGGCGGCAGAACGCAGGAGCGGCCGAGTTCGAGAAAACGCAGATCTGGATGTCGCTCGACCAGCGACGACACGTCGAATTCTTCGTCGGTGTAGAAACCGTCGCGGGATTCCGCAACGTCCTGCCGGAGCAGGCGATAGGTTCCGACCACCGGCTGCTTGCCGCTGAGCGAAGGTTTGGCGGCATGGTCCAGCACGAGGATGTGGTCGCAAATCTTGTCGAACGCATCCTTGTCGCGGCGCGCCAGCATTGTCGGTGCATCTGCGATGGCGGTGCCGTCCTTGTAGAAGACATTGTAGCGCAGCCGCTGCGCGCGCTTGATGTCGCTTCGTTTGTTCACGAGCCGGACTTCGAGCGGCCCGATCCGTCCCAGCGTATCAGGCGGCACATTCGCGGCAGGCCGGTCAAACTTGATTAGCTCAGCGCCCATGCGGGTCGGATTGAGCCAGGTTACAGCTGTCGCTGCCGCCGTTCGTGCCAACTCTGGCTTGAGCAACTGTTGCATCAGGCCCGGCTTCAGTCCCGCTCTGGGTTTCAGTCCAAGGCCGGCCTTTAATACCGGCTTCGGTTCTAATCCAACGTGTCCGTCACCACGCATGTCGATCCTCGCGGCGCCTCGTCGAATCACGGCGAAGCAAAACCCGCAAACGGTTAATCACGCGAGTGAAATGGTTTTATGACAGCACGCCGGATATCGACTGCTCCGACAGAATACGACAGTTGAATGAAAATTCAGGCTGCGACATTTGACACCGGGATGACCGACGCGAGCGCGTCGATCAGCTTGTCCCTGTCCAGGGGTTTGACCAGGAAGCCGTCCATCCCGGCCTCGAAGCACGCGTAACGGTCCTCGACCAGCGTGTTGGCCGTCAGCGCGAGAATGCGGGTGCGCGGAAGGCTTCGTTCCGCCTCCCGTTCCCGGATCATCTTGGTCGCTTCGACGCCGTTGAGATTGGGCATCTGCACATCCATCAGCACGATATCGTAAGGTGCTCCCGCCATTTCAGCCGATAGCCAGGATTCGAATGCCTCGTTGCCGTTGATGCAGACCACCGGCCGATGGCCGAGCTTGGTCAGGAGTGATCGCATCAGAAGGGCGTTGATCTCGTTGTCTTCCGCCACGAGCACTGAAAGACTTTTTGGCGAAAGCTGCTTCGGCGCGTCGGCCTCCGCCTCGTTCTGTAATCCGGGGACCAGCGCAGGCGTATCGTCGGCCAGCCGGGTTGCAAGCGATGCGGCGCGAACCGGCTTGACCAGATAGCCGTTGAACGATGCGATCTCATCGGGCCGTAGATCGTGACGTTCGGCTGGCGTGAACACGGCGATCCGTCGCGCGGCGTGCGGGAGAGCAAAAGCAGCAAGCCCGCGCGCCCGTGCGGCTCCAAGGGCGTGGTCGATGAGGATGGCATGCCAGGAGCGTTCAGGCAGCAAGGCTTCTGCGACGGAGATTTCCGATGTTTCGCAGACCTGGGCGCCCCAGCGCGCCAGCCGCCGCGCAACCAGAGAACCGCCGATGGTCTGTTTGCCGACCACCATCACTGGCTTGTTGGCGAGGTCAGGAGCGATCACGCTGCTGAGGCCGGCGGTGTCCGAGGGGCGCAGTGGAAGCGAGACTTCAAACGTGCTGCCTTCGCCGATTGTGCTTTCGAGCGAAATCCGCCCGCCCATGCGGCGCACGATGCGCTCGCTGATGCTGAGTCCGAGTCCGCTGCCGCCGTAATCCCGCGCGATGCGCTCATCGGCTTGCTCGAATTCGCGAAAAATCCGTACTTGTGCGTCAGGCGCAATTCCGATGCCGGTGTCGCGAATAAGGAAGCTGACTTCGTCCGGCCAGATTCCCGGCTCGACGATCAGCGCCACTCCGCCATTCGATGTGAATTTGATCGCATTTCCCGCGAGATTGAGAATGACCTGGCGAAGCCGCGCAGCGTCGCCGACGACATCGACCGGCAGCCGCTCGTCGACATAGGACGCGATTTCAAGATTGCGGGCCTGCGCGCGCGGCGCTAGAAGTTCGGTGATTTCCTCGATCAGCGCGCTGAGGTTGAAAGGCCGATGCTCGATATCGATCTTGCCGGCTTCGATCTTTGAGAAGTCCAGCAGCTCCTCGATCAACAACATCATCGCTTCGCCGGATGTCTTCACCGCCTTCGCGTAGCTCGCCTGTTCTGGCGTCAGCGGCGTGTCGAGCAAAAGTCCGCTCATGCCGATGATGCCGTTTAGCGGGGTACGGATTTCGTGGGATGCGACGGCAAGGAATTTGGATTTCGCGCGGTTCGCGGCCACGGCATGGTCGCGGGCACTGCTGAGCGCCCGTTCGGCTTCGGCGCGATCGGTGACGTCACGACCGACGCTTCGAAGTTCCGCCGGCTGGTTGACATGATGCCGAACCAGATTTTCGCGCCATGCGATCCAGCGCACGCCGAGTGTGGTTTCAACGCGTTGATCGTGGATGCGCGTGCCGCGCGATTCGGTCGCGTCCTCGCCCTGCTCCAGAACGGGCAGGCTGAAGCTCGTGCCGATCAGCTGCTCGTCCGACTTGCCGGCATAGGAACAGAAGGTATCGTTGGCAAACGAGATGCGGCCGTCCTGTGCACGCAGAACGACGAGATCGCTTTGCGATTCGAACAGGCTGCGGACCCGCTCTTCTGATTCCTTCAGCTCCCAGTTCCGATCGAGCAGCGCCTCGTTGTGCAGGGCGATTTTGCGCATGGACTTGCGAAGCCAGCGCATCCGCATGCTCAGCGTAGCGAGCGCGACGCAGGCCAGCGCAAACAGGAAACTAATCCCGATCGCAAAGTTTTGAGGGTCGTAGCCTGACTTACTCGACAGGGCACCGGCCAGAAAGCCGTATGCGCCACCGAATGCAGCCATGAAGATCATGACCGAGCGCAGCGTCTTTAGGAGAAACGGGTGGCGCCGGTTCAAATGCCGCCACTTCGCCTTGAAACGTAGTGCTCCGCTCATGAATGCGCTCCACATCCGCTCTGCGATGCCGCGGGTCGAACTTGCCGCAGTCACTGTTGCGAACTGTTTGAGGCATCGCCGCCGGTGCGGCGGCGATGAAATGTTGGTTAAGAAATCCTAAAGTTGAGACAGAACGAGCTTTCCGCGTTTGGGTGCAGCATCGATCAGCAACGCGGCAGCCTCGCGGGCACTGAAGCGCTTCGAATGAATATAAAGACGGTAATCGCCGGGCTCGTCTGACAGGAAGATGATGGGCTCGGACGGATGTTCGTGCGCTGACACGGCGACATAACGCGTCGTTTTCGTCGTCCGGCAGCTTGCGGCGTCCTGAACATCCTGGTCCGAGGCGTCAACGTCATCGACGACAGCGAAATCGGCCAGTTCGGGCCGCTCGACCAGTTGCACCCGAACCGTTGCCTGGCGCGGATCATCCGTGAACGAGACGTGGTCGGGATTCTGCCAGGGCGCAGAGGCCATCTGGACCGAACCGTGGCCGAGCGAAATGCAGGGCTGGGAAGTTGGCACGACGTGGCCGCCGGCAAGGATACTCACGGCAAGAAGCGGAATGGCTGAGGCCAGAATCCGGATACGTAACATGACGCCACTCAACGCTTACAAACAAAGGGGCCGCATCGCGGCTATGGTTCGCAAACTGTAAAGAAGGATCGTTACCGGCGGGTTACCTGCACCGGTGTGTCATGCAGCGCGCTGAAAATCTTCAGCCAGCGCGCGATAGGACAGCGCTTCTGCAAAGTGGATACGTCCGGTTTTCTCCGACTGGTCGAGATCGGCGAGGGTGCGGGCGACGCGAAGCACGCGATGATAACCGCGCGCCGACAGCCGCATGGTTTCTGCCGCTTCTCGCAGCAGCACTTGGCCCTGTGCATCCGGCTTCGCGACGTCCTCGAGAACCGATGCAGGCGCTTCGGCGTTGGTGCGAATCTGCGGCATGCCAAGTGACATGTAGCGTGCGGCCTGAATCGCGCGGGCCGCAGCCACACGTGCAGCGACCTCGGCCGAGCCTTCGGCGGGCGGCGGCAGAATGAGATCGGCGGCGCTCACTGCCGGCACTTCGATACGAAGATCGATACGGTCGAGCAGCGGCCCGGAGATGCGGCCCTGATAGTCGGCGCTGCAACGTTCGCTGCGGCCCCGCTTGCACGCATAACCCGGCTCATAGGCCTTGCCGCAACGGCACGGGTTCATCGCTGCCACCAGCATGAAGCGCGCCGGGTAGGTTACGCGGTGATTGGCGCGCGACACCGCGACCTCGCCATTTTCCAGTGGCTGACGCAGCGAGTCGAGAACACGCGGATCGAATTCGGGCAGTTCGTCGAGAAACAGAACACCTTGATGCGCGAGTGAAATCTCTCCGGGTTTTGCGCGCATCCCGCCTCCGGTAAGCGCCGCCATGCTCGCCGAATGATGTGGTGCGCGAAACGGTCGCCGCGAGGTCAGCGCGCCGCCCTCGATCTCTCCGGCAACCGACGCAATCATGGAAATTTCCAGAAGTTCGCTCGGCGATAGCGGCGGCAGGATTGACGGCAGCCGCGCGGCCAGCATTGATTTACCCGAGCCCGGCGAACCGATCATCAGAAGATGATGACCTCCCGCGGCAGCGATTTCGAGCGCCCGCTTGGCGCTCTCCTGCCCCTTGATGTCGCGCAGATCGAGCATTGTCGCTGCTGCCGCTGCGATTTTGGGCTCGGGCCGCGACAACACCTGCGTGCCCTTGAAATGGTTGGCGATCTGGATGAGTGAGGACGCTGCGACAATGTCGAGATCGGGACTGGCCCATGCAGCCTCGGCGCCGCAGGCTGCCGGGCAAATCAGTGACTCTTCACGTGCATTGGCCGCGATCGCTGCGGGCAGAACACCGGCAACCGGCGCAATTGATCCGTCAAGTCCGAGTTCGCCGAGCACCGTGAAGCCGGAAAGTGCGTCGGGTGGGATTGCTCCGATCCCTGCCATCAAGCCAAGTGCGATCGGAAGATCGTAATGGCTTCCCTCCTTCGGCAGGTCGGCGGGGGCCAGATTGACGGTGATCCTCCGTGCGGGAAGCGCAAGGCCCGAGGCGATCAGCGCGGAACGGACGCGCTCGCGCGCCTCTGATACGGCCTTGTCAGGCAGGCCGACAATCGTGAACGCGGGAAGGCCGGGCGCGACCTGAACCTGGACATCGACAGCACGTGCTTCGACACCCTCAAAAGCCACTGTCGACACGTGCTGGACCATTGGCCCCTCCGCCAGTGCGGCACCGACGCCGCCATCGCACGATACGTTCTGATGGAACCATATCCGCTTTGTGGATCAACGCAAGAACAAGAAAAGAACAAATGCGGACCTTGTTGCCGAAATGCTTCAAACTAGCGGGACATCAAAGGCACAATCCTTCCGACTCCGGCGCCTTGGCGCAGGATCGGCGCGGCCGCGATAACGGCACGGAGCAGCGTTTCCTTACATGCTCGCGCACATTTTCCGGTGAGGAGATTTGCCAGATTGGCGCAAGATACCGTCAGCCGAAATGCAGCGATCCTGAAATTTCAGACGGGAGACGATGTCATCGGCGCGGCTTCCTTGCGGAGCGCGGGTGTCTTTGGCCGCAAACGTAATCCGAAGACATGAGGAAACCGCATCAGCTCGATATCAAAGTCCGCTGTGCAGGTCGGACAAGCGGCGCCGGTACTTCTCGGCGCATAGAGCCTTCCCCAGAAATCAATGTTGGCGAATTGCTTGATTTGCGAGAGCCTCAGATTGCCAATGCTGGAGGTAAAGCCCAATACCTCACGCGCCCGGTCGTTCATCATCACCACCCAGCCATCCTGGGTGTGACCAACATCGTTGACGATCGGCGAGGCGATCACCATCGCGTCGGGGGCGGTGCGGAACAGGTGATCGTAGACCTCCATGTGGTGGCTCACAAACTCGGAGTAGACCACAATCATCATGGTGTTCGGTGCGATCCGCACCGGCAAGGCGAGGCGGAGCCACAGCTTGCCGTTCTGGCTGCGCGGAGAGGTATAGCGCAGGCAAGCCGGCGTCATCTGGTCGGCGACCTTGCGGTAAACCGCGGCATATTCAGAGCTCAGCGGATTGTTACTCTGGGAGAGTAGCGTGCCGGCGCGATTGTGCCCGGTCGCCTTCTGGATGGCGTCGCCGACATAGGCGTAGACGAAATCATCGCCCGTCGTCAGCAGGTAGACGCAGTTGGTCCTCAGCGGGTAACTCGATTCCTCAACCAGGCGCTGCAGCGTCAGGTCGCCGGTGGCATACAGAGTTTTCCACTTTGCCCAAAGGAACTCCATCGCGGCTGTCGTCAGCTCGCGCGGAATCAGCGGACCGGTGAAAATCTCGAGTGCCATCAAATATAAAACTGCAATAAGGCGGCCCGGAGGGCCGTCGGGAATAAAAATCAACAGTGACGTACTCTGACAGAATCTTGTCAGTAATTGATTAAAACGGAGGCCTCAAGGATCATTGTTTGGGATTTAGGCGCGTTTGGCTTCGATCACATCCCAGGTCTTGGCCGCGATATCCGGCCCGCCGACCCGGGCAATCGCCCGAATACCGGTCGGCGAGGTGACGTTGATCTCGGTCAGGTTTCCTCCGATCACGTCGAGCCCGACAAACAGCAGACCCTTTTGCTTCAGGCTGGGGCCGACACGCTCGCAGATCTCTCGCTCGCGCGCGGTAAGGTCGGTAGCCTGCGCGGCGCCGCCACGGACCATGTTGGAGCGCAGATCGTCCTGGGCGGGAACGCGATTGATCGCGCCGGCGAACTCGCCGTCGATCAGAATGATGCGTTTGTCGCCGTCTTTGACCTCGGGCAGAAAACGCTGGATGACCCACGGCTCGCGGAACGTCGTCGAAAACAGATCGAACAATGAGCCGAAATTCATGTCCTGCCTGGCGATGCGAAATACCGCCGCGCCGCCGTGTCCGTAAAGCGGCTTGAAAACGACGTCACCATGCTCCTCGCGGAACAGGTTGATCTCGTCCTTGTCGCGCGAAATCAGCGTTGGCGGCATCAGGTCCGGGAATTCCATGACAAAAACTTTTTCCGGCGCATCGCGCACGCTGGCCGGATTGTTGACAACGAGCGTGTTGGGGTGAATCCGCTCGAGCAGATGCGTGGTGGTGATGTAGGCCAGATCGAACGGCGGATCCTGCCGCAACAAAATGACATCGAAGGATGCAAGGCTGGTGCGCTTGGCATCGCCTAGCGTGAAATGCGAACTGGTGTCGTCCCGAACCTGCAACGGCTGCACTGGCGCAACCACATCGCGTCCGTTCAGTGACAACTGCTCCGGCGTATAATATGACAGCGCGTGTCCGCGCTTTTGTGCCTCCAGCAACAGCGCAAACGTCGAATCACCGCGGACGTTGATCCGCGCGATCGGGTCCATCTGGACAGCAACTTTCAATGTCATAGGATTCAGGCCTTAAGTCGTTTTGCGGCGGCAATCGGTTCGAAATATCGCTCACCGCCTGGGAAGAAGCTAGGATGCGTCGAACGCCGCTTCCAGATGGCGAGGAAAACGTTTCGGCGCAACAAGAATTACGTCGAAACGACACTCCATGTTGTCATGGTCGGTATGCGATGCCAGCCATATGCGGGCTGCGTCGGCGATCCGCTGCTGCTGGCGCGGCGTCACCGCGTAGGCAGCGTCGTCGAATTTAGCCCGCGCTTTGACTTCGACGAAAACGAGAACCTGCCGTCGCCGCGCGACGATATCGATCTCTCCATACCCGCTTCGGTATCGACGGGCGAGAATCTGGTACCCCTTCAGCATGAGGAGCGCGCACGCTCGCGATTCGGCGGAGACGCCTGTGTGGAAAGCGGCGACGCGCGCCGGATCCGCCGAGAGGCCCTCGTCATCCATCGCGTTCGGGGCCTTGATTGGAGAGCGCCAATGCGCGTGCATAGACTTCGCGGCGTGGGCGGCCGGACAATTCCACGCCGTGCGCAACAGCATCCTTCACGCTTCCGCGCGCCAGTGAATCACGCAACAGATTGTCAAGTTCGCTCTCGCTCATCTGTGCCGTGTCGGGCGGCGGCGGGCCTATCACCAGAACAAATTCACCGCGCGTTTCCAATTCATGCGCGCTCTGTGTCAGCAAATGCAGTGGCGCCCGCCGAATCTCCTCGTGAAGTTTGGTCAGTTCGCGGCAGATCGCGATATCGCGCGTGCCCAAAATCTGCGCGAGATCGTGCAGACATTCGGCGAGACGCGGACCGGATTCGAACAGCACGAGCGTCGCGTCAATTCGCGCGATCTCGGTGATACGCGCGCGCCGTGCCGCGGTTTTGGCCGGAAGAAACCCTTCGAAGAAAAATCGGTCCGTCGGCAGCGCCGCCACCGAAAGCGCGGCGAGAATGGAGGATGGGCCTGGGATCGCAAGCGCGGGTTGACTGGCGGCGGTCGTCTCCCGGACAAGTTTGAAGCCGGGATCGGAAATCAAGGGCGTGCCTGCGTCGGACACAAGCGCGACACTTTCTCCCTGCGCCAGGCGCTGCAGAATTTTCGGGCGCGCCATGGCGGCGTTGTGCTCGTGATAGGGCGAGAGCGGCGTTTTAATTCCGTAACGATCAAGCAGCTTGCGCGTCACGCGCGTGTCTTCGCAGTAGACCGCGTTGCATCCGGCGATTGTCTCCAGCGCCCGCAGTGTGATATCGGCGAGGTTGCCAATCGGTGTCGCAACGAGGTAGAGACCGGGAGCAATCGTCGGAGCTGTGATGACATGCCCCGAGATCAGGAAGCTGCGGGACGTGGTTGGGCTGGTATCGGACGGCATTCGGTCAGTCTAGCCTCTTCGCTCGCAGGCGTCTTCCTCGCAGGTGCGAAAGAATTCCGATTCCTGATTTTCGGGCATCACAGTCATAATTCTTTTGTTTCCGGGTGTCTTCGCCGACAATAAGTCGGAATCCGATTCCAGAACTTTCGCAAGATCAGAGTATCGATGAACGATCCGCTTCCATCGCCAAATTCCAAAGCAGGGACCACACGTCGAAACGCGGTGGGTTTGCTGCTTGGATTGCCGTTTCTTGCCGGTTGCGCGGGTCTTTCGAATTCGCTGTCATCGACCGAGCAGCCCCCTGGTCCATCGGGACCGCCGCAGGAAGCACAGGCGGTCGGCAACGGCCAGGTCAAGGTTGGTTTGGTTCTGCCACTGTCGGGCGCGGGCAACGCCGGGGTCGCCGGCAACTCGATGAAGAACGCGGCGGAGATGGCGCTGGCCGAATTCCAAAATCCGAATCTGCAACTGCTGATCAAGGACGACGCCGGAACATCCAGCGGCGCTCAACAGGCGGCGCAGCAGGCGCTGGATGAAGGCTCCGAAATCATCCTTGGGCCGCTGTTCGGACTGTCAGTGCCCGCGGTCGCGCAGCTCACGCGTGGACGAAATGTGCCGGTGATCGCCTTTTCGACCGACGCATCGGTTGCTGGGCGCGGTGTGTATCTCCTGAGCTTTTTGCCGCAGTCCGACGTCAACCGGATCATGGATTATTCCGCCGGGACCGGGAAACGATCGTTCGCCGCGCTGCTGCCGGAGAATGCGTACGGCAACGTGGTGGAGACGGCGTTCAAGCAGGCTGTCGCCAGCAAGGGCGGCCGTATCGCGGTGTTTGAGAAATACTCCAGTGATCCAACGCAGATGCAGGGCGCGGTGCGCAATGTCGCGCAGGCACTGAACAACGCGGACGCGCTTTTGTTGGCCGATGATGGCGATGCGCTGGCGCAAATCTCATCGCAACTGACCGCTGCCGGTGCGGACCTCAAACGCGTGCAGTTGCTGGGCACCGGATTGTGGGACAATCCGAGCGTCTACGCTTCGCCTAACCTGCAAGGCGGTTTCTTCGCCGCGCCGGATCCTGCTGGATACCGTGCATTCTCCAAGCGCTACCATGCCAAATATGGTCAGGACCCCGTGCGTACGGCAACACTGGCCTATGACTCCGTTGCGCTTGTGGCCGCCCTCGCACGATCGTCGCAGGGAGCTGGACGCTTCTCGCCGGAAGTGCTGACAAACGCCTCCGGCTTTACCGGTATCGACGGACTGTTCCGGTTTCGCTCCGACGGCACCAACGAACGCGGTCTTGCGGTCCTGCGGGTGTCGACTGGAGGCGGCCAGATCGCGTCGGCTTCGCCAAAAAGTTTCGGCGCCTGATTCAGGCCGCGAGATCGGCGACCACAGCATCGAGCAGCGGAAAGCCATCCTGCGTGACGCGTAGCCGCCCGTCTGAATCGATCACGATCGCGCCGTCATTCTTCAGCGCTGCGATCCGATGTGGATCGAGCGGACGCCCGGCAAGCGCGGCGTAGGTCTTCGGATCAATGCCTTCGGCAAGGCGAAGCCCCATCAGCAGGAATTCGTCGGCGCGCTGCTCGGGATTCAACACTTCATCGGCACTGACTCCTTGGCCGGCAGATTCGACGCGCATCAGCCACGCTTCCGGCCGTTTATCGGTGGCGGTGGCATGACGGACGCCGCTGATGTCGAGACGGCCATGTGCGCCGGGGCCGATGCCTGCATACTCCTGCCCGCGCCAGTAAACCAGATTGTGCCGGCACTCTGCGCCCGGCCTCGCGTGATTCGAAATCTCGTAGGACGGCAGGCCATGCGCGGCACAGATGTCCTGCGTCACGTCATAAAGTTCGCGCGCAAGATTCTCGTCCGGTGTCTTCAGCTTGCCCGCGCGATGCAGGCCCCAGAACGGCGTGTCCATCTCGATGGTCAGTTGATAGAGCGACAGATGTTCGGCAGCCTCGGAGATGGCGAGCTTGAGTTCATCAGTCCACGCCTGCGCGGTTTGGTCAGGACGTGCATAGATCAGGTCGAACGAGTAGCGCTCGAAAGCACTGCGAGCAATTGCGACCGCATCGAGCGCCTCGCGCGCGGTGTGAAGACGGCCGAGCGATTTCAGCGAAACGTCGTCAAGTGCCTGCACGCCGAGCGAGACGCGATTGACGCCGGCGGTTCGATATCCGCGAAATCGTGTGGCTTCAACACTGGTTGGATTGGCTTCGAGAGAAACTTCGACGTCAGGGGCGACGGTCCAGTGCTTGCCGATGGCGTCGAGGATTGCACCGACCGTTTGTGGCTGCATCAGCGAGGGCGTGCCACCGCCAAGAAAAATCGAGGTGACCTCGCGCGATCCCGTCCGCTGTGCCGTCGTTGCGATTTCCTGCTCGAACGCACGGGCAAACCGCGCCTGATCGATCTCGGTGTGGCGCACATGGCTGTTGAAGTCGCAATACGGACATTTCGACAGGCAGAACGGCCAGTGCACATAAACGCCGAAAGCGTTGCGATGATCAGCGCTCAAGGCTTTTCTCCGCAAGCTTGATAAAGGCCTTGGCACGATGGGACAGGCCCATGCCATGCGGCGGCAGGCCGTGCTTCTCGATGCTGGTCATCTCGCCGAAGGTACGCGAGTGACCATCCGGCAGAAAGGCAGGATCGTAGCCGAAACCGGCAGTCCCTCGTGGCGGCCATACCAATTGGCCATCAACGCGCTCCTCGACCTCTTCGAGATGGCCGTCCGGCCATCCCACGCATAGAGCCGAGACGAAATGCGCCCTGCGCTGGTCAGGCGCCGTCGCGCCGCGTTCCTGAAGCAGGCGCTCGATTCGGGTCATCGCGCCCATGAAATCCTTCGATGGCCCCGCCCAGCGCGCCGACAGAATGCCCGGTTGCCCATCGAGCGCATCCACCACCAGTCCTGAGTCATCCGCAAAGGCCGGAAGGCCAGTGGCGGTGGCTGCCGAGACCGCCTTGATGCGCGCATTGGCCTGAAATGTCGTGCCGGTCTCTTCCGGTTCCGGAAGAGCGAGCTCGCCGGCGGAGGTCGCCTCGATCCCATAAGGCGCAAGAAGCTCACGCATCTCGGCAAGCTTGCCGGGATTGTGGGTCGCGATCACAAGACGTCCAGTGATTCGGCGATGCGCTGTCATGGGCAATGTTATCAGTCAGGGATGTGGCTGCAATTACGCGATGGCGATCTTTTGCAGTTCGACAAGGCGATTGACGCCCTGTTGAGCCAGCGCCATCAACTTCAGGAACTCGTCCTGCGAAAACGGCGTGCGCTCCGCGGTTCCCTGAATTTCGATCAGGCGTCCGTCACCGGTCATGACGAAATTGGCATCGGTTTCAGCCTCGGAATCCTCGGCATAATCGAGATCGAGCACTGGCGTGCCGTTGTAGATACCGCAGGATACCGCAGCGACATTGTCGCGCAGCACATCGGTCTTGATCATGTTGCGCGCCTTCATCCAGTTGATGCAGTCGGCCAGTGCCACCCATGCGCCGGTGATTGAGGCGGTGCGCGTGCCGCCGTCGGCCTGAATCACGTCGCAGTCGATGGTGATCTGGCGCTCGCCCAGCGCAACCAAATCGACGGTGGTTCGCAGCGAGCGGCCGATCAGGCGCTGGATTTCGACGGTGCGGCCGCTCTGTTTGCCGGCAGAGGCTTCGCGCCGGACGCGATCATGCGTGGCGCGGGGCAGCATACCGTATTCAGCAGTGACCCAGCCGCGACCCTGGCCCTTCAGCCACGGCGGCAAACGCTCCTCGAGAGTGGCGGTCACCAGCACGTGCGTGTCGCCGAATTTTACCATGCAGGATCCTTCGGCATATTTGACGACACCGCGCTCCAGCGACACGGGGCGCAGTTCATCGGGCGCACGACGGCTTGGCCGCATGTTTTGTCCTCCGGCATTCAATAACGTGAAAACTTGCGGTGCTTTTAGGGGGGTGGCCCCCGCGCGGCAAGGGCCGAAGGGAGCGCAAGAGGCTCAATTTGCGCCAAATGCGAAGATGCTTGTCAGAGCCGCTCGCAGGGAACACATTATGGCTGAATTTCCAAGGTGATGACGCAGGGAGTGGTTTTGTCGCATCACGATCCAGGTAGTCCTTTGATCACGGGTAGCGCGGCGCTGGCGCAGCTCAACGAGCGTTCGCGCGACATTTTTCGGCAAATTGTCGAAAGTTATCTCGCAACCGGCGAGCCCGTCGGCTCGCGCAATATTTCGCGGCTGATCTCGGTGCCGCTGTCGCCAGCCTCGGTCCGCAACGTGATGGCCGACCTCGAACAGCTCGGTTTGGTTTATGCCCCTCATACCTCGGCAGGGCGGCTGCCGACGGAACTGGGCCTGCGGTTCTTCGTCGATGCGCTGATGCAGGTCGGAGATCTAACCGAAGCCGACCGGCAATCGATTCAGGCGCAACTGGTCGCGGCTGGAAAAGCGCAGTCGGTGGAGGCCGCGCTGACCGACGCGATGACGCGGCTGTCGGGGCTGACGCGTGCGGCCGCCGTGGTGACCACCGCGAAATCCGATCCGCGGCTGAAGCATATCGAATTCGTACGGCTCGAGCCCGAACAGGCACTGGTTGTTCTGGTTTCCGAGGATGGGCAGGTCGAAAACCGCATTCTGCCATTGCCGCCCGGCGTGCCGATGTCGGCGCTGACGGAAGCGTCGAATTTCCTCAACGCGCGGATTCGTGGACGCACGCTGGGCGAAGCCCGCCGTGAGCTCGAAACCGCGCTGGTGCAGGGCCGCTCAGAACTCGATCAGTTGACGCAGAAGATCATCGCGGCGGGCATCGCCAGCTGGTCCGGCGGTCCCAACGAGGAGCGCAGGCTGATCGTGCGCGGCCACGCCAATCTGCTAGAAGATCTGCATGCCATGGAGGATCTCGAACGGGTTCGTTTGCTGTTCGACGACCTGGAAACCAAGAAGGGCGTTTCTGATCTCCTCGGTCTTGCCGAGCAGGGCGATGGCGTTCGCATCTTCATCGGCTCAGAGAACAAGCTGTTCTCCCTGTCGGGTTCCTCCACGATCACCGCTCCCTATCGGGACAGCGCAGGCCGTATTGTGGGTGTGCTCGGGGTGATTGGGCCGACACGGCTGAATTATGCCCGTATCATCCCGATGGTGGACTACGCGGCCCGGATCGTCAGCCAGATGCTTGGCAAATAGGCTCGCGGCCCGCCCCGATCTTGCCTGAACGCTTGATTTTTCGCGTCCGAACGACGATATGCCAGCCACAGCTTAATTTTACTGGGCGAGGCATAATGACCGACACCAACGGGCAAAAGGACAATCTCGAAAATGCGACCGAGGCCGCTGACATTCGCGGTTCCGACGCGCCGCGCGTGTCCAAGCCTTATGTGATGCCGGACGAGCCAGAGGAGACGCCCTCGGAGGCACTCGTCAAGGAGGCGGCCGAAGCAAAGGACAAGATGCTTCGCACGCTGGCCGAGATGGAAAATCTCCGCAAGCGCACCCAGCGTGAAGTTGCCGATGCGCGCACCTACGGTATCACTGGTTTCGCACGCGAAATTCTCGATATCGCCGACAACCTGCAACGCGCGCTCGATGCCGTTCCCGCTGACGCCAAGGCGACCGCGGATGCCGGGCTGAAAAGCCTGATCGAGGGCGTGGAGCTGACCGAGCGGTCGCTGCACAAGACGCTTGAAAAGCACGGCGTCAAGAAGCTCGATCCGGTGGGTGAGAAGTTCAATCCGAATTTCCACCAGGCGATGTACGAAATGCCGGATTCATCAGTCGCGCCGGGCACCGTCGTGCAGGTCGTACAGACCGGTTACACGATCGGCGAGCGCGTGCTGCGACCGGCGCTCGTCGCCGTATCGAAGTCCGAAGCCAAACCCAACTGATTCTGCGGGCTGGTCGAAGACCGGCCCGGTTGATTGAAAATCCTGAAACAAAAACCTACAGGACGCGGGGATTACTTCGCGCTGATGCCGTCGCGCACCGCGCGAAATCGCGGAAAAGCGCCTTCCCAGCCGTCTTTCGGCGCGCTGGCAATGATCCGCAACGTGGCCTGACCGTTGCCGAAGCGCAGCCACTGCACCACCGCCACCGGCTTGTTGTCTTTACCGGACACGCCCTCGATCCGGGTTTCATATCCTGGTGTGCCATCGATGCGGATTGGCTCGTTCGACGTCATCTTGGTTTCGCGCAGACCCGGAATG
>JAIENY010000010.1 GCA_019750915.1 Xanthobacteraceae bacterium
GGTTTCCAGCGTCAGCGTGCCCTCGCTGTCGCCGACGGCCGCCGCCACGAGAGTGACGTTGCGGAATTTCGAGGCCGCCTTGTTGAAGGCCAACCGTTCATTCGCGAGAGGATGCGGCTCGATCGCGACCACCGTGCCGTCGGGGCCCACATGGTGTGCGAGCGCAAGCCCGTAGATGCCGACATTGGCACCGACATCGATGAACGTGCCGCCTTGCGGGACATGCGCCCGCAGGAAATCGAGCTCGGCCTGATTGTAGTTGGGATTGAACAGCGCCCCGCGTTCGGTGCCGCTGTCCTGGTGATAAAAGCGGAACGACGCGCCCTGATACGTCGCATCGATCGGTCCGGCCCCGAACAGGTTGACGAGGCGCGACATGGTCGGACGGAATGCGCCCCGTTTCAGGCCCGAACGATGGGCTGCGCAAATCACCGCGCGCTGAAGCGCATTCGGCGCGCAGGCGCCGTAGGGCTTCTGACTTCCGCTTTGGCTTGGGAGCGTGCTCATCCGCCCCTCTTGACGCAGGCCGCGCCGGGATTCAACCGTGACGTCAAGATTATTTATCGGCTCACACTTGCCGTTCGACCATCTTCAGCTTGAGGTCGGCGATGGCCTTCGAGGGATTCAGTCCCTTCGGGCACGCCTTGGCGCAGTTCATGATGGTATGGCAGCGGTAGAGCCGGAACGGATCTTCCAGATTGTCCAGCCGCTCGCCGGTCGCCTCATCGCGCGAATCGTTGACCCAGCGGTCGGCCTGTAACAGCGCGGCCGGTCCCAGGAAGCGATCGCTGTTCCACCAGTAGCTCGGGCAGGACGTCGAGCAGCAGGCGCACAGGATGCATTCGTAGAGCCCGTCGAGCTTGCTGCGTTCCTCCGGCGACTGCTTCCACTCCTTCGGCGGCGTGGCGGTCGTGGTGTGCAGCCACGGTTCGATCGAGGCGTACTGCGCATAGAAGTTGGTCAGGTCTGGCACCAGATCCTTCACCACCGGCTGATGCGGCAGCGGTCGAATGGTGACCGGGCCACTTTCCACTTCGCTTGCCGCGCGCGTGCACGCCAGTGTGTTCTGGCCGTCGATATTCATCGCACAGGAGCCGCAGACGCCTTCACGGCAGGAGCGGCGGAAGGTCAGGCTGGGGTCGATGTGATTTTTGATCCAGATCAGGGCGTCGAGGATCATCGGGCCGCAATCGGCGGTGTTGACCTGATAGGTATCCATCCTTGGGTTCTGCCCGTCGTCGGGCGACCAGCGGTAGATGTGATATTCGCGCGTCTCGCCGGCACCTTCAGGTTTCGGCCAAGTCTTGCCGGTGGTGAGTTGCGAGTTCTTCGGTAGCGCGAATTCGACCATGATTATGACTTTCGCTTAGGTGTCTTAGTACACGCGCGCCTTTGGCGGGATGTACTGGATGTCGTTGGTCATCGTGTAGCTGTGCACCGGACGGTAATCGATCGAGGTTGAGCCCTTGCGGTCGATATAGGCCAGCGTGTGCTTCATCCAGTTCTTGTCGTCGCGCTCGGAGAAGTCCTCGCGGGCGTGGGCGCCGCGGCTTTCGGTGCGGTTCGCAGCCGAATCCATCGTCACCACCGCCTGCACGATGAGGTTGTCGAACTCGAGCGTCTCGACGAGATCGGAATTCCAGACCAGCGAACGATCGGACACGCGAATATCCGACACTCCGCCGTGCACCTTGTGAATCAGGTCCTGGCCCTCGTGAAGGACGTCGCCGGTGCGGAACACCGCGCAATTGTTCTGCATCACACGCTGCATGCTGTCGCGCAGTTGCGCGGTGGGCGTGCCGCCAGCGGCATAGCGGAAGTGATCGAGCCGCGAGAGCGCCTTTTCTGCGGAGTCGGCCGGCAGTTCCGGCTGTTTGCCGTTCGGCGTCAGCTTCTCGGCGCAGCGCAGCGCTGCCGCGCGGCCGAACACGACAAGATCGATCAGCGAATTCGAACCCAGACGATTGGCGCCGTGCACAGAGACGCAGGCGGCTTCGCCGACCGCCATCAGGCCTTGCACCACCGCATTATCTTCGCCGTCCTTCTTCACCACCACTTCGCCGTGGAAATTGGTCGGGATGCCGCCCATGTTGTAATGTACGGTCGGCAGCACAGGGATCGGCTCGCGGGTCACGTCGACGCCGGAGAAAATCCGGGCCGATTCTGAAATACCTGGCAGACGCTCATGCAGAACCTTCGGATCGAGGTGGTCGAGATGAAGGAAGATGTGATCCTTCTTCTTGCCGACACCGCGACCCTCTCGGATTTCGATGGTCATCGCGCGCGAAACCACGTCACGCGAAGCGAGATCCTTGGCGGAGGGCGCGTAACGCTCCATGAAGCGTTCACCCTCGGAATTGACGAGATAACCGCCTTCGCCGCGCGCGCCCTCTGTAATCAGGCAGCCCGCCGGGAAAATGCCGGTCGGATGGAATTGCACGAATTCCATGTCCTGCAGCGGTAGCCCGGCGCGCAGCACCATGCCGCCGCCGTCGCCGGTGCAGGTGTGCGCCGAGGTGCAGGAGAGATAGGCGCGGCCATAGCCGCCGGTGGCGAGGATCGTGGTCTGGGCACGGAAGCGATGCAGCGTGCCGTCATCGAGCTTGAGCGCGATCACGCCGCGGCAGACGCCCTGATCGTCCATGATCAGATCGATGGCGAAGAATTCGATAAAAAACTCGGCGCGGTGACGCAGCGCCTGACCATACATCGTATGCAGCATGGCGTGTCCCGTGCGGTCCGCCGCCGCGCAGGTACGCTGGGCCGGGGCCTTGCCGTAATCCTTGGTCATGCCGCCGAACGGGCGCTGATAGATCTTGCCGTCTTCGGTGCGCGAGAACGGTACGCCCCAGTGTTCGAGTTCGTACACGGCGGCAGGCGCGTTGCGCACCATGTATTCGATGGAGTCCTGGTCGCCGAGCCAATCCGACCCCTTTACGGTGTCGTACATGTGCCAGCGCCAGTCGTCGGGATGCATATTGCCCAGCGAAGCGGAGATGCCGCCCTGCGCCGCGACGGTGTGCGAGCGGGTCGGGAAAACCTTGGTGATGCAGGCGGTGCGAAGTCCGGCTTCGGAACAGCCGACAACGGCGCGAAGTCCGGCACCGCCGGCACCCACCACGACAACGTCGTAGGTGTGATCTTCGATCGCGTAAGCAGGCGCCGCCGGGGCGGCTGCACTCTTGCCGTTCATTGCCATGCCTAACTCCCAACCGACAACTTGAAGATCGCAAAGATCGACGCAAGTCCGACGGCGAATGCGAAGAAATTGTTGGCGATGATCGCGATCAGTTTCAGACCCTCGCTATGCAGGTAGTCCTCGAGCACGACCTGCATGCCGATTTTCATGTGCAGGACGCCCGCGATGATGAAGAGGATCATCACGATGGCGACGAGCGGCGACCCCAGAAGCTGCACGGCCTGAGCCTGGTCGCGGCCGATCAGCATAATCATGATGATCGCGACCGGGATAAGCAGCAGCGCCATCGCCAACGCACTCACGCGCTGGCGGAAGAAATCCGACGTGCCCGAATGGGCCGCGCCGAGACGGCGCACCCGTGCCAGCGGAGTGCGCATGGAGGCGGTTTTCTTTGCGGCGGTATCGTGCGCGCTCATCGGGTTGCTCCGAGGGCAAAGACGCCGATCCACAATGCCAGCGTGATGACGAACCCGCCGATGACGGCGGCCCGTGTCAGCCATTCGCGTTCGCTTGGACCAAAACCGTGGCCCAGATCCCAGACGAGATAGCGCAGGCCGCTCAGGGCATGATGCATCAGCGCCCAGGTGAATCCGAATTCCACGATCCGCCCGATCCAGCTGGTCGTAAAGGCCTGGAGGTAGGAGTAAGCGGCGGGGCCGGAAGCCGTGGCGATCAGCCACCATGCCAGCAGCAGCGTCCCTGCATAAAGGGCGGCCCCGGTGGCGCGATGGATGATCGACATGATCATCGTCAGCGTCCAGCGGTAGGTCATGAAAGGCGAAAGGGGTCGTTCAGTTTGTGAGGTCATCGGCAGCTTTTTTAACTGGGCGGCGAGGGAAGGTTGCCGCGGGTCCGACCGTTAGAGGTTTTCTATTTACGAAGCTCCATGAACGAGCGCAACGCGAAACTAGTAGAATCGAAAATCATGATTCATTTTTTCTAGTCGGCCTTTTTCAGGTATTTGGTATGCCAGAGGAAATTTTTCACTATAAAAAATGAATCATAAGTCATAATTAAGATGAAACATTCCGACACCTTTCGTGAGTTGTTGCGATGCACAATCGGCGTTAAACTGCTTCGAATCGCAGGTGGTCGAACGCAGGTGGTCGCATGGGATTTCCAGCTTCCTTCAAGGACAAAACGCCGGTTCTCAATCCTCGCAAGCGTTTCGAGGAGGAGAGTGGAACGGGCCTCAACGCCGTCATGGCATTCTCGATCATCGGGCTCTTGCTCGCGGTGATCCTCACCAGCATACCGCTGATGCAGCACCTTGCATCAACGCAGTTTCTGCTGATCGCCACGGTGGGCCCGGTGGCCGCATGGCTGGGTTTCACGCTCGGCAATCCTCACTGACGCCTTACACGCCGCCGGTCAGCGGTTGGCCGCGTAAAGCGTGTTGTAGGTCTCGCGCAGGACATTTTTCTGCACCTTGCCCATGGTGTTGCGCGGCAGCGCGTCGACGAACAGGACGCGCTTGGGGAGCTTGAACTTGGCGAGCCGCCCGTCGAGTGCGCGCAGGACGCCGTCCTCGTTGAGCGCGGCGGTCTTGTCGGCAACCACAACGGCCGTCACACCCTCGCCGAAATCGGCGTGTGGTACGCCGATCACGGCCGTTTCGATCACGCCGGGAATGGCGTCGATCTCGCTCTCGACTTCCTTTGGGTAGACGTTGAACCCGCCCGAGATGACCAGATCCTTGCCGCGCCCGATGATGTGGACGTAGCCCTTCGGATCGATCTTGCCGAGGTCTCCGGTGATGAAGAAGCCATCGTCGCGGAATTCAGCCCTGGTTTTTTCCGGCATCCGCCAATAGCCCTTGAACACGTTCGGGCCCTTCACCTCGATCATCCCGATCTCGTCGCTTGCCAGTTCGCGCCCGCTCTCCGGATCGGTGACGCGGATCGACACGCCAGGCAGCGGATAGCCGACGGCGCCCGGCACGCGCTCGCCGTCATAAGGGTTCGAGGTGCTCATGTTGGTCTCGGTCATGCCGTAACGCTCAAGCACGGCATGACCGGTGCGTGCGGACCATTCGCGGTGGGTATCGGCCAGCAGGGGCGCTGAGCCGGAAATGAAAAGCCGCATGTGGCTTGTTGTTTCCTTCGACAGGCGCGGGTTCTGCAAAAGCCGCGTGTAGAACGTCGGCACCCCCATCAGCACTGTCGCGCGCGGCATCAGGTCGATGATGCGGTCGGTATCGAGCTTCTTGAGGAAGATCATCGAGGCGCGTGAGAACAGGCACACATTGATCGCCACGAACAGCCCATGGGTGTGGTAAATCGGAAGCGCGTGGATCAGTACGTCGTCTTCGGTGAAACGCCAGAACTGCCTCAGGGTGAGCGCGTTTGACGCAAGGTTGTCGTGCGTCAGCATCGCGCCCTTCGATCGCCCGGTGGTACCGGAGGTGTACAGGATCGCTGCGAGGTCGTCGCCGCTGCGCGCGATGGTCGCAAACGCGGCAGAACACTTTGCCGTGCCCTCGCTGAGCGATCCGTGGCCATCGGCGTCAAGCGTGTCGACCACGGCACCGACGGCGTGAGCGATCTTTCCGATTCCCTCCGCCTTGGAGGGATCACACACGATCAAGGACGGCTCGGCATCACCGAAAAAATACTCAAGTTCATTGAGCGTGTAGGCGGTGTTGAGCGGCAGGAACACCGCGCCGGCGCGAACCGTCGCAAGATAGAGCACGAGAGCCTGAACCGATTTCTCGACCTGGACCGCGACCCGGTCGCCCGGTTTGACGCCGCGCGCCAAAAGATGATTGGCGGTTTGTCCCGCAAGGTTCCTTAATTCGCCATAGGAGAGACGGCGGCCGTCATCGGTCTCGACCGCGATACGCGCGGAATCGTCCGATGCGGGAAACAGGCGCGAGAATAAATTGGCGTCGTTCGAAATGGTCATGGTGTCCAGCCGTTGATGAAAGCATCCCGGTTTAGCAAAGCGACAGCAGCGCGCAACAACGACCATGGTTGTGGGCGTACGTGAGGCGGATGGGAAAGTTTCACGCAATGCAAAAAATAAACTCCGAAACCCGGGCTGAGCGGTCGCCGTAGCTGGCGTATCGGCAGCGGTTGCCAACGCCGCGGCTGCGACCGGCGCAAAGAGCCGGCTCTGTGAAAAAGCCAACCAGGAGATACCAGAATGTTCAATCGTATCACGCTGCTTTCCGCCGCCGCCGCTGTTGCGACGCTGGCTGTCATGACAGCCGCCGTGCCGGCATCGGCGCAGGACAAGATGAAAAGCGAGATGTCCGGCGAGAAGACTGTCATGGTCGGCGGCGCCGCGATGTACCCGTCCAAGAATATCATCCAGAACGCCGTCAATTCGAAGGACCACACGACGCTCGTTGCTGCGGTGAAGGCCGCCGGCTTGGTCGACACGCTATCGGGCAAGGGACCGTTCACCGTCTTTGCTCCGACCAACGAGGCGTTTGCAAAACTGCCGGCGGGCACCGTCGACACGCTGCTGAAGCCCGAGAACAAGGCGATGCTCACCAAGATTCTGACCTATCATGTCGTGCCGGGTAAGCTCGAGGCGGCGGACCTCACGGATGGCAAGGAGCTGAAGACAGTCGAAGGCGAGAATCTCACGGTGAAGCATGCCGACGGGAAGGTCTGGATTATCGACGCCAAGGGCGGCAAGTCGATGGTGACGATCCCCAACGTCAATCAGTCGAACGGCGTCATCCACGTCGTGGACACCGTTTTGCTGCCGTCCTCCTGATCATTCGCAGGCAGGCCGGGAACGGCCTGCCTGTCTTTTTTTGAATATTTTGTGATGCGAAGTGTTTGCTTCGCAGATGCGTAACAAATCCAATTTGGCTACGTTGAAGGCTACACAGTTCCGAGCACGGCAAAACAGCATGTCCAGTCTTGTCACCGAAACCGGCCGCCCCCTTGCGGAAACCGCATCCCCGCCCCGGCGGGTGGTGCAGCCTGCGTGGGTACGGATCGTGCACTGGATCAATGCCATCGCGATGGTGATGATGGTGATGTCCGGCTGGCAGATCTATAACGCCGCGCCGCTTTTCAAAGCCTTGCACTTCTCTCGCTCCTACACGCTTGGCGGCTGGCTCGGCGGCGGACTGCAGTGGCATTTTGCCGCGATGTGGCTGCTGATGGTCAACGGCCTCGTCTATCTGGTGCTTGGTTTCGTCACGGGGCGTTTCCGCAGGAAGCTGCTGCCGCTCAGCGCCGGCGGCGTCCTGAACGACACCAGGGCCGCGCTGACCGGCCGTTTGTCTCACGCCGATTTGTCCGCCTACAATCAGGTGCAGAAGCTGTTGTATGCCGGGATCATCGTGGTGGGCGTTGTGGTGGTGTTGTCCGGCCTGTCGATGTGGAAGCCGGTGCAATTCCATTATCTCGCCTCCCTGTTCGGCGGCTACGATACAGCGCGTTTCGTGCACTTCTTCTGTATGGCGGCTATTCTTGCTTTCCTCGTCATTCACGTCTTGCTTGCGTTGCTGGTACCGAAAACCCTGCGCGCTATGATTATCGGCCGCTAGGAACGCTGCATCATGGGTCGCAAAGGCAAACTGATCATTCCCGGCGTCGACAAGAAGCTTCTTGTCAAGGATGCGGTGAAACTGATGCCCGATCTGACGCGGCGCCGTTTTATTGCCGGCGGCGCCAGTCTCGGTGCGTTGACGCTTTTGACCGGCTGCGACGTCTCCGACAGCGTCTCGGCCGAATCGTTGCTGGTCAAGATTTCGAAGTTCAACGACGCGGTGCAGTCGTGGATATTCAGCCCCACGACCCTGGCGCCGGAATATCCCGACAGCGCCATCACCCGGCCTTTTCCGTTCAATGCCTATTACGGGATCGACGATTCACCGCCGCTCAACGGCGAGGAATGGACGCTTGAAGTCAGCGGTCTGGTCGACAACAAAAAATCGTGGACCATCGACGAGCTTTATAAACTGCCGCAGCAGAAGCAGGTCACGCGCCATGTCTGTGTCGAGGGCTGGAGCGCGATCGGCAGCTGGACCGGCACGCCGCTGCGTTACTTCCTCCAACTGATCGGCGCCGATACACGCGCGAAATATTGCTGGTTCCAGTGTGCCGATTACGACGGCTATAACTCGCCGCTCGACATGGAGACCGCGCTGCATCCGCAAACCATCATGGCCTTCAAGTTCGACGACAGGATTTTGCCGCGGGCGTACGGCTATCCGATGAAGATCCGTGTGCCGACCAAGCTCGGATTCAAGAATCCGAAATATGTGATCTCGATGGAAGTTACCAACGAGTACAAAGGCGGCTACTGGGAAGACCAAGGCTACAATTCGTTCAGCGGTCTTTGATCAGTAAAATCAAGCGATCTTCACAGATTGCCGACGTCAGGCGGACGGGGTGGCTACCGGACGCTGGAAGGCGCCGACGGCCGCCCCGAGCACGAGCGCGGCCGCCGACACGATCAGGGCCGAAGACAATGATCCGGTGATGTCGGTGATCGCCCCTGTCACGAGGGGGCCGACGATCTGTCCTGCGCTGAACACCACGGTGATGATTGCGATCACGCCCGGCCATGCGGCTGGCGGATAATTCAGTCGCGCGAAGGCGGTGGTTGCAATCGTCGTCGCCATGAAGGTGTTTCCGAACAACAGAGCGGACATCGCATAAAGCAGCGGTGATGTGCCAAGGAGCGCCAGGCTGGCGCCCAGCGCGGTGAGGCTGAGCATCAGCGCCATGGCGAAGCCGCTTCGTCCGCGCGCCATCAGACGCCTCCAGACAAACGGCGCGCTGATTCCGCCACAACCGATCAGGCACCAGAACAAACTCTGCGCCTCCGTGCTGCCGCCGCCGTCACGGATGTAGGCGATCATGAATGTCATGTAGGCAATGTATCCGGCGCCGAACAGAAAATATCCCGCGAGGTAAGGCAGGATCGGCACGAGTGAAACCGAGGCGGTGTGTTCCGCAGCCTCCGACACCGGCGTATCGATATTTGTTCGAAACAGCGGAACGGACATTGCGATGGAAATCACTGTTAGCGTGGCCCAGACAATCCACCATGAGCCCGCGCCGTATGTTTCGAGGATAAAGGGAGAGATCAACCCGGAAATAAAGATGCCGAGCGCCGGGCCGATATAGAACAGGCCGATCAGCAGCGAGGAGCGCGAGGGGTTTGCCTGCGCCACGGCCGCCGCCAGGGCGCCGCCGCAAACCAGCGACATGCCGCCGCCGATGCCCGAGATCAGGCGGGCAGAACCAAACGGCACGATTTGTCCCGAGAGCGCGCAAAGCGCCAGCGACAGAATACACAGCAGCGCACCAAGCCAGACCGTTCTGGTCAGACCGATTCGCCGCGCCAAAGGCGCCGCCAGCAGCGCGCCCGCCAGATAACCCACCGCATTGATCGTGTTCATCGTTCCGGCGGTTGCGTAGGACCAGCCCAGCGATTCGCGCATGTCGGGCAGGACCAGCGCATAAGCAAAGCGGCCCATTCCGATCCCGATGGAGGGAGCGACGGACAGCGCGAGAATAGACCAGGCGGGATGCCGGACCGGCGAAGGGTGAGGCTCAGACATGCAAACCGTTAGGGGCGCTCTGCAAAGCGGCGCGAGGGAGGGAATGCGGCTTGCCAAAAGTGCAGGGGCGCTCTAGCAAGTCCGCGTTTTCCATCCCTTACCGACAATCAGCGACAGGACAATCCAATTATGGCTGCTCACAAACTATTGCTTCTTCCCGGCGATGGCATCGGCACCGAAGTCATGGCTGAGGTGCAGCGGCTGATTGACTGGTTGAACAAACAGGGCATTGCCAGCTTCGAAACCGAGACGGGTCTGGTGGGCGGCGCGGCCTATGATGCGGACAAGGTGGCGATCACAGACGCCACTGTCGCCAAGGCCAAGGCCGCCGATGCAATCATTCTGGGCGCCGTCGGCGGTCCGAAATGGGCGGCGGTGCCTTATGATGCGCGTCCCGAAGCAGGTCTTCTGCGCCTGCGCAAGGATCTGGAACTGTTTGCCAACCTGCGGCCCGCGGTTTGCTATCCGGCACTCGCCGATGCCTCCAGCCTGAAGCGCGAGATTGTCGAGGGCCTCGACATCATGATCGTGCGCGAGCTGACCGGCGGCGTCTACTTCGGCGAGCCGAAGGAAATCACCGATCTTGGAGGCGGCCAGAAGCGCGCGGTCGATACCCAGGTCTATGAAACCTATGAGATCGAACGCATCGCTCGTGTCGCGTTCGATCTCGCCCGCAAGCGCCGCAACAAAGTGACGTCGATGGAAAAGCGCAACGTCATGAAGAGCGGTCTGCTGTGGAACGAGGTCGTCACCCGCGTCCACGCCAATGAGTACAAGGACGTCGAGCTCGAGCACCAGCTCGCGGACTCCGGCGGCATGCAGCTTGTGCGTTATCCCAAGCAGTTCGACGTCATCGTCACCGACAACCTGTTCGGCGATATCCTCTCTGATATTGCTGCGATGCTCACCGGCTCGCTGGGTATGCTGCCGTCGGCTTCGCTCGGCGCGGTCGATCCGAAGACCGGAGCGCGCAAGGCGTTGTATGAGCCTGTGCATGGTTCGGCGCCGGATATTGCAGGCAAGGGGCTGGCCAATCCGGTGGCGATGCTGACCTCGTTTGGCATGGCGCTGCGCTATTCCTTCGACATGGGCGCTCTGGCCGACAAGCTCGACACGGCAATCGCGAACGTTCTCGCCAAGGGCATTCGCACCGGCGACATCAAGTCCGAAGGATCGAAAGTCGTCTCGACCTCGCAGATGGGCGAGGCGATCCTCAAGGAAGTCCAGGCGCTGCACGCCTGAGGTTTCTCGGGACAGACATGAAAAATGCCCGGCCAAGGCCGGGCATTTTTGTTTGGAGCGAGTTCGACGCCGAACCAGACAGAATCGGCGAACTCAAAATCAGTAGAGCGGGAACGCCGTCGGGCCACCACCGAGGTCAAAATTGTCGCTCAGCGGATTGCGGCCCTGATTGAGGCGGTCAATGTTGCGGCCGTAGTGGTAACCCGGCGCATAGGCATAGTCGGTAAACTTGCGATCGCCGGGCAACACCTCCGTGCCGCCATCGAGCCACGAACGCCGGCTGATGAATACGCGGGTCCGTGGGCCCGCCTGATAGGAATAGTTCGCGCCGCGGCTGTCGGTCGCCACCTGCCGCTTCTTCGGCGCCGCCATTGCGTCCGTCGCGCCAAAGCCGCCAACCATAACGGTCAGCGCCAGTGCAGCCGCCAGAACGCTCGTGCGCAAACCCGTCACGCCGGAAATTTTCGAAGCCATCGTGTCCTCACGGAATCCAAGATTTCGCCACTTTACCCGTTCCGCCATCGTCGCCACAAGGCAATTTGCGCCACACTCGACGATATAAGTCGGCGGCTGGTCGAAATGTTTCAAAAATGCCAAAGATTTACCCGCCAAGAGCTGAACGGTCCGGGACGGGGACCGAGAGCCCGATCGGCCTTATTCGCGCGCGGCACTGGAATGGCGGCCGCGACGCGTTATCTGATGATTGGGCCCGCCGCACTGGGCGGCGTTGAATTTATGACATTTTTCGCCTAGAAGCGCGGCTTCGCCGCTGAAAACTGCGGCGTATTTTCTGGAGAGCTAAAATGGGTTTCAAGGTGGCGTGCGTGGGAGCGACCGGCAATGTAGGCCGGGAAATGCTTAACATTCTCGATGAACGCTCCTTTCCGGCTGACGAAGTGGTGGCGCTTGCCTCCCGCCGCAGCCTGGGCGTCGAAGTGTCCTATGGCGACCGCACCCTGAAAGTCAAAGCGCTCGAAAACTACGATTTCAGCGATGTCGATATCTGCCTGATGTCGGCCGGCGGCGAGGTCTCAAAGGAATGGTCTCCGAAGATCGCCGCGCAGGGCGCCGTGGTGATCGATAATTCATCCGCATGGCGCATGGATCCGGACGTGCCGTTGATTGTGCCGGAAGTGAATGCCGAGGCGGCAGCCGGCTACACCAAGAAGAACATCATCGCCAATCCAAATTGCTCGACCGCGCAACTCGTGGTCGCGCTCAAGCCGTTGCACGATGCGGCGATCATCAAGCGCGTCGTGGTCTCGACCTATCAATCGGTGTCGGGGGCCGGCAAGGATGCGATGGACGAACTGTTTTCGCAGACCAAGGCCGTTTACACGAACGCCGAACTCGTGAACAAGAAGTTTCCCAAGCGCATCGCCTTCAACGTCATTCCTCAAATCGACGTCTTCATGGAAGACGGCTATACCAAGGAGGAATGGAAGATGATGATGGAGACCAAAAAGATTCTCGATCCCAAGATCAAGCTCACGGCGACCTGCGTGCGCGTGCCGGTGTTCATCGGCCACTCCGAGGCGGTGAATGTCGAGTTCGAGAATCCGATCTCGGTTGAAGAGGCCCGCAGCATCCTGCGTCAGGCACCCGGCTGTCTGGTCATCGACAAGCATGAGCCGGGCGGCTACGTGACGCCCTATGAATCCGCGGGTGAAGACGCGACCTACATCAGCCGCATCCGCGAGGATGCAACGGTGGAGAACGGCCTGACGTTCTGGTGTGTGTCCGATAACCTTCGCAAGGGCGCGGCATTGAACGCGATCCAGATCGCCGAAGTGCTGATCAACCGCAAGCTGTTGCAGCCGAAGAAAAAAGCGGCCTGAGCGGCCCTGCGAAGGAAACGGACGTGATGACGAAAAAGCCCGCGCCATCACAGCAACCCGCAAGCTACCCGAAGCGGATCGAACTGATGTTCGAGTCGGTTCTATTCAACAGCCGCTGGCTGATGGCGCCGTTCTATCTCGGTCTTGTCATCAGCCTGGCGGTGCTGCTGCTGAAGTTCGTCGCGATTCTGATCGAGTTCATTCTGCACGCGTACGGCGCGAAGGAATCCGACATCATTCTCGGCGTGCTGTCGCTGATCGACATCGCCCTGACCGGGAATTTGATCCTGATCGTGGTGTTCTCGGGCTACGAGAATTTCGTGTCACGCATTCACACCGAAGGCCATCCCGACTGGCCGGAGTGGATGGCGAAGATAGACTTCGCCGGTCTGAAACAGAAACTGATGGCCTCGATTGTCGCGATCTCGGCGATTCAGGTGCTTAAGGCGTTCATGAACATCGACGGCGGTTACGACAACCAGAAGCTCGGCTGGCTGGTCGGCATCCATCTGGTGTTCGTGGCGTCGGCGTTCGTACTGGCGCTGTCGGACAGGATTTCCGACGACAAGCATGACGGACGTCATTCCGACGAGGACTAGGCCTCGTCGGTGGCGTTGACGAATTTGCCGGTGGCCTTGTCGAGGACCGACAGCGAGCCGTGCGACACGCCGAAATAGGCACCGTGCAGTTGCAGCTTGCCGCGCTCAGCGAGAATTTTCACGCAAGGGAACGTCATCAGATTGTCGAGGCTTTGCAGCACCGCGCGCTTTTCCAGCCGGGTGATGAAATCATGCTCGCCCTCACCCGGCTTGCGCACGGTCTCGTCTCGCGTCGCTTCGAGAATCGACATCCATTTGCCGATAAAGTCGCCGGGCGACAACGGCTCGGTGTCCTGTACGAGAGCCTTGATGCCGCCGCACTGGGCGTGGCCGAGCACCACGATGTTTTTCACCCGCAGTACCTGCACGGCGAATTCGAGCGCGGCGGATACGCCGTGCGCCGCGCCGTCCGGTGCATAGGGCGGAACCAGATTGGCGACATTTCGAACAACGAATAATTCGCCCGGTCCCGCATCGAAAATCACCTCGGGTGAAACGCGCGAGTCGCAGCAGCCGATGACCATGGTTTCAGGCGACTGCCCGCGCTCGGACAGTTCACGGTAGCGGGTCTGCTCCGTCGGGAGCCGTTGCTGACGAAACGCGAGATATCCAGATAGCAGACGATCGGGGAAGGTTTTCATTTTGGCCCTTGGGCGGATGCGACCAAAGATGGATAACCATCTCCGGCTGCTCCGACAAGACTTTCGGGGACAATACCGGGATGCTATCGGCATCTCCAAACCGTTCTGGAGGACTCGAATGATCCGCCCGCGCCGCAGCGTCCTGTTCATGCCCGGATCGAACACGCGCGCGATGGAAAAGGCGCGGGGTCTGGCGGCGGACGGGCTCATCTTTGACCTCGAAGATTCAGTGGCGCCGGACGCCAAACCTGCGGCGCGTGAACGGATCGCGCAGGCGCTTGCGGTGGCGAACTTTGGCAAGCGCGAGCGAATTATCCGCACCAACCCTATCGGCTCACCATTCTGGGCCGACGACAGCGCCATGGCCGCGAAGGCCGAACCCGACGCCATTCTGGTCCCGAAGGTTTCGGGACCGGAGGATATTGTCGCGATTGGACAGCGTCTGAACAATCTTGGCGCCAATCCGGCGATCAAGGTCTGGGTGATGATCGAAGCGCCGTTGGCGCTGCTCCAGATCGGGAAAATCGCTGCCTGCGCGCAGGATAAGACCACGCGCCTTGATGCCTTTGTGCTCGGTCCCAATGACATATCGCTGGAAACGCGGATCCGCATGAAGCCTGGCCGCGCGGAAATGATCCCGCTATTCCTGGATTGTGTGATTGCGGCGCGAAGCTACGGAGTCGAGATTCTGGACGGTCCCTATAGCGATTTCAGCGACAACGACGGTCTCGCGCATGAATGCGCGCAGGCGCGCGATCTCGGCTTTGACGGCAAGACGCTGATCCATCCCGGTCAGATCGATGTCGCGAACGCAGCCTTTACGCCGTCCCCGGAAGAACTCGCCTATGCAAGAAGGATCGTTGCCGCATTCGCGTTAAGGGAAAACGCAGCGAAAGGCGCGATCAACCTTGACGGCCGCATGGTGGAGCGGCTGCACGCGGAAATGGCGCGGAGGACGATCGCGATGATCGACGCCATCGCGGCGCTGCATTCGGCCTGAACCGTTACAGCCAGGGACGCTCGACCTTTTCCTTCGCTTCGAACGTATCGATCGAGGACTTCTTCTGCATCGTCAGTCCGATATCGTCGAGCCCGTTGAGCAGACAATGCTTGCGGAACGGATCGATGTCGAACTTGATCTTGCCGCCGTCCGGTCCCCGGATTTCCTGATTCTCGAGGTCGATGGTCAGCGTTGCGTTGGCGCCGCGTTCGGCGTCGTCGAACAGCTTGTCGAGCTGCTCGTGTGTGACGCGGATCGGCAGCAGGCCGTTCTTGAAACAGTTGTTGTAAAAAATATCGCCGAACGAAGTCGAGATCACGCAACGGATGCCGAAATCGTGCAGCGCCCACGGTGCGTGCTCGCGGCTCGAACCGCAACCGAAATTGTCGCCCGCGACCAGAATGCTGGCCTGACGGTAGGCTGGCTTGTTCAGTACGAAGTCGGGATTTTCGCTTCCGTCATCATTGTAGCGCTGTTCAGAAAACAATCCTTTGCCGAGCCCGGTGCGCTTGATCGTCTTCAGATATTGCTTAGGGATGATCATGTCGGTATCGACATTGATGATCTTCAAGGGAGCCGCAACACTGTTTAGAACGATGAATTTTTCCATAGCCAATTGTTCCGGTTGCCTGAATTCCGGGGGTGGTCGCACAGCGACCGGATTTGGAACGGTTCTTATAACGATTGGGGCGACTTCGCAAAGGCCTATCCGACGCATAGCCGAATGCGTCCCTCGCGGTGGTTGACGTCTTTCCTCCAATCGGAGACACATTGGGTCTCCGAAGCGCGGGGAGGCTGGTCATGGGGAAGTTAACACCGGTTTTGGTCGGAACCGTTTTTACGGTTTGTGTCGCGGCGGGCACCCCCGCGGCGGCGGCACCTGCTGCGGATAGTTTATATCAAGGCGACGTGGCGGTGAAATCCAAGGGCCTGTCGGCCGAGGA
The DNA here is from genome assembly GCA_019750915.1 of Xanthobacteraceae bacterium. Taxonomy (GTDB): domain Bacteria; phylum Pseudomonadota; class Alphaproteobacteria; order Rhizobiales; family Xanthobacteraceae; genus Afipia. The sequence goes on from JAIENY010000010.1 coordinate 15,999, forward strand.
GTTTTCATCGCAAAGCCGCAAGGTCCTGCATCGGGCGCCCCGCCGGGTGCGAATCTATGCGCCGCGCGGGCCTGGTCCGAACTCGGTTCGCATCTGCTCGTCGTATTATGAGTATGAACATCGCGTCAGTGGTACCGTGATCGTGCCGCGCGAGAGCTGTCACTGGAGCGGCTAGCGCACCGTTCAGTTTGTTTTTTGCAAAACGTGTTCAGGTTTCATCGTGCGGTAAAAATAATAACCTGCGCGGCGCATTTCCCGTTCAGATGCGGTTCATGGCGATCGCTCATCCTATGGTGCAGTCCAACTCCGCGGAACACTCATGTCCCAAGTGAGTTGGGGCGTCACACCACAAGGGAGAGTTATGACGATGAAGAAATTTCTGGGGCTTCTTGCCGTCGCAGGCCTGATGTTCGTTTTCACGCCGTCGCAACAGGCGGATGCGATGTCACTCGCCAACCCCGGCGCCGCAACTGCCGCGAAGCAGGCTCATGCAGGCCTCACGACCGAAGTTCATTGGCGTCGCCATGGATATCGCCGCCATTGGCGTCGCCATCACTGGCATCGCCGCCATTGGTGAGGCGTTCAGCATTATCGTTAATGCTTTGCTTAACCACTTCGAACAGGTCCGGCTCCGCCGGGCCTGTTTTTGTTGATGCTGGCAGCATAGCTGAGAGCGTGCGCGATCGCTCGCGCTCAATTTGGGAGTTCAATTCGCAGGAGGACTTTCGATGAGAAGGATTCTTGGTGCGGCGTTTGTATTTCTTGCCCTGACGGTGTCGGGGTTAAGTTCGATAGCTCCGGTGCAAGCCCGACCACGGGCTCAGGTGAGCTCGACAGATCGAATTGATCTGCGTCCGACCGATATTAGTGCGCGACGTTATCACCCTCACCGGAACCATCACGTCTATGGGCCATACTATCAGCCTCACTGGCGCTGGGGCCGGCCCTATTACTATCGCCCCTATTATGCGCGCTCTTATTACCAGCCTTATGGCGGTCCGTATTACGGCTCCTACGGCCTGGGCTTCGGTTATTACGGCGGAGGAGCGCGCTACTATACTTGGGCACCCCGCTATTATGGATGGGGTCCGCGTTACGCCGGGTGTTGCGGCTGGGGCTGGGGCGGTCCGCGCTTCTACGGGCCTGGCTTCGGAGTAGGTTTCGGCTTCTGAGTCGAATGAAAAAAACAGGCGCCGCGAGGCGCCTGTTTTTTCTCGATGATCGCCTGCGGTGTCAGGCCGCTTTCCACTCGCGGATGTCGACGAAGTGACCAGCGACGGCTGCCGCTGCCGCCATCGCGGGCGACACCAGATGCGTACGGCCCTTGTGGCCCTGACGGCCCTCGAAGTTGCGGTTCGAAGTCGAAGCGCAGCGCTCCTCCGGGGACAGCTTGTCCGGGTTCATCGCCAGGCACATCGAGCAGCCCGGTTCACGCCATTCAAAGCCGGCCTTGATGAAGATTTTGTCGAGACCTTCCGCTTCAGCCTGTTCCTTCACGAGTCCGGAGCCCGGCACGACCATTGCCTTGACGTTGCCGTTGACGGTGTGGCCGTTCAACACGCTCGCCGCAGCGCGCAAATCCTCGATGCGGCCATTGGTGCACGAGCCGATGAAGATACGGTCGAGCTTGATGTCGGTGATTTTTGTGCCAGCCTTGAGGCCCATATAAGCCAGTGCGCGCTCCTTCGACAGCCGCTTGGCCTCATCCTCGATCTTTGCAGGATCGGGGACAGCGCCCGAGACGGCGACGACGTCCTCGGGCGAGGTGCCCCAGGTGACGATCGGCGGCAGGTTTGCGGCATCAAGCCTGATCTCCGCATCGAAATGCGCGTTGTCGTCGCTGCGCAACGTATCCCAGTAACGAACCGCCTTGTCCCAGTTCTCGCCCTTCGGCGCGAGCGGGCGACCTTTCAGGAAAGCGTAGGCCTTCTCGTCGGGCGCGACGATGCCGGCGCGAGCGCCGCCTTCGATCGACATGTTGCAGACCGTCATGCGGCCTTCCATCGTGAGCGAGCGGATCGCCTCGCCGGCGTATTCCAGAACGTAACCGGTTCCGCCTGCAGTGCCGATCTCACCGATGATGGCGAGGATGATGTCCTTTGCGGTCACGCCCTTCGGCAATTTGCCGTCGACGATCGCGCGCATGTTCTTGGCTTTCTTCTGGATCAGCGTTTGGGTCGCCAGCACATGCTCGACCTCGGAGGTGCCGATGCCGTGCGCGAGCGCACCGAACGCGCCATGCGTCGAGGTGTGGCTGTCGCCGCAAACGATGGTTGTCCCGGGCAGCGTGAATCCCTGTTCCGGACCGATCACGTGGACGATGCCTTGCCTCTTGTCGAATTCGTTGAAGTAGGACACCCCGAATTCAAGGGCATTCCGCGCCAGCGCGGCGATCTGATCGGCGCTTTCCGGGTCGGGATTGGGCTTCGAGCGGTCGGTGGTCGGGACATTGTGGTCGACCACGGCCAGCGTCTTCTCCGGGGAGTGAACCTTGCGGCCCGCAACGCGAAGACCCTCGAAGGCCTGCGGCGACGTCACTTCGTGAACGAGATGCCGGTCAATATAGAGCAGGCAGGTGCCATCGGATTGCTCGTCAACCAGGTGATCGTTCCAGATCTTGTCGTACAGGGTCGTCGGTTTGGCCATGTTCGTGTTTCGCTTTTTGTGGTGTTAACGGCGCTTTCAAATAGGCACCTGTTCCAGCGGGCTTTTTACTCGCATTGGAACGCATGGGAAAGTATTCTCGCCATATAAGAACTGCATAGAGGTACTCAATGTCTGCACGGCCACCGGTCGCGCCCTACCTGACAGCTTCGCCGGCAGCCGGGGCCATTGCCTTCTATGCCGCCGCTTTTGACGCGAAGCAGAAAGCCCTGATGCCGGCGTTGGATGGCATGCGGATCATGCATTGCGAGCTGGAGATCAACGGCGGCACGGTGTTTCTCGCAGACGCGTTCCCTGAGTTCGGTACGGCGCGGACCCCGATGCCCGGCGAACCCGTTACGATGTCGGTCAGCCTTGAGTTCAATACGTCCGAGAAGGTCGACGAGGTGTTCGCCCGCGCCACGAAGCTTGGCGCCAAGGGCGAACTGACGCCGACGCATTCGTTCTGGGGCACACGCACGGCGATCGTGCGCGATCCGTTCGGCCATCGCTGGATCATGAATGGGCCGCTGTCGTCATCGCGGAAAGCCGACTCATCGTCGAGCGGGGCGAGTTCGGACAAATAAAAAAGCGCGGTCAAACCGCGCTTTTTTAAATTGAGATCTGACGCCGATTACTCGGCGGGGGCGGCCTGCCGCTGATCCTGCTTCTCGGCGATACGGGCAGACTTGCCGCGCAGGCCACGCAGATAATACAGCTTGGCGCGTCGCACCTTGCCGCGGCGCACAACCTTGATCGAGTCGATCATCGGCGAATAGATCGGGAAGACGCGCTCGACGCCCTCGCCGTAGGAAATCTTGCGCACGGTGAAGCTCTCGTTGAGTCCGCCGCCATGACGGCCGATCACGACGCCTTCATAGGCCTGCACGCGAGTACGGTCGCCTTCCTTGACCTTCACGTTGACGGTCACGGTGTCGCCCGGTCCGAAGTCCGGAATGGTCTTGCCGGCGGCAAGCTTGTCGAGCTGTTCTTTTTCGAGCTCTTGAATAAGGTCCATCGGTAAAACTCCATCGGGCGGCGCGCCCGGATAGGGCTGCGCGGAAATTCGTATCCAGCAGATGCACGGATTGCGCGGTGCTATACGCCAAACCGGAAGGGTTGTCACCCATCCGTCGTGTTTTTTGGCCTCATGGAGGCGATTTTAGCGGTCCAGAGGTCCGGGCGGCGGCTCCGGGTCAATTCCTCGGCCTGTCCCCGGCGCCAGGCAGCGATTTTGGCGTGATCGCCGGAGGTCAGAACCTGCGGAATAGGCCGGCCCTCGAACTCCTGCGGACGGGTATATTGGGGGTACTCCAGAAGCCCTTCCGAGAAGCTCTCCTCGGTTCCCGAGGCCAATTTGCCCATCACGCCCGGCAAAAGGCGAATACAGGTGTCGATCAGGACCATAGCGGCCAGTTCCCCACCCGACAGCACATAGTCCCCGATCGAAACCTCCTCGAGCCCGCGCGCCTCAATCACCCGCTGGTCGACCCCCTCAAACCGCCCGCACAGCAACACGGCGCCGGGGCCCTGAGCCAGTTCGGTCACGCGGGATTGGGTCAATGGCCGACCGCGCGGGCTCATCAACAAACGCGGGCGATCCTTTGCCGGGTCGGCTGCGTCAATCGCGGCAGCTAGAATATCGGCTCGCAGCACCATGCCGGGTCCACCACCCGCCGGGGTGTCGTCGACGCTGCGGTGTTTGTCGGTTGCCGAATCGCGGATGTCGCGGACATCGAGCATCCAGATCTGCGCGTCGAGCGCGCGTCCCGCGAGGCTGACCCCGAGCGGCCCCGGAAACATCTCCGGAAACAGGGTGAGGACGCTCGCGTGCCACGTCATGGCGCGTGATCCTCAGCGCCGTCGGGCGTGTCGCCTTCGATCTCGTTCGGCAGTTCGATCACGACGTGACCGGCCGCGACATCGACGGTCGGCACCACGGCATTGGTAAACGGCAGGAGCAGCGTCGGTCCGCTCGATGGCGCGACCTCGATGATGTCGCCTGCGCCGAAATTGTGGATCGCGCTCACCATGCCGATCTGCCGGCCTGAGGAATCGATCGCGCGCAGTCCGATCAGATCTGCATGGTAGTATTCGCCGTCATCGGTGCCGGGCAGTTGATTGCGTGCGATGTAGAGCTCAACGCCGTTGATGCGTTCGGCATCATTGCGTGTGGCGATGTCTTTCAGGGTGGCAACCAGATGATCCTTCGCCATCCGCGCACGCAGCACCTCAAACTGCCGCGCGCCGTCCTTTGTCGTGAGCGGGCCGTAATCCAGAACCGCGAGCGGGTCTTCGGTAAACGGCCACAGCTTCACTTCGCCGCGCACACCGTGCGCGGCGCCGATCTTCGCAACGCAGATCAGCGCTGCCTTGTTCACGCGCGATTAAGCGGCTTTCTCGCCGGCCTTGCGCTCCTTGCGCGGCACGGCCTTCTCAGGGTTGTTGCGCGGAGTGCGCTTGGCGACGCCAGCCGCGTCGAGGAAACGCATCACGCGATCCGACGGCTGCGCGCCCTTGGCCATCCAGGCCTTGACCTTTTCCATGTCGAGCTTGAGGCGAGCTTCGTTGTCCTTCGGCAGCAGCGGATTGAAGTGACCCAGACGCTCGATGAAGCGGCCGTCACGTGGAAAGCGCGAGTCGGCGACGACCACGTGATAGACCGGACGTTTCTTGGTGCCGGCGCGGGCGAGGCGAATAACGACTGACATTTGTGTTCTCCTTAAATTGAATGTTGGTTGATGCGATTATTTCTTCTTGCCCAGTCCCGGAAATCCTCCGAGGCCGGGCAATGTCGGTTTTCCAAGCCCCGGAAGGCCCGGCATGTCTTTCGGCAGTGACGGCATTCCCTGCGGCAATCCACCGGGCATTTTTTCCGCCATCTGCTTGATCTGTTCCGGCGATGGCATGCCGCCGCCAATTCCCATCATGTTGGCGAGGCCCGCCATCGGGCCGCGCTTGCCAGCACCTGCATTTTTGCCCATCGCCTTCATCATGTCGGCCATGTTCCGGTGCATTTTCAGAAGCTTGTTGAGTTCTTCGACCCTTAGTCCGGCCCCCGTTGCGATACGCTTCTTGCGGCTCGCCTTGAGGATGTCGGGGTTCTTGCGTTCCTCGCGCGTCATCGAATCGATCAGCGCCATCTGACGCTTCAGGACTTTTTCGTCGAGGTTTGCGGCGGCCAGCTGGTTTTTCATCTTGGCCACGCCGGGAAGCATGCCCATCAGCCCGCCGATGCCGCCCATGTTCTGCATCTGCGACAACTGTTCGCGCAGATCGGCAAGGTCGAACTTGCCCTTGCGCATTTTCTCCGCGGTGCGGGCTGCCTTCTCCGCGTCGATATTGGCGGCGGCTTTTTCGACCAGGGATACGATGTCGCCCATGCCGAGAATGCGGCTAGCGATGCGCGAAGGGAAAAAATCCTCCAGTGCATCTGTCTTTTCGCCGGTGCCCATCAGCTTGATCGGCTTGCCGGTTACGGCGCGCATCGACAGCGCGGCGCCGCCGCGGCCATCGCCGTCCACCCGCGTCAGGACGATGCCCGTGAGCCCAACCCGTTCGTCGAATGCGCGGGCGAGGTTGACCGCGTCCTGACCGGTCAGGGAGTCGGCAACCAGCAATACTTCGTGCGGGCTCGCAGCGGCCTTCACGCTGGCGGCTTCCTGCATCATCTCTTCATCGAGCGTGGTTCGTCCGGCGGTATCGAGCAGGACGATATCGTAACCACCGAGCTTTGCCGCCTGCAACGCGCGGATCGCGATCTGTTGCGGCTGCTGGTTTGCGACGACAGGCAGCGTCTCGATGGAGAGATCGCGGCCAAGCACAGCAAGCTGTTCTTGCGCGGCCGGACGATAGACGTCGAGCGACGCCATCAGCACTTTCTTCTTGTCGCGCTGGGTCAGGCGGCGGGCGAGTTTCGCTGTGGTTGTCGTTTTGCCCGAGCCTTGCAGGCCGACCATCATGATCGCGACTGGCGCAGGCGCGTTGAGATCGATGCCCTGTCCGTCGGAGCCGAGCGTCGCCACCAGTTCGTCGTGAACGATCTTCACGACCATCTGGCCGGGGGTCACCGATTTAACGACGGTGGCGCCGATGGCCTGCTCGCGGACCTTGTCGATGAACGAGCGCACAACATCGAGTGCGACGTCCGCCTCGAGCAGCGCACGGCGCACTTCGCGCATGGCGGCATCGACATCGGCCTCCGACAGCGCGCCGCGCCGCGTCAGCTTGTCGAGAATGCCTCCCAGTCGTTCCGACAGATTGTCGAACATCCGCGCTCTACCCGTTTTCTCCGCGAGGAGATTAAAATCCAAACACGTTTGCGCCCGAGGGCGCACAGCGCTGTCGGGCGTTAACCTCCGGCGTCTCGCACCGGTCGGCAGGTCGAAAAGAAAATCTTTCCGAAAGTTGCGGCGGTTAAACCCCGCTGACCGGCCAAAGTCAAGAAAATACCGGAAGCCATTGAATTGTATGACTAAAACCCCTTAGTCGCGCAACTGTCACTTGCTTGCCCCGCTATTTGGGGCCTATCAGGCCTTATGAAAATCTCGCGCCGCGGCTTTTTTGGTTTTTTGGCTGGCTTTGCAGCCATCGGCACGGGCCTTTCCTCGTGGGCATCCAGCATGAAAATTTACGACGGTCCTGTGTCCGATCATTTCGACGGGGCGCATTTCTTCGATCCGCATGGCGCAGAACCACGACCCGTCACCGATCTTGTTCGCTGGCGGCTCACTCGAAATCCCGCGCAATGGCCCTCCCACGCGCCGAGTGGATTTTCGGACGAGCCACCTTCAAGCGTGGCTGGAACTCAAGTCCGCTTCTCGTATGTGGGCCACGCCAGCTGGCTGATCCAAACAGCGGGTCTGAACATCCTCATCGATCCGATCTGGTCGGAGCGCTGCTCGCCGGTATCATTCGCCGGACCCAAACGGGTCAACGCGCCGGGCATCGCGTTCGAGAAGTTGCCGCCGATCGATGTCGTGCTGGTGACTCATGGACATTACGATCACCTTGATATGGCGACGCTGTCAAAGCTCGCGGCAAAGTTTTCGCCGCGGGTCATCACACCTCTCGGCAATGACGTCACGATGAAAACCGGGGACGCGGCAATCCGTGCCGAGGCTTTCGACTGGCACCAGCGTGTCGAGATCGGTAATGGCGTCGCGGTCTATCTGGCGCCGACGCGGCACTGGAGCGCTCGCGGTTTGTTCGATCGCAACAAGGTGCTGTGGGCGAGTTTCGTGATCGAGACGCCCGCGGGAAAAATTTATGCGGTGGGCGATTCCGGCTATGGCGACGGCGGTCATTTTCGCAGGGTCCGCGAGGCATACGGTGCGTTGCGCGTTGCTTTGTTGCCGATCGGCGCTTACGAACCTCGCTGGTTCATGCGCGACATGCATATGAATCCATCGGACGCAGTGAAAGCGTTGGCCGATTGCGGTGCCGAGATGGCACTGGCGCATCATCATGGCACCTTTCAGCTCACCGACGAGGCGATCGACGCTCCTGCCAACGAACTGGTGCGGGCGCGCGAAGCTGCAAAGCTGCCGCCCGAGAAATTCGTTGCACTGAAACCCGGCCAGACCTTCGAGCTTTGAGGGCTGCGGCTCCACGCATCAAGGCGTTTTCGGCTTTAGCTCGTAAGTCACGTTGACGCTGACGCGGAGCGTGTCTTCTCCCGGTGCGATGGGCGCAGGCGCGGCTGCGGCGCGCATGGCCATTTTGCGGAAGATTGCCGGTGGCGCTGCGCCATCCTCGGAAATACTGAGCGGCAACCCGAGCGTCATGCCAGCCGCCTGCGCATAGATCTCGGCCTTGCGGTGGGCGTCGTCCATTGCCTTCGTGCGGGCGTCATCGAGCAGTTTCGATGTTTGTGAAACCGCGAAACTCACGCCATCGATGTCGTTCGCGCCGGCGCCCACCAGGGCGTCGATGGTGTTGGCCACCATTCCAACGTCGCGCAGTTTGACAGTGACGCGATTGGAGGCGCGATAGCCGACGATCTGCTGCTGGCCGCCGGAATTGGCATTACGGTTTTCGAATAGCGGCTGCAGCGAAAGCTGTGAGGTCTGAAGGTCTTTCTGATCGACGCCTGCCCCCTTCAATGCGAGCAGAACATCGCCCATGGCTTTGTTGTTGACCTCGCTCGCCTGTTTCGCGGTTTTGCCCTGAGAGGTGACGCCGGCGGAAATCTCGGCGCGGTCGGGCGCGACCGCGATCGTTGCTTCGCCTGAAACCGACACCGAGGGAGGATCGGTGTCAGCCATTGCGGGATTCAAAGCCATGGCGACAAGCATGGCGGCAGCGACGTAACGCATCATGATCGGCCTCTTACTTTAACGGCACGAAGACATTGATGACGAGCTTGTCCTCTTCAACCTTGAGCGGATCAGTGACGTATTCCTCGATGAACATGTCCCTCGCTTCGAGCTTCTTGTCGTCGAGATAGTTGGTGATCGCCTCGTAGGTGTTGTCCATGTTGTCGTAGGAGCCATGGTGGACGAACTTCAGCATCTTGCCCTCAGGCGATTGCGTGATGACCATGTCCTTCGTAAGATTTTTTGGATCCTGATCGACCGGGATTTCTGCCTGAAACGTGAAACCGGCGTCATCGGTCGAGGTATAGACGATCAGGATGGGGCCGGCGGGGGCAATCTTCTGCTTGGCAAGCAGGTTGGTCAGCGTTTTGATCGACTCCGTCAACGTCTCGAAGGCGGTGTCCCAGACGGCTTTGCTCTTTAGCGCCAGAACCTTTTTTCCGGTCAACGTGACTTCGTCCCCGAAAGGCTCTGCGGCCTCGGTCTTGAGCGGCGGGCTTGCTGCCGGCGTTTCGGCAGCCGGCGGGATCGCCGGTGGTGCTTCTGCCGGGGTGGAAGTTGCGGGGGGTGTAGCCGGGGGGGCGGGCGTAGCCTGGGAAGCTCCGGGTGACGGCGGCGTCACGGGTGCAGGCGTCGCCGGTTCAGATGCCACAGGCGCGGGCGTCGCCGCGGCCGGAGGCGCCGCCGTTGTTGCAGACTTGTCAGAAACGGCCGGTGGCGTTGGTGCGGGAGATTGAGCGAAAGCGGGTGGGGCTGCCATCAATGTCGCCGCAAGGGCCAACACAACCGGCGAAACGGGCCGGGACATTCCAGGCAGGGTCATTCAAATCTCCATTGGGTCCGAACATCGGGAATGCAGCGTAGCATGGGCAAAAATCCTCGTCTCATGACAGATAAGAGAGCGGGTGATGTCGCTGCCCGGTGCTTTTCCGGCTGGTCATTTGCGGAATCTTCGCCATATAAGGCGCTGGGATTATGACCATGAGCGCGCTCGGCAACCACAATTTCGCGAAAATGAACGGGATCGGCAACGAGATCGTCGTGGTCGATCTGCGTGACTCGGGTGCAGGCGTCAGCACCGCCGAGGCGCGGGCGATCGCCGCGACGAATGGCGTGCCGTACGATCAGCTCATGGTCCTGCAGAAGCCGCGTCTGCCCGGGACCAGCGCCTTTATCCGTATCTACAACAATGACGGGTCCGAAGCGGGCGCATGCGGCAACGGGATGCGCTGTGTCGCCGAGCGCGTGTTTTCCGCGAGCGGCGAGCACGCGGCGACGTTCGAAACCAGGGCTGGGCTCCTCAACTGCTGGCAGGGGCCCGAGCCGGGACTTTATACGGTGGATATGGGCGTGCCGAAGTTCGGCTGGCAGGACATTCCGCTGGCCGAGGAATTCCGCGACACCCGCTACATCGAATTGCAGATCGGGCCGATCGACGCGCCGGTGCTGCACTCACCGTCCGTCGTCAGCATGGGAAATCCGCACGCGATCTTCTGGGTCGAGGATATTGAGGCCTACGACCTCGCGCGCTTCGGGCCGTTGCTGGAAAATCACCCGATCTTCCCCGAACGCGCCAACATTACGCTCGCGCACATTGTCGATCGCGATCACATCGAGATGCGCACCTGGGAGCGCGGTGCGGGCTTGACCAAGGCCTGCGGCTCGGCAGCCTGCGCCACCGCGGTCGCCGCGGCGCGTCTCCGCCGGACCGCGCGCGTCGTTCGTATGACGCTGCCGGGCGGCGAGCTCACCATCGATTGGCGCGAGAGCGACGATCATGTGCTGATGACCGGTCCCGCGGTGCTGGAATATGAAGGCCGCTTCGATCCGGCGTTGTTCGCAAACGTCGCCTGACCATGGCGGTCGAGGTCATCACCTTCGGATGCCGCCTCAACGGCTTTGAGTCGGAAGTCATCAGCCGCGAGGCTTCCCTCGCCGGGATTTCGGACACGTTCGTCGTCAACACCTGCGCGGTCACCAATGAGGCTGTGGCGCAGGCACGTCAGGCAATCCGCAAACTTCGGCGCGACAATCCGGAACGGCGCATCATCGTGACCGGCTGCGCAGCGCAGACCCAGCCGCAGATGTTTGCTGAAATGCCGGAAGTCGATCGGGTGCTTGGCAACGATGAAAAGATGCGCGCGACGGCTTGGGCTGCGACACAGACCTTGTTTGAGACCTCGCGGTTCGACCTGTCGCGCGAACAGAAGGTTGCAGTCGCAGACATCATGGCCGTGCGTGAGATGGCGCCGCATATGCTGGAGGGATTCCGCAATGGGCTGCCGCGCGTGTTTGTCCAGGTACAGAACGGATGCGACCATCGCTGCACGTTCTGCATCATTCCTTATGGACGTGGTAACTCGCGCTCCGTCGCGATGGGCGCGGTGGTCGATCAGGTGCGTGCACTGGTCGAGGCCGGGCATGTAGAGATCGTTCTCACGGGTGTCGATATTACGAGCTATGGCACCGATCTTCCCGGTGCGCCGAAACTCGGAGCGTTGATCAAGCAGATCCTCAAGCATGTCCCGGAACTGAAACGGCTGCGGTTGTCCTCAATCGATTCCATTGAGGCCGATGGTGATCTGCTCGACGCGATCGCGACTGACGAACGGCTGATGCCGCATCTGCATCTATCGCTGCAATCGGGTGACGACCTGATCCTTAAGCGAATGAAGCGCAGGCATTCGCGCGTAGACGCGATTGCATTCTGTGCGCAGGTGCGTCGCCTGCGGCCGGATGTAGTGTTCGGCGCCGACATCATAGCCGGCTTCCCTACCGAAACCGACGAAATGTTCGAGCGCTCGCGCTCCCTGATCGAGGAATGCGATCTCACCTTCCTGCACGTGTTTCCTTATTCGCCGCGGCCCGGCACGCCGGCTGCGAAGATGCCGCAAGTCGATGGCCGCCTGATCAAGGAGCGCGCCAAGCGTCTGCGCGGCACAGGAGAGGCCGCGCTAGCGCGCGCGCTTGCGCGTGAGGTCGGCGCGACGCGTCAGGTCCTGGTGGAGAGCGAAACGCAAGGCCGCACTGTGCACTTTTTTCCGGTCGAGGTTCGCGATGGCAGAGCGGGCGAAGTCCGCTCTCTTGTGATCGGCGGGTATCGCGATGGCCGATTACAATCCGCGGCCGCCGGGCGGGGGTTGGCCGCGTCCTGATCACTTCAGAAGATGGGCGATCAGCGGAGCAGCCAGCACGTTCAGCAGGCCGACCAGCACCATCACAAGTCCGGCGATGGCGCCTTCCTCATCGCCGATTTCACGGGCGCGTGCGGTGCCAGCGCCATGGGCTCCGATCCCGAACAGCGCGCCGCGCGACAGTGACGAGATGAGCGGAAAACGGAAAAGAATCAAATCACCAAGAGCCGCGCCGGCAATGCCGGTGATCACCACGAAGACCGCGGTCAGATCGGGAATGCCGCCGATTTCCCCGGAGACCTCCATTGCGAATGGTGTGCTGATCGATCGCGGCAGCAGGCTCAGGCGCAGTGTGCCGTCCAGTCCGACCAGCGAGGCCATGCCCCAGCTTGTCACGATGGATGTGACGCTCCCCACAATCATGCCGATCAAAAGAACGGGCCACTGATTGCGGATCAGCTCGCGCTGTTCATAAATCGGGATTGCGAATGCGACCGTCACCGGGCCGAGCAGCAACAGCAGCCATTTGGTGCCGCGGATGTAATCGCCATAGGACGCATGCAGCGAGAGCACCACGATGCCGATCAGAATCGGTGTCACGGCAAGCGGCGATAGCCACCACTGCGGCCACGTCCTGTAGATCCTCTTGGAGAGCCAGTAGAAAGCAATCGTGATGGTGGACCAGAGAAGAACCTGGAGGCTGGTCTCAACGAGAGCGTGATGCGACGGGGACACGGGCGAGCCTCCAGCGGTAGCATCGGTCGACCGCAAAAACGGTGACGACCATCACGGCCGTGGTGCTTGTGAGGATCACGGCGAGGATTTTCAGGCCGGTGAGGCCGAGGAATTCCTGATGGTTGAGAACCACCAGCACAGCAGGAACGAAAAACAGCAGCATATCGGCCAGCAGCAGTTTGGCGCCGCGCTGGACTGTTGAGAGCTTCATCCGGCGAGTGGCGAGCAGAACGATCAGCAGTGCAAGCCCAATCAGGGCTCCGGGAAAGGGCAGATGGGCGATGCGGACGGCCGCCTCGCCTAGCAGCCAGAACGCGATCACGATTCCGGCCTGCAGAATCGCGCTGTGGCGGACAAATCGGGCGGTTCTGACCTGGGGGCTCATGGTGTGCTCGCGGCGGTTTCGATCAGCCCAATATATATTGCATAGCAACATGATGAAAATGAATTGATTTCATACATATAATTCTATTATGGAATAATAATGGAATTCCGGCCGCTGCGTGCTTTTGTGGAGGTTGTCCGCCAAGGAGGGTTTTCCCAGGCGGCCAAGACAGTGTTTGCGACCCAGTCCACCATCAGCAAGGCGGTGAAGCAGCTTGAGGATGAAGTCGGAACGCCGCTTCTGGATCGCATTGGACATCGCAGTGTGCTGACCGCCGCGGGCGAGGTCGTATACCGGCGCGGCGTGAAACTGCTGGCTGATCGTGACGATCTGCTCACCGAACTCAACGAAATTCGCGGCCTCAAGCGTGGGACATTGCGGCTCGGCTTGCCGCCCGTCGGAAGCAGTACCTTGTTCGCGCCGTTGTTCGCGATCTATCGCCAACGCTATCCGGGAATCGAAGTGAAACTCGTTGAACACGGCAGCGCGCAACTGACCGAAAGCCTGCGTGCGGGCGAGATCGACTTTGCGGGCGCCTTGCTGCCGACTTCGGAAGATTTCGAGTGGCAGATGGTGAGCAGTGATCCGCTGATGGCGTTGCTGCCTCCGAATCATCCGCTGCGGGGAAGAGACACGGTCACGCTCAGCGACATCAAGGATACGCCCTTTATCCTTTTCGACAGCGGCTTCTCCCTGCATCACATCATTCTGGACGCAAGCCGCAAGGCCGGCATCGAGCCCAGCATTGCGGTCTTCAGTACGCAGATCGATTTCATGGTGCGGCTGGTTGCCGCGGGCCTCGGGATCACGTTTCTTCCGCGAATGATCGCAATTCAGCGCCCCGAACCTGCCGTGGGGTATGTTCTGCTCGATGAGCCGGACACCGAATGGATCATGGCCATGGCTTGGCGCCGGGGCGCGTACCTGTCAGGGGCCGCTAAGGCGTGGCTGGAATTGGTCCGCGAGGTTCATCATAGCTGACACCGGATGCGCCGCCCGCGTTTGCCGCGAGTGGCTCCATCGTTGAAGACCAGCCGCACGCCGCCAGTCGCTGATGCAGATGCATCGGCGCGGGCGCCGTGACACGGACCGGCGGTTTGTTCTTCGAGAGAGGAACGACGATCTCGCGCGAATGAAGATGCAGACTCGGTTCGCCAAAGCGCGGACCGCTGCCGTAGATGTTGTCTCCGACAATCGGAAAGCCCATCGCCGCGCAATGCACGCGCAATTGATGCGTGCGTCCGGTGACCGGTTCGAGCGCCAGCCATGTCAGGTCATCGCCGTTTTTCTGGCTGCGTCCCATCACTTTCCAGCGTGACAGCGAGGGGAGGCCATTCGGGTCGGGCTTCTGCCACCAGCCGCGTTCGGCATCGAGCCGGCCAATCGGAATATTGATTTCGCCCTCGTCATCCGTCGGGCCGCCCTCGACCACGGCCCAGTAGGTCTTCCCGATTTTGCCGTGCTTGAACAGCAGACCGAGCGAAGCTGTTGCCTTGCGGTGGCGACCGAGCACCAGGCAACCGGAGGTGTCGCGGTCGAGCCTATGGGCCAACACCGGCGGGCGCGGCAGGCCGTAGCGCAGGGCGTCGAACGAAGCCTCGAGATTGGGCCCCCCTTTCGGGCCGCGATGCACCGCAATGCCCGCGGGCTTGTCGATCACCAGCATCAGGCCGTCGCGGTGAAGCACGCTTGCCTGAATCTCGTCTGGTGTCGGCTGCGGAGTGTCCATGTCCCGGATTGGCTTTTGTTTCGTGTCCGAACCGGGTAACACACGGCTTCCTCAGTCCACAATCGACATATGACCGAAAACACGCAGGAACAGACCAAATTGAGCTGGTGGCGGCGATTGTCCGCAGGGCTTAAGCGCACGTCGAGTTCAATCGGCACCGCGCTCGCCGATCTGGTCACCAAGCGCAAGCTCGATCGAGCGATGGTCGATGACATCGAGGATGTGCTGCTGCGCGCGGATCTTGGAACCGAGGTCGCCTCGCGCATTGCCGCAAAGGTCGGCGAGGGCCGGTTTGACAAGGCTGTGTCAGCCGAAGACGTGCAGACGGTTGTTGCCGCTGAAGTCGGCAAGGTCCTGTCGGTCGTTGCCAAGCCTCTGGTGATCGATGAGGAACAAAAGCCGTTCGTCATTCTCGTGGTCGGCGTCAACGGATCGGGCAAGACCACGACCATTGGCAAGCTTGCGGCGAAGTTCACCGGCGAAGGCCGCAAGGTCATGATGGCGGCGGGCGACACATTCCGTGCAGCGGCGATTGAACAACTCAAGGTCTGGGGCGAGCGCAGCAACGTACCCGTGGTCGCGCGTGCGCAGGGATCGGACTCGGCGAGCCTGGCGTTTGAGGCTTATAGCGCAGCGAAAGCGGATAATCGTGATGTGCTGCTGATCGACACCGCAGGACGCCTGCAAAACAAGGCAGAGCTGATGGTCGAACTTGAAAAAGTCGCTCGCGTCATCAAGAAGGTCGATACCAGCGCGCCACATGCGGTGCTGCTCGTGCTTGACGCGACAGTCGGCCAGAACGCTTTGTCACAGGTCGATGCATTCCAGAAGACTGCGGGCGTCACGGGTCTTGTGATGACAAAGCTCGACGGTACCGCGCGGGGCGGCATTCTCGTCGCTCTCGCCGAGCGATATAAACTTCCGGTGCACTTCATCGGTGTCGGCGAAGGAATCGATGACCTCGCGCCGTTTGCTGCGGACGATTTTGCGCGGGCGATAGCCGGACAGGACGCATGACAAAAAACCAACCACATCCGCTGTTCAAGCTTGCCACCGAACTCGGTCCGCTGATCGTGTTCTTCGTGGCAAACGCCAAGTTCAATTTATTCGTGGCGACCGGCGCGTTCATGGCTGCAATCGTTGCTGCGATTATCGCTTCCTACGTCGTTACGCGACACGTGCCGCTGATGGCCATCGTCACCGCGGTGATCGTTTTGGTTTTCGGCGGCCTCACGCTGTTTCTCCACGATGAGACTTTCATCAAGGTCAAACCGACGATTGTGTATGGCCTGTTCGCGCTGACGCTCGGGATTGGGCTTCTGCTTGGCCGCTCATTCATCGCCGTAATGTTCGATCAGGTGTTCAACCTCACGCCTGAGGGTTGGCGCCGTCTGACATTACGATGGTCGCTGTTTTTCCTTTTCATGGCCGTGCTGAATGAAATCGTCTGGCGGACTCAAACGACGGATGTCTGGGTCAGTTTCAAGGCGTTTGGCGTTCTGCCGATCACCGCGATCTTCGCCGCCTGCCAGATGCCCCTGATCAAGCGTTTCCATATCGAAGAGGCGACGGCCGAGGCTTCGGACAGCGAGCGCGGCATCACCGGATCATAAGCCCATCAGTCTAAACCGGGGTTCCACTGGTTCCGATCGTGCGGTAACGGCAAAATACGCCCCTGGCCGCGATGGATTTTGCCACAAACTTTTGCGATATTGCGGCCCTCGCGACAGACAATTGGGGGCGCAAGTGGTTCCATCCAGCCGGCTTCCTGTATTGAAACGAATCCTGCCAGTCGCGGGTGCGATCGTCGCTCTTGGCCTTTCACCGCTGGGCGCGAAAGCGCAAACAGTCGCCAGCACGTGTGACGACGCCGACATCGCGGTGTTGTCCTCGCCGGCATCTCCATGGAAAGGTGCGCCGCTTCGCGTGGTCGTCACTTCCGAGAAGCCGCTCGATGGTGGGTTGTCGCTGATCGGACCTGATGGAGAGGTTGCGGCGACGTCGCACACCACGCAAGGCGGCCCGCCCTATTTCTGGTTTGCCGAGGTCAAATCTCCGGGCGCGGGCACATGGCATGCTTCGTTGACGCGCAGTCGTGCCGCCGCGGGATGCACGACGATGACGCGGGATATTGCTGTGCGCGACATTGAGCCGCCACGGCCGACATCCGTGGCGGGAAGCGTCTGGCCGGTGCGCCGGGCGTGGGATCGCAAGACGGAAGATCTGTATTCGGCATGGATCGAAAAGCTGTTCGATGCGCCGCTGGACTCTCCGCCATCCTGGCCGGCGTTACATGTGATTTTGCGCGATCCGCAGCGTAACCTGTTGTTCAATTATCTGGGCCTCAGGGAAGACGAGATGAACGTCGTCTTGAAGCCAGACTGCGCGGACATGCCATATTTCCTGCGCGCTTATTTTGCGTTCAAGTTGGGTTTGCCATTCGGTTATTCGAAATGCACGCGCGGCGGCGGGGGCGCGGCTCCGCGATGCCCGCAATGGTTCAACATCGAAAATCCGGATACGACGGCGCGCGTACCGAAGGCGCAGCAGATCGAAAGCTCAAACGGACAGTTGCCGGTCACGCCGGTATCGGTCGAGCCTGCACCAAAGCGCCTCGGGCTTGCTGCCTCGTTTGCGCAATACATTCCAATTATCGGCGATGCGGTGCACTCCGGATCGGGACGTACGCTCGCGACCGACAGCAACGCGGATTACTATCCGGTGCCTCTGACGCAGGATGCGTTGCGGCCCGGCACCATCTATGCGGACCCTTACGGTCATGTGCTGATGTTGACCAAGCGTGTGGCGCAGACTGGCACAAGCGCGGGCGTTTTCCTGGCCGCGGACGCCCAGCCGGACGGCACGGTGGCGATCAAGCGGTTCTGGCGCGGCAATTTCCTGTTTGCGCAGGACCCCGCCCTTGGCGGTCCCGGTTTCAAGCATTTCCGGCCAATTGTGCGTGACAGCGGCGGCGCCTTGAGGCGATTGACTAACGACGAGATCGCAAAGAATCCGCAATACGCGAACTACTCACCCGAACAGTCGAAGCTGAGTGTCGAGGCGTTTTACGATCGCATGGACGATGTGATGTCACCAGAGCCGCTCGACCCATCGAGCGCGATGAAAGAGGTGATCACCGCCCTCGACGAGCAGGTGCAGGCACGCGTGACTTCGGTTGAAAACGGCCGGAAATTCCTGAACAGCGGCAAGGGCGAGGCGGCGATGCCGAAAGGGCCCGCGATCTTCGAGACCACGGGAGCTTGGGAGGACTTTGCGACTCCGTCTCGCGATCTGCGACTGCTGATCGCCATCGATGTTGTACGCGGCTTTCCGGACCGCGTCGCCCGACGCTCAGATCGGTACGCAATGCCGGCGACAAGAAGCACGGCCGACGTAAAAGCCGATCTTCAGAACGAACTGGCTTCCGAGCTGGCGACGCGGAAGATCACCTATACCCGCAGCGACGGATCGCCCTGGACCGTGCCGTTGAAGGATATCGTCGATCGCGTGTCTGCGCTCGAGATGGCCTACAACGTCAACGATTGCGTGGAATTGCGCTGGGGCGCTGCCGAGAAGAGCGACGAAGCAGCGACCTGCAAGAAGCATGCACCCGCAGCACAACGCGCTGATATGTTGAAATATCGCGAATGGTTCCACGATCGGCGTCGGCCGCCGCGTGCCTGATTGTTTTTGAATCCAGCTGCCTTAAATGCTCATTCAGGCGCGGCCTTCAACTGCGCTTTGCGACGCGCTCTCCAAGACGCGCGGCGAGACGTGACAACGCCGGGGAATGGTCATTGCGCTCCAGCATGACCTGGATCAGGGTATAGCTTTGTAGGTTGGTCCCGGCTCGCTCCAGCGCCGCGGCCATCTCCGTCTCGGTTCCGACTTTGATCCCCAGGCCTGCGCCAAGAACCAAGGGGATTTCTGCAAAATTCCAACGGTGAACATCGTTAAATGCGCCGTCGAGCATCGGCCGTTCGGTGCCGTAGCCGTCATTGTCGAGGACGATGACGATTGGATTCATGCCGTAGCGCGCGATCGTCGATAACTCCATTCCTGTCATCTGGAATGCGCCGTCGCCGACCAGCACGAGCGGGCGCAGGTTTGGAGCCGCTGCCGCCATCCCGATCGCCGCGGGTATCGCAAAGCCGAGCGAGCAGTAATAGGCCGGAGCAAGGAAATGGGTGCCGTCGTGAATGTAGAGATCACCGGCGCCGAACAGCGCATCTCCGGGATCGGCAATGACGACCATATCCTCCCGGAGAAATGCATTGATCTGATGAAACAGCGCGGCCACCGTCATCGGGCGTTCGCCTGCGGCAAACGGGCCCGGGTGTTTTAGATGTTCGAAATCAGCGGGCCGTCGTATGGTCCAGCTGTGCTCCGAGAGCGCCTGCATAAAGTCTTCCATCAGAACGCCGTCGTAACTGCGGAAGCCGACGCTGACGCGGTCCTTGCCGGCATAGATGCTTGAGCTCCGATCGATGTGAGCGGTGTAAATGCCAAGGTTGATGTCGGTCAGCATGGCGCCGAGCAGAATCACGCAATCACTCTGCTCGACATAGTCGCGCACCGCGTCGGATCCCATGGCGCCCTCGTAAAGGCCAAGATAGAGGAGGTCCGATTCGGCGAAGACCGATTTTCCGCCGAGCGTTGCGGCAACGGGGATGCCGGTTGCATGTGCGAATTTGGCGAGGGCGTGTTGCAAGCCAAAGCGATGGATTTCCAGTCCAGCGAGAATGACCGGGCGCTTCGCGGAGCCAATCTTTTCGACCGCTTCCGCTATGGCAAAGCGAAGCACCTCCGCATCGCTTGTCTCCGCGGGTAGAACGTACTCGCGCCCAGGCAGAAGTTCGACCGAAACCATGTCGCGCGGCAATTCGATGTAAACGGGGCGGCTGTGTCTGCGGGCGAGCTTGAGTGCACGGTCAATCTCGCTTGCCGCTGTGGCGGGATTATCCAGAACCACGGTCGCGACTGTCAGCTCGCTGAAAACCTTACGCTGGCTGTCGAAGTCCCGCACGGTGTGATGGATCATTGACCCGTGCACCCGTTCGCCAATACCGGGGGCGCCGCTGACGACCACGACCGGCGACCATTCTGCGAAAGCCTGCGCCACTGCGTTGACGACCTTGAGGCCGCCGACCGCATAGGTGATGCAGACAACGCCCAGACCGCGCAGTCTGGCGTAAGCGTCCGCCGCAAATCCCGCGCCCTGTTCGTCGCAGGTGTTGATGATCTTGAGGGGGCTGTCTTCCAGCTTCTTGAACAGGCCGAGGACAAAATCGCCCGGCACACCGAAAACGTGGCCGACATCCTCTTCATGGAGTCGCCGAATGAGATAGTCGCCGATCGTTTCGCCGGTCATGCCCTCATCCCGCATCGACGCCGTCTGGTTACGAACAACATACATCAGGACGACGGGCAATCGAGCCAAAACAGCAGACAATGGCCCCATGTGGCAGCGGCTGATGGTGTCTGTCGCCGCTGCTGTCCGGTCAAGTCCGACGTGGCGTCCATACGATCTCGAACCGAAAACGACGTATTGAATGAGCCGCGAGTGTCCGGCGAGGAGCGCCGTTCACAAGGATTCAATCAATACGCCGCCCTGGATCAGGCTGCCTGCGAAAAGGATGAACTCAGTCTTCCTTGAAGCCGTATTCGGCATTGTTGCCGGTCGCGCCATAATACTTGTAGGGCAGGAACTTGCCCGACATCGTGATCTTGACGCGGTCGCCCTTCGGGTTGGCCAGCCGTTCCATCGCCATATCGAAATCGATCGCCGACATGATGCCGTCGCCGAATTCTTCTTCGATCAGCGCTTTCCATGCCGGTCCGTTGACCATCACCAGCTCGTAAAGCCGATAGATCAGCGGGTCGGTCGGAGGCATGGTCACGCCCTCGCCGCGCATCGGAATCTCGTTGATCATCGCTTGTTCTGTCTTCGACAATCCGAACAGCTTGGCGGCGTTCTCGGCCTGCGGCTTGGTCAGCTTCATCTGGCCGAGAATCGCGCCGACGATCAGCACCTCCGAGTGGCCGCCGATTTCCTGGCAGATATATTTCCAGCTCCAGCCTTTCTCGCGCTTGATATCGAGCAGCTTCTCGGTGAGGTCGGTTCGTTTCATATCTAAACTCCGTTTCTTGGTTATTTGAGGTGACTCTGGATGGTGACAGGACGTTTTGCCTCGCCTGATGAGGACGATACGATCACAGGTTCATTGATGCCCGGCCGTACCACAGGAACCTTCTTCGGATCGCGGGACGGATCGGAGAACGTTTTGCTGCGGGTGACGAGGAAGTCGATGATGTGATTGCGCGTTGCGTAATAAAGGGGATGCCGGTGAAGGTCGATTCGCACCCGGTCCTTCGGAAGAGGGTTCTCGATGACTTCGGCAAGAACGGCTTTCGGACCGTTCGTCATGAGGAAAATCTTATCCGCAAGATAGATCGCTTCATCCACGTCATGAGTGATCATAAACGTCGTCTGGCCGCTCTCCACGCAGATGCGGCGAACCTCGTCCTGAAGGGTCCCGCGCGTCAACGCATCAAGTGCGGAAAACGGCTCGTCCATCAGGAGAATCTTCGGCGAAATCGACAGCGCGCGGGCGATTCCAACGCGCTGTTTCATGCCGCCCGACAGCTGCGAGGGATGTTTGGCTTCCGAGCCGGTCAGGCCCACGAGGTCGATGAATTGCTGCGCGTGGGCCCTTATCTCGGCCCGGCTCCATTTCGGCCATTTCGATGCCACGGCGTAGCAGACGTTGCCCATCACGGTGCGCCAGGGAAGCAGCGCATGACTCTGGAAGATCACTGCTCTGTCGAGGCTGGTGCCGTCAATGGCTTGTCCATCGACGATCACGGCGCCCTCGCTTGGCATATCGAGGCCGGCGAGGATGTTCAATACGGTCGTCTTGCCGCAACCGGAGTGACCGATGATGCATCCGAATTCGCCGCGCTCAAGCGACATCCACAGATGCTCGAATACCGTCGCGGTCTCCGATTTGCCGGGGACGGGATAACGGCGCGCGATGTCTTCAATCGAAATAAAACCGGACATGGCACCTACTCCGGAAATGTGACCAGCCGCGTGCACCGCGCCAGGATCTGATCGAAGATCATGCCGATCAGGCCGATCAGAAGGATCGCGATGATCACGTTGGTGATGGAGAGGTTATTCCACTCGTTCCAAACGAAATATCCGATGCCTGTGCCGCCGACCAGCATCTCGGCCGCGACGATGACCAGCCAGGCAATGCCGATCGAGATTCGCATGCCGGTGAGGATCGTCGGAGCAGCGGCGGGCAGAATGATCGTAAATGCGCGGCGGACCGGACCGACTTCAAGGGTGCGTGCGACGTTGATCCATTCCTTGCGGACCGAGGAAACGCCGAAGGCGGTGTTGATCAGCATCGGCCACACCGCGCAAATGAAGATCACGAAAATCGCCGACGTATTGGAGTCCTTGATGGTGTAGAGCGCCAGCGGCATCCAGGCCAGCGGAGAGATCGGCTTGAGAATCTGGATGAACGGATCGAACGCCATGCTGAGTAGCGGGGACATGCCGATCAGAAATCCGAGCGGGATCGCGACCAGCACGGCGATCGAATAGCCGAGCAGTACGCGCGCAATCGAATATCCGAGCTGAATCCCAAGCCCCTTGTCGTTCGGTCCCTTGTCGTAGAACGGATTTCTGACCTGCTCCCAGAGCTTCGCGCCGACATCGAGCGGCCCCGGCATTGCAGAGGTGCCCTGCGTGGCCGTTGTGCCCAGCAGCTTGGCGTATTCGGGATCGAGATTCGCGATCTTGCCACTGGGACGCGTGGCAAGCTGCCACGCCCCAAGAAACGCAACCAGAATCAGAACCGACACGACGGCAGCGCGAAGTCGGAGGGATGCCACGGCGTCAGCTCGCCTTCCTGATCTTGAAGCTGTTCAGGTATTCGTCCGGCTTTGACGGGTCGAATGTCTTGCCCATGACAACGAACGATTTTGTCGTCGCAGCGGGTGGGGTGAGTCCGACGTCCTTCATCAGCCTTGCGGTGTCGGTTGCGAGGAACACTTCCTGCGCGACCTTGTCGTAGTCCACATCGCCCTTGATCTGTCCCCAGCGCTTCATCTGCGTCAGGATCCAAACCGCGAAGGACTGCCATGGGAACGGATCGAAATCGACACGCTCGGGCTGTTTGACGATGGAGCCTAGACCATCTGCGAAGGTGCCGGTCAGAATTTGTTCCAGCACGATCGGCGGCTGATTCAGGTAGTTCGCCGGAGCGATGGCCTCGGCGATCTGCTTGCGGTTTTCCGCCTTGTGCGCGAACGCGGTCGCATCAATGATCGATTTCAGTAACGCCCCGTATGTATTGGGCATCGTGGTGACGAATTCCTTCGATGCGGCGAACGCGCAGCACGGGTGGCCTTCCCAGATATCCTTCGACAGGATGTGGATGAAGCCCACATTGTCATAGACCGCGCGCTGGTTCATCGGATCGGGGCCCAAGAAGCCATCGATGTTGTCTGCGCGCAGGTTCGCAACCATTTCCGGCGGCGGCACGGAGCGGATCTGCACGTCGGTATCCGGGTCGATGCCGTGCTCGGCAAGATAGTAACGCAGCAGATAATTGTGCATCGAATAATCGAACGGGACTGCGAACTTAAATCCCTTCCAGTTCTTCGGGTCGCGGTTGTCCTTGTGCTTGAGCGACAGCGTGATCGCCTGACCGTTAATGTTCTCCACTGCCGGCATGGTGTAGGGGATCGGGTTGGAGCCGGCGCCAATCGTGAGTGCCAGCGGCATTGGCGAGAGCATGTGCGCCGCGTCGTATTCCTTGTTGATGGTTTTGTCGCGGATCACAGCCCATCCGGCCGTCTTGATGACCTCAACGTTAAGGCCATTCTTGGCGTAGAAGCCCATCGGATGGGCCATGATGATCGGCGTCGCGCAGGTAATTGGAATGAAGCCGATCTTGAGATCGGTTTTTTCCAACGGAGCGCCCGCTGCAAATACGTCAGTGGCGGTTTTCAGCGGGAAGAATTGTGAGATCGCGGCCAGTGCGGCCGATGCGCCGACCGACTTCAAAAATGTGCGTCGCGCGACATCGTGCGGGAACATCGCGCGCATCACCGCGGACGCGACGACATTCTCATAAGTCGATTCAAGGTTGTCGGCGGGCGCACACTGGAGAGTCGCGGCGTCGCGATCGTGCTCGCCCTGCGAGGCGTGCCGGCCGCAATTGCAACCGGTCGTCAGTTCCGTTTTTGCGTTGAAAGGATCGTTGAATGTCGACATCTGAAAGTCCCCACCTCAGGTTCGCCTGAGTTGGATTACGCAAACGCTGTGCCAGCGCGCGTGTGGAATAAACTCCCAAGACTTCAATGCGATAACGAATCAGTGCCCTTTACGAGATTTCGTGATATACGAAATCTCGTAAACAAAATTACGAAATATCGGGATGCATAGAGGGCAACACGTTTTCTCGGGCGAATCTGCCGCGGCGCGGGCGTTTGATTGCGCCGCTGACCCCATGCTGCTGCTTGATTTGAAGGAAGATCGCATTGTCGACGCCAACGCTGCCGCCTGCGCCTTCCTCGGCTATGACAAAGATCTCCTGCTGGGATTGAAGATCACGACGCTTCATCCTGAACAGCTCCCGGGGATCATTGTTTTCACTCAGGCTGTTTTGTCGCAGGGGTCTTACCGGACGCGGTCACTGACGCCGCGCCATGCAGCTGGCCAGGAGCTTCGTGTCGAGTACGCAGGCAGCATCGTGCCACAAGGAGAGGCGCCGCTCATCCTGCTGTCGATTTCCGATCTCGATGAACGCCAGCGCCGTGAGGTGGATGCCGCCGCCGCCGACTACATGCGCGCGGGAATTGATGGCTGGAAACAGGCCGACCGCGTGTTCCAGGACATCGAGCGTGAGAACCAGCTGATCCTGAGCGCCGCCGGGGAGGGGATCTACGGAGTGAACGCGGAGGGAAAAACCACGTTCTTCAATCCGGCCGCCGAAAGGATTCTGGGCTGGTCGGCCGTCGAGCTGGTCGGTCGCGACATCCACTCCATCGTCCATCATACGCACCATGACGGACGCCATTATCAAAATGAGGATTGCCCCATCTACGCGGCATTTCGTGACGGTGCGATTCACAACGTGGTCGACGAGGTGTTCTGGCACAAAAACGGCACACCGATCTGGGTCGAATACACATCAACGCCGATCCGTGACCGCAATGTCGTCGTCGGCGCGGTCGTGGTGTTTCGTGACGTCAGTCAGCGCCGGGAAGCCGATGAGCAGCTTCGCATCGCCCTGACCGAGGTCGACCGGCTGAGGGAGCGGCTTGAACTTGAAAATGCGTATCTGCAGGAAGAAATCAAAATCGAGACCAACGCGCGCGGCATCATCGGTCGTTCTGACGCGATTCAAAACATTCTGAGGCAAGTCAGTCTGGTTGCGCCCACCGATGCTTCGGTGCTGATCACTGGCGAATCAGGGACCGGCAAGGAGTTGATTGCCCGCGCCATCCACGAGGCCAGCAATCGTCAGGACCGGCCGTTGATCCGCGTGAATTGCGCGGCGATTCCGCGCGAATTGTTCGAAAGCGAGTTCTTCGGTCATGCCAAGGGCGCGTTTACGGGCGCGTTGCGCGACCGTATCGGCAGGTTCGGACTTGCAAGCGGCGGTACGCTTTTTCTCGACGAGGTCGGTGAAATTCCTCTGGAGCTTCAGGGAAAGCTACTGCGCGTTTTGCAGGAGGGCCATTTTGAACGTGTGGGCGAGGAGCGGACCCGTTCGGTCGACGTGCGCGTGATCGCCGCGACCAACCGCGATCTGAAGCGCGAAGTTCAACAGGGGCGTTTTCGCGAAGACCTGTATTTTCGTCTCAATGTTTTTCCTATCGAGTCGATTCCGTTGCGCGATCGTCGCGAAGATATCCCTCTTCTGGCACAGCATTTTCTGATGGCTGACGGAAAAGCATCGAAGGCGAATCTGAGGCTGTTGGAATCTGATGTGCGAAAGCTGTCGCGCTACGACTGGCCCGGAAACGTTCGAGAACTGCAGAATGTTATCGAGCGCGCGAGCATTCTTTCGCGCAAGGGGCGGCTCTGGATCGATCTGCCGGATTCTCCTCTTCAATCGGTGCGGCCCGTGGAGACGCATCCGATGGCGCTCGCTCCGATCATGACTGACAGCGAGCTGCGCGCGCAGGAGAAAGCCAACATCCTTGCCGCGCTGAAAGCTGCAAACGGCAAGGTTTCGGGAGCTGGCGGCGCTGCCGAGTTGCTTGGGATCAAGCCCACCACGCTCGCCTCAAGAGTCAAGACGTTACGTATTGATGCCAAACGGATCAGCAGATGATGACGATCGGGCGGGTCGTCGGTCAGTGTGAGGACGAAACGTGGGACGCGTCAAACTTCCGTGCGGTTGATCAGAAGGGGTTGAGGTAGTTTGTAATCGCGATCTGGCGAAGCAGCACTTTCCGGATCACATGGGCGGCCTTGACGTGATCAGTGAAGATTGCGGCGGCTCCCACGCTCCCCGCCGGCAGACTTGCCGCAAAGGCTGCGTCATCCAATCGCACGCGGACAACGAATGGCCCGGCTTCGATGCTCTTCGGCGTCACCGCGGTGCCAGAGGTTTGTACCTGCCCTGCCGAGGTCGCTTGCAGAATCGCCTCCACCTTTCCCGCATACACTTCTCCCGGCTTGAATTTAAAGGTGACTTCGACAGGCTGCCCGGGCTTCAGATAACGCGCGTCAATCTGATTAATCTCGACGCCGATCATGGTATCGCTCGTATCGATAAATGCCATGACAGGTGCAAGCGGCAGGCTGGAAACGCGAGCTCCCTTTCGCAGTGCGAGATTTGTGACGTAGCCCCCCGTCGGGGCCCGCACCGTGGTCTTATCCAAATTCCACTTCGCGTTCTCAAGTTGCGCCTTGAGCTGGTCGACCTCTGATTGCCGTTGTTGAACGTCAAACGCACGGCCCGACTCCCGTTCGAGCAGCTGTGTCATCTGCGCGAGACGCAGATCGGCCAGCCTCAGCTGCGCTTCGATCGCTTCGACCTGCGCGCGATACGGAACAGGATCGATCCGGAACAGCTCGTCACCCGCCTTCAACATTTTATTCGGTTCGACCGGAACCTCGACGACCTCACCTGCGACATTCGGGACGATGGCAACAGATTGCCGGACCACCAGGGCCGGCCCCTGGGGCGCGCCCCAGCCCATCGGAATGAACAAGCCGAACATCAAAAGCACAAGGACGATGAGCGGTGACACTTTCCAAAACAGGGTGAAGCGCACGATGTGCAATTTTACCAGGACGAACAGAAGAACGAGATAGACGTTCAGGATCGCGACGATCATGGCGAGGCCTCCGGCTTGCGCGCGGAAGGGGCATCGGCATAGGCCCAGATCAGTGCGAGCGGCCACAAGGCGAATCCGAAGATCAGTATGACCCAGCCTGCGACAGTGACAGCCTCTGCCTGCGGATGATTGCGGCTTTTCGCGATGTGTCCGGGCAACCAGCCCATGATAAAGAACATCGCGAGGGCGCTTGCGACAAGAATCAGCAGGACGATCCATGCGAAAATATCGAGCACACTCATGCGGGCTCCCTGATGCTTCGATGTTCTTAGTTGTTCCGGCCGACAGTGCTCTCGCTGACAATTTGTGGTTCAGGAAGCTTCCATTTGCCGCTCAGATCTCCTCGCGCGGTAGAGCCGAGCAGCAAGGAAAGTAAATCGAAGGCGATTCATTGTTGTCTGCTTGTTTCAAATCTGACTGTCATCGATCCGCAGGGAACACCTTCTTCCAGTCCTTCTTCATACCCACCACGGTCCATTTCCTTTGTGCTGCCTCATCGAGCGCCTTATCGAGCTTCCCGATGCTGGATTTGCGGTCATAAGCATATTCGCGCTCCTCATCCGTGTGGTGCACAAGGCCCATGAAGCGCGCGCCGCTGCCGGCGCGGTCCACTGCAGCATCTGCAGATCGCCGTCTGAATTTCCGAACACGAAAATCGGCCTGCGTCCGATGAATCGATTGATGCCGATGGGTTTCCCCGGGCCGTCATCGATGAATTCGATCTTCGGAAGTTTCAAAAGTTCGGGCGTACCATCCGACTTTGTCTCGAGTTTCACGGCACCGGAGGAGCCAACGACCTGCTCCGGAGGAATGCCATAGACTTTCTCGACCCACGGCCGCATGAATTCAATGCCGCCGCCCGAAACGATAAACGTCTTGAAGCCATCGGCACGCAGAAAAGCCATCAATTCAAGCATCGGCTGGTAAACCAGATCGAGATAACGCCGCTGAAACCGAGGATGCCGGGCAGTTGCGATCCAGTCCGTTACCTCGCTGGAAAAATCCGCCGTGCTCATGCCGGCATGTGTAGCCTCGATAATCTGAAGCACGCCTTTCTCGCCTGATGCCAAAGCGGATTTCGGGTTGTTCTCGATCACGCCCTTGAACGGTTGCGTTGTTTTCCAGGCCGGATGCTGCGGGGCCAGGGCTTTAATCCGGTCGAACGCAAAAGCCACCTGGAAGTAGATCGGTTGCTCGCACCAGAGCGTCCCGTCGTTGTCGAACGTCGCGATGCGCTCCGCCGGCTGTACAAAATCAGGCGAACCCACAGAGGTGGTTCTTGCCACGAAATCGACGATCGACGACTTTACAGGGCCGTCATTCCACGATGGTAACGGATCGGCGGGTGTCTGGGCGTAGGAGGCGCACGCCAGCAATGTCGCGAATGCTGCGACGATGCCTCCTAGCATCCGGCATCGTTTGACTGAAGGGGTAGCTGCCATACGCGCGTGCTCCCGTCCTTAGATAATACCGGTCGTCTATTTTTTTCGTTCTTGAGCATGCCGTCGATCGCCTGAATGACTTTCTGCTCTCCCATCCTTGATGCGGTCGATGCGAGCGAAGTGCTTCGTGGCGAAGCCGTTGTACCAGCCGCTATACCAGGCGGCTAAGTAGTCGGCGTCTTCCTGGAACGTGCCGGCAAGCTGCGCGCCCGGATTTGCGCCGGGCAGCCTTTGTCGATTATTGCAGCCCACGTTGCTGGAGCTGCTGGTCGATCATTCGGTTCAGGCCGCCGCGTATGCGATCCAGGTCAAGATTCTTCTTGAAGGATTCCCTGCGCTTGATGCCGTCCATTTCGTCTTTAAGAATATTTGCCGGATTGAAACTGGGCGGGAAAGAGCGCGGCGGGAAGTCCTTGAACGTCGACGCGAACTGGAAGACGTCGTCCATGACGCCGTACATCTGACCAACATGGTCGAGATTCCAGTCCCAGAAAGTGTTCGATGTGATATCGGCGCGCTCGAACGGATCCTGATACAGATTGAATACTTTCTGCAGTCGGAGCGTCGTGAAAGGCTCAGCCCAGAGCCCCATTGTGCCCTGCATGCGCTGTTCAGAGAAAACGTATTTGTAGTCACCCTGACGGTAGGCCACGAGCAGGCCGTCATCGTTGGAGTAGAAAAACTTATCTCGCGCGCTCTTCGTGCCGTTGTTATTGGCCGCGCTGCCGCTGACGTTGCGCAGGAAATTGGACTGGTCGTAGCCGTCGAGGTGAACTTTATAGTCGATGCCGTTGGCTGTATAGCCGGCCTTCAATTTGTTGACGATGTCCGGTTCGCCTCCAACGGCGCAGAGAGTTGGAATCCAGTCGTTATGACTCATGATCTCGTTCGTCACCGTACCGGGCTTGATGGCGCCGGGCCAACGGACCAGACAAGGTACCCGGAAAGCGCCCTCCCAGTTGGTGTTCTTCTCCGAACGAAACCACGTCATGGCGCCGTCTGGCCACGTGTTCATGTGGGGTCCGTTGTCGCTCGAATAAACGACCAGGGTATCGTTGGCGATACCAAGATCATCGAGCGTTTTCAGCAATGTTCCGATTGTGTCGTCGTGCTCCTGCATGCCGTCGATATACTGGCTGTCGCCATGCTTGTAGCGACCGCGATGTTCGGCACGCACATGTGTCCGCAGATGCATACGCGTTGAGTTGAACCACACAAAAAATGGTTTGCCGGCGGCCTTCTGCCGCTTCATGTAGTCGATCGCTGCCGCCGAAGTCTCGTCGTCGATGGTTTCCATCCGCTTCTTGGTGAGCGGACCGGTATCCTCGATGGTTTGTTTGCCGACCTTTCCGAAACGCGGATCGACCGTAGGATCGTCAACATTGGTCGCTTTGCATTTCAAAACCCCGCGAGGTCCAAATTTGGCCCGATAGGCTGGGTCCTTGGGATAATCCGGCAATTCGGGCTCTTCTTCAGCGTTGAGGTGATAGAGGTTCCCGAAAAACTCATCGAAACCATTCACGGTCGGCAGCGACTCGTTGCGATCGCCGACATGGTTCTTGCCGAACTGGCCAGTCGCGTAGCCCAGATTTTTGAGCAGGCCCCCGACGGAAGGATCGAGCTGGCTCATGCCCATCGGCGCGCCGGGAAAGCCGACTTTGCTCAGGCCGCTTCGCATGATGTGCTGACCAGTCAGGAACGCCGAGCGTCCCGCGGTGCACGATTGCTCGCCGTAGTAATGTTGGAATTTAATGCCTTCCCGCGCGATGCGGTCGATGTTCGGCGTCTCGTAGCCCATCAGGCCGCCGGAATACGCGCTGATGTTCGCGATGCCAATATCGTCTCCCCAGATCACGAGGATATTTGGCTTTTTCCCCGAGGGCGTGGTCGCTGGCGTTTGGGCCTGCGCAACCTGCACTCGCCCGCCTGAACCTAACGCGGATGCTGCAACGAGCGTGGTGCCGCCGAGAAGAATGTTGCGGCGGCTTATGGTCTGGTTCTTTTCGGCTTCTTTAACAGGCGCAGCATCGATGCTCACAATCTTGGTCATCACTTTCTCCCTGCAATATGAAGTCCTTCAGAGCCTCTCCCTCAACACACACCGAAAGCCGACATGGCTCGTCGAAGTGTCGACGGCTTCGGCGTGACGCGCAGCCGGCCGGTAGCGGCGGCAATAGTTCGGCGCACACAAATGCGAGCCGCCTTTCAAAACCTTTCGCGGGATTCTGATCCTGGGGAGTGCCGGATCGAAGCTGTCCTCCTCCCGGGGGCCGCGCGGATTTTGCGGGATGCAGCAGGCTTTCGGCGCGTCGGCGTCATGGCGCGGAACGAACCAGTCGCTGGTCCATTCCCACACATTGCCGATCATGTCGTGCAGCCCATATCCGTTCGGCGGAAACGCCATTACCGGGGACGTGCGTGAGTAACCATCAAGGCTGAGATTCTCGATCGGAAAATTGCCTTGCCAAGTGTTGGCCATATGCTTGCCGCCGGGCACCAGTTCCTCGCCCCACGCGTATTCGGCACCGTCAAGTCCGCCTCGTGCCGCATATTCCCATTCGGCCTCGGTCGGAAGATCTTTCCCGACCCACCGCGCGTAAGCGCGCGCGTCTTCATAGGCGACATGAACGACCGGGTGATTGTCCAGTGTGTTGATATTACTCTTAGGTCCGTATGGGCGGCGCCAGTTCGCACCTTCCACGAAACTCCACCACTGCCCCCAGTCGCGCAGATCCGTGACGCGCTGCGGCGGCGAGAACACCAGCGAACCCGCATAAAGCATATGAGGAAGCGCGCCGGGATAGTCCTTCGCATCGGGGACTTTCTCGGCAACCGTGACGTGGCCTGTTTCCTTGACGAATGCCTTGAACTGCCGATTGGTGACCGGCGTTCTGTCGATCAAGAAGGTATCGACACGCACGCGGTGAACCGGTGCTTCCTCCGCGTAATGCTTGTCAGATCCCATGCGGAAGGTGCCGCCGGGGAGTTCCACCATCTTGCTGGTGTCGATCGCAATTGAGCCGGCAACGTTCATGGCGTCTTCGCTCCGTGCCGTAGCGCATTGATCAAGACGGCGTTGCTGCCGTTGGCTTGCAAAGTCATCCTCGCCGTCGAAATTCCGGTGTATGGGGCACTGCCGGTTTTTACGGCCGGCCGATTGCAGGTTCGCGCTTGCTGAACGAAGTTTCTCCGGGGGTGAGGCCTGCGACCGTTGACGGACCACAGCGGACAGGTTCGTGCAAAATTATTCAGAACGCCGCTGCAGTGAGCGACCTGCCGGATGTCGCGGTGAGGCGGGACATGAGATAAAATGAGAAGGGCGACTGTTCGGAATTTGAATTCAACGGTCTTGAAACGCACATGCGGCATGAGCTCACTCCGAGTGAACCGTCGCCCCCAGCGACACTTCACTCATCGATCCCCGCTTTTTCAAAACAGCACCAGGCATTCAATCGTAGCTGACGCGAAATCAATTCGGTCGTTCTGGAACGATGTCACACGCGCCGTAAGCGCAAAATACTATAAATTTTTCGAGGAATTTCGCCGCATCGTCACCTTCCTTCACGGGCAAGCCCAAACCACGAGATGGTCGAAGTCGAAGAACGTAAAAGCAGCTTCAATGACCAAAGCCTATGCTCGGCCTCTCGGCGTGGCAAGCTCATTTGTATTCGCACTGCGGCATGAGGAGTTTGACTTCCTGAACTCCCTAAAAACTTCTTCAAACGCGACTGTTGCCGATTTTACATTGTGCGGAATTGTCGCGGCCCGCAGTATGCGGAGATTGCTGAGAATCGTTTTGCCTTTTTTGAAAGGGGGATAGATCAAAAAATTAAAGCCGCCTGGCGGGGGACAGCCATGACGCAATCCTTGAGAAAATTGTACCGCGTGATCGGGCTCGTCATGGGCCTGACATGGGCAAGTACGGCCGTCGATCCTGCTAAGGCCGACGAAGGTGGCATCAGCTTCTGGCTGCCAGGTATCAACGGCAGTTTGGCCTCCGCGCCTGCAGTGCCGGGATGGTCTTGGGTTACGCTCTATTATCACACATCGGTTGGAGCCGGTGGCAGCAAGGATTTCACACGTGGTGCCGTTGTTGTCGCTGGCCTTAAGGGGCAGGGTGACCTCGCCCTCTACGGCCCCACTTACACCTTTGCGACCCCGTTTCTGGGTGCACAAGCTGCAGTCAGTCTTCTGGGAGTCGCTGGCCGAAATCAGGCGTCGATCGATGCTACGTTGACCGGGCCATTGGGCAATACAATTTCCGGATCGAGGACGGATGCACTCACCAGCGTCGGCGATGTCATTCCGCAGTTTACGTTGAAGTGGAATCAGGGCGTCAACAATTTCATGTGGTACGGCTCCGGCGATGCCCCGGTCGGTGATTATCAGAAACGGCGCCTTGCGAATCTCGGTATCGGGCACGGCGCTATCGATAGCGGGTTCGGCTACACCTATTTCAATCCGCAAACCGGAAATGAATTTTCCGCGACACTCGGCGCGACGTACAATTTCAAAAATACAGCGACACAATATCAAAACGGCATTGATCTTCATCTCGATCTTGGCGCGTCGCATTTCATTACCAAGCAATGGATGGTTGGCTTGGTGGGGTACTATTTTCAGCAACTCACAGGTGACAGCGGCTCGGGCGCACTGCTGGGCTCTTTTAAGTCGCGCGTTGCGGGCGCCGGTCCCCAAATCGGTGTTCTGTTTCCCGTCAGCGGAATGAAGGGATACATCAACCTAAAGGGTTACAAGGAGTTTGCTTCCGAAAACCGGCCGGAAGGATGGAATGTATGGCTGACATTCCAGCTCTCGCCTGCTGCGCCGGAGACAGCAGTCAAGCCGCTCGTGACCAAGAATTAGCGATGCACACTGGCCTCATCATGCAGCCGCGCACGTAACTGTCTCGCTCGGCCACTTGCACGTTGACGAGATGTCCAGAAAGCGGAGGCGGGCTCAAGCGGCCATCATCCAACAAACGTGGGGAATGATGAGACGCGTTACATTCGCCACTTCGACGGAAACTCCGTGGCCGTGGAAGCTGGGCCTTCACCGATGGTGACGGCTCCAGCGAAATAGCCCTGCGTGACTTTTTTCCCTACGCGCCGGTGTTGAGGCGCGAAGTATCGATGTTGAACTTCTTTGCCCATTCAATTGCGGTTTTCGTCCGCCGTGCCGTAATTTCCTCTACCGATGCCTTTGCTGCGGTGTAGACCGAAACCGGGGCCGATGCTGGCGTCCCGCTGTCGAACGGTGGTTCTGGCGCGTACTCCATATAAAGCTGAATCGACTTTGCAGTGTCCTCACCGCGGAGGTCCGCCGCCACGCGTAACGCGCCGTCAATCCCGGCCGTGACGCCGGCGGCGAACACCATATTGCCGTCAACGACAACACGTTCCTGAACCGGGATTGCGCCGAAGTACTGCAATAAGTGAAACGATGCCCAATGCGTGGTCGCCCGCCGGCCTTTCAAAAGCCCGGCTGCACCGCAGATCAGAGCACCCGTGCAAACCGAGAACACGACAAGCGCATTCTCCGCCTGTTCGCGGACCCAACCCAAGATCTCCTCGTCATTCATCACGGCTTCCTGACCAAAGCCGCCAGGGACATGCAACACATCGAGCGCCGGCGCCTCGCTCAATGTTGCGTCGGCGCTGAGTTTCAGATTGCGAATATCGCGCACCGGTTCCGTCGTTTTGCCATAAATCCGATAGGTCGAGTTCGGAAGGCGCGACAGCACCTCGAACGGTCCGGTCAGATCAATCTGATCCAGGCCGTCGAACAATAGCGAGCCGACCTGCAAATGCTTGTCCGCGGGCACCACCATGCTCAGTTCTCCCTCGTTCGGGCCGCGGACTACTCCGCGTGAAGTCCGATGCCCGATAGATCGTCGACATCCCTTGCATCAGCATAACCGTTCAATCCGGATGGCGCTTTTGTAACTGCGCCATCGCCGGCGAGGTGCTCGACAAAATGCGCAGGTTCCTGCGGCGTGCGATTGACTGTGACATCGAAAATGTCGAAGCGATTATAATATCCGACGACGTCGTGGAATTGCTTCGGTTCGACGCCCTTCGCGGTGTCAATATCAGCATACAGGATGCCTTCGTGCTCAGACAGAACCTCGCCGACGATGTTGCATGACGGGTCCAGCACCAGCGAAACGCCCCGTGGCGAACCGTCGATGATATCGAGACTTGCGCGGTTCACGTTACCCAGCGCCTCGCGCATTGCCGCGTCGACAAATCCCGATGCCACGATATTGAACACCTTGGCTTCGAAGGCGTGTGCTCCGGCCCGGATTTCAATGGCGCGGCGAAGATCATACGCACCTTCTTCGGAGGGTGGCCGGGTCGGCCAGATGGGAGGATAGGAAGAGATATGCACCTGCTCGCCCTGCGCCATCAGCGCGTAGCGGGACAAAGGATTGGTGTTCTCACCACAAATCAACATGCCGAGCTTGCCAAGACGTGTCTGAGACACCCGCAGGCCGCGAGCATCGCCATTCGCCCAGATCAGCTTCTCGTAGAATGTCGGCACGAGCTTGCGGTGATGATTGAGGATCGATCCGTCATCGCCGATCAGGAGATTGGAGTTCCAAATGCAGCCGACACTGGCGTCGGTCCCCTCCGTGAACCCGAGCGAGACGAATACGCCTTGCCGCCGCGCCGCCATGCGGATGGAGCGGATGGCGGGATCGTATATCTTCTGAGCTTCTGCAACCAGCGCGCGGAAGAAGCCGTGGTTATAAATCGGGGCCTGCAGGGCGGCCCAGATCGGAAAACCCGGCAGGAACGATTCAGGGAATACGACAAGCTCCGCACCGCCGCGCGCAGCTTCGGCGATCAAATCGCAGGCTTTTTCCGCGGTCTTCTCGGCATCAAGAAAAACCGATGATGTGTGACACGCGGCAGCTTTGAAGGCGGGGTACTGAATCGTCATGATGTGACCTACGGCTGTGGCAGAGACGCCCTGCGATTTTTCCTACTGTCCTCCACGCGCCATTTCTGGAGAAGCGCAGAATTGCGCAAGGGCATCTGCATCTTCGCCAACGCGGTATTGATGTTCGATTAGGCAGAATGCCTCCAGTTAAAGCAT
Source organism: Xanthobacteraceae bacterium (assembly GCA_019750915.1). GTDB lineage: Bacteria > Pseudomonadota > Alphaproteobacteria > Rhizobiales > Xanthobacteraceae > Afipia. The sequence continues at coordinate 51,857 of JAIENY010000010.1, forward strand.
GCCTTTTCCGCAAACCCTCTTGCACGTTTTCTCGCTGGCAATCGCTGGCAAGTGTTGCGAGCCTCGTACTCTGCTGATGGACGGAGACAGATGGATATCGTTGTTGCGCTGACGATCAACGGTCTGGTGTGGGGGCTTATTGTTGCACTCATCGCCCTCGGCCTGTCGATAATTTTCGGATTGCTCGACATCGTCAACGTCGCGCACGGCGACTTTTTCATGGTTGGGACCGTTTTGGCGCTGGTGATCACCGGCGTGACCGGCTTCTGGATCGCGCTCGTTCTTGTCCCGCTATTGGGGTTGGTCCTCGGGCTGGTCATAGAGCGTATCGTCATTCGCCCCACCATCAACATGGCGTCGCTGACCATTGTCACCACGTTCGGCCTGTCGATGATCCTGCAGGAAATCGTCCGTGCGACCTTCGGTGCGCAGGCCCGCCGGATGGCGCCGCCTATTCAGGGCACGATCCCGTTGTTCGGACTTGAGTATGACATTTACCGGTTGTTTGCCGCGGCGTTCGCCGCGCTTTGCATCGCGGCATTCTTTCTGTTCCTGTCACGCACGCGGCTGGGCACTTGGATTCGCGCGGTGCGGCAGGATCGCGAAACGGCGACCGCGCTGGGCATTCCCGTGACGCGCGTCTGTGCCCTCACATTTGGGCTCGGAACCGCCATGGCGCTTCTGGGCGGCGCAATCGCGGCGCCAATCACCACTGTCGAATTCAGGACCGGCGTCGATATTCTCCCGGTCAGCTTCATGGCCGTTATTATCGGCGGCCTCGGTAATCTGAAGGGCACCGTCGCCGCCGCAGTGCTGTTAGCGGTGCTTGAGGGCATGATTTCCAGTCTTGCCGATCCGACACTGGCTCGGATCACTTCACTTGCGATCATGTGCGCCGTGCTGCTGGTCAAGCCGAGTGGCCTGTTTGCCGGAGCGACGCGATGACCGCCGGAAAATTCAAATGGGCTGGAGTTGCCGCAACCGCCATCATCCTGGGGCTTGCGCCGTTCTGGATGAAGTATGTCGGAAGCCCATTCTGGATCGACGTGATATCTGAAATCCTGATCTGGTCTCTGCTCGCGGCGAGCGTCAACCTTCTGCTCGGTTATGTCGGTCTGCTGTCGTTCGGGCAGGCACTCTATTTTGGCTTCGGGATGTATGGTGTCGCGATCGGCATCACCCAGTTCGGTCTTGGGCTTTGGCCCGCGCTGCTTCTCGGCATTCTTGCCTCGGGATTGATGTCGGCGATTGCAGGGGCCTTCGCGGTACGGCTGTCGTGGCACTATTTCGCAATCATCACCGTCGTCTTCTCGCTGATTTTCTATTTCGCGGCGATGTCCGCCAAGACCATCACCGGCGGCGATGACGGCCTGTCGTTCAGCACGCCGGTGCTCTGGAAAGCTGCCGGATTGACGCTTTCCAACAAGACGACGCAGTTCTACTTCATCTACACGATCTGTCTGCTTTGCTACGCGGCAATGGCCTTTCTTGCCGCGAGTCCGCTCGGGATGCGCTTTATCGCCGTGCGGGACAACGAGAAGCGAGCCTCGCTGATCGGAATCAATGTCTACCTGACGCGCTGGATCGCATTCGTGCTTGCCGGTCTTCTTGCCGGAACCGGCGGCGCGCTGTTCGCGCTGTTCGGGCGATATGCGTCGGCGTCGTATATGTTCTATCACGTATCAGGCGAAGCTGTGGTGTGGGCCATTGTCGGCGGACTGGGAACGTTAATGGGGCCGGTAGTCGGTACCGCTCTCCTTATCCTGTTCCGGGAAATCGTCTCAGGCTATTGGGACAACTATCTGATCGCTGTCGGCGTGCTGGTTATTCTGGTCGTCATGCTCGCTCCGCGCGGCATCGTCGGCACTTTTGATGGGCTTTTAAATAGGGCGAAGCCGAACGAGAGTGCGCCGGAAGATGTCATTGAGGCTCTTTCCGAGATGGAGAGGTCGCAATGACCGCGATCCTTTCCGTTCAGAACCTTACCAAGCGCTTCGGTGGTCTGGCCGCGGTCGACAATATCAGCGTCGATTTCCCGAAAGACGTCCTCAATTCCGTGATCGGTCCCAATGGGGCCGGGAAGACCACGTTATTCAATCTGATCACCGGCATGATTCCGGCGACTTCCGGCCGAGTGCTGTTTGACGGCACGGATTTGGTCGGCAAGTCGCCGCACGCGATCGTGTCGCGCGGCCTGTCCCGTACCCTCCAGATCAAGAGCGTGTTCGGCGGCATGAGCGTGATGGACAACATCCGGATCGCCGTCTTCGCCCATCAAGGCATCTCCAATCCGCTGCGCTCGATCCACGGCTATCCCGCCGTTGCACGGCGTGTCGATGAAATTCTCGAAGACACTGGTCTTCATCGGCTCGCCCGCGCCAACGCCGGATCGCTGTCCTATGGCGACGTGGCGCTGCTCGAAATTGCTCTGGCGCTTGCAAACAAACCGCGCCTGCTTCTGCTCGATGAGCCGATCTGCGGCATGAGCCCAAGCGAGACCGAGCGCACTGTCGGTCACATCGTCCGCCTTGCCAAGACCACCAATGTCATCCTGATCGAACATGACATGGAGGTTGTGTTCGCGATTTCCGATCTCATCACGGTGATGGCGCAGGGTCAGATCCTGATGCAAGGCGCACCCGACGCTGTGTCGAAAGACAACCGCGTCCAGGATGTTTATCTCGGCGTGCCGGAGGACATGGAATGAGACCGGTGCTGGAAGTCTCCGATCTCAAGGCCAGTATCGGGCACGTTCCGGTTTTGCGCGGCGTCAATCTGCGTGTCCAACCCGGCGAGACGGTCGCGCTGCTTGGTCGCAACGGCGTTGGGAAAACGTCAACACTGCGGGCGATCCTGGGTCTGTTGCCGCGCGCGGGAGGTCTGGTGCGTTTCAACGACACGGACCTCACGGCGCTACCGGCCTATCGGGTATCGGAGCAGGGCATCGGGTACGTTCCGCAGGGGCGCGGCATCTTCGCGAGCCTGACGGTCGAGGAAAACCTGTTTCTCGGATTGCGCCGCCGCCCTGATTCTGGGCTCATCGATTACGTCTACACCCGGTTTCCGCGCCTTCACGAGCGTCGTCACCAGAGCGCTGGAACGCTCTCGGGTGGCGAACAGCAGATTCTGGCGTTGGGCCGATGCCTGTTGCGTTCGCCGAAATTGATTCTGCTCGACGAGCCGACCGAGGGCATCATGCCGAAGCTGGTCAACGAAATTCGCCGCGAGATTTCCAACATCGCCAAAAGCGGCGTCGCCGTCCTTCTCATCGAGCAGAACTTTCGCACCGCGCTCAAGCTCGCGGGCCGAATCTATCTCATGGAAAAGGGCGCCGTGGTTCACGAGGCAACGCCCGAACATCTGTCTGCCGACCCGTCCACCGTCCATCGCTATCTCGGCGTTTCGCTGTGATGGCAAAGCATATGGAGCTTTGACATGAAGACATATCGCCCAAACCGTAGAAGTTTTCTATCGCATGCTCTTGCCGGTGGCGTGGCCGCCGGTACCTCATACCTCGGCATCTCGGTTCGTGCCCATGCAGCGAGTGGCCCGATCATTCTCGGCAGCCATGTCGAACTGACGGGTGGATTTTCCTCCTGGGGTTACTGGCACGACAAGGCCGCAAAGACTGCGGTTCAGATCGTCAACGAGCAGGGCGGCATCGCCGGACGCAAGGTTGAGCTTGTCACGGAGGACACCGAGTCCAATCCGGCCACCGGTTCGCGAAAGCTGCGTTCACTGATCGAGCGCAGCGGAGCGAATTTCATTCTTGGTTCCGTTCACTCCGGCGTCATGCTGGCGGCTGTTCCGGTCGCCACTGAATTGAAAACCGTCTACTTCTCATGTGGTGAAGCGACCGAAGCGACAGGCTCGAAAGGCACTCGCTATTCGTTCCGCACCGGCACTGACACATACGGGTTGGCGGCGGCCGGTGCGCCATGGGCATTCGCGAATCTCGGCAAGAACTGGACCATGATTTCGCCCGACTACGCCTGGGGGCACAGCCACTACCAAGAGCACAAGGCGATAATCGAGAAGCTCGGCGGCAAGGTGAATGAGCCGATCTTCGTGCCGCTCGATGCCAAGGACATGGTGCCTTATCTGGCAAAGATTCCGCGGGACACCGAAGTTTTATTCTCTGTCTTTTTCGGCGCCCAGTCTGTTGCGTTCTACACTCAGGCCAAATCAATGGGCCTGGAAAAGACCATGAAGATGTATTCGATCTGCGGCACGATGGAAGCGATCGCGCCGGCCGATCTTCAGGGCGCAGGCGAGGGTGTCTACATCGTGGAAAACTTCCCTCGAATGCTCGAATTCAAGGACGACGACTTTCACCGCGAGCACAACAAGCGCATCGGAATCGACGATGTCGATGCACGCGAAACCAATTCCCAGCGTGTGATGGCAAAGAGCCACGCCTGGCAATCGTGGGAAAACGTCTTCGCACTCAAACAGGCAATCGAAACGTCCGGCTGGAAGTCGAAGGACGACGACAAGGGCGTTATCGAGGCTCTCGAAGGCATGACGATTGCAAACTCGCTCGGCCACCCTCAGGGCGCGAAGTTGCTGCGCAAGGAGGATCACTCCGGCATCATCGACTGCTATATCTCGCACGTCGAAAACGGAAAGTTCGTCGTGAAGAAGAAGGTCACGAAGGAAGAGCTGATAAAGGCGCTTCCTCCACGGGTCGATTTCTCGACCCAGGCGATCTGATTTTCCGGCGCGACGACGCGGCGCCCCCTCGCCGCGTCGTCACATCAGGTTCAGGTAATCCCGGTCGCGGATGAAAATCTCGGTGAGATGGCGTGTGACGTGGCGAACGCGTGCCAGAAATTCCAGATCCTCGTGAACGGAAAGATAAACATCGCGGTAGACGGGAATTTCATCCGCCAGCACCGGTATCAGTTTCGGATTGCGCTTGGCGGAAAACAGGGGCAACAGACCAAGACCGATTCCAGCTGCGATTGCATTCTGCTGTGCGTGCATACTCGATGAGCGGAACGCGATGTTCATCGGCTCAATTACGTCCAGCAGCCAACGTACGGGCTGGATAGCGATCAAGTCCTCGACATAGTCGACAAAGGTGTGTGACGGCAGCTCGGAGCGGTCCTTCGGCAACCCGTGCCGGCTGATGTATTCGGGGCTTGCATAAAGCGCGAGGCGGAACGATCCGGCCTTCTTCACGACGAGGCGCTGTCCGGACGGTGGGACAAAGCTGATGAAAATATCCGCCTCGCGCTTGGTCAGACTGACGAGGTGACGTTCGGTCACGAGTTCGACTTGGATCCCCGGCTCACGTTCGGCCAGTTGCGCGAACCGCTCCGCCAGAAAGAAAGCGCCAATGCCCTCCATGGTGACGACGCGCACGCGGCCATTGGCCGCCATGCCTTCGGCGCCTAACGTTTGAGGGATGTTGCCAACCTCCTGTTCGATGCGTTCGGCGACTGCGAACAGACGATGTCCCTGCTCAGTCAGAACGAACCCATCAGGTTTTCTGTCAAACAGTTTGACGGACAGGTCTTTCTCGAGTTCGGCGATGCGACGGCTGACTGTTGTGTGGTCGACGCGAAGACGCCGCGCGGCCGGGGCGAGGCGGGCCTGCCGGGCCAATTCCAGAAAGAAGGTGAGGTCGTTCCAATTGAACATCAGTCTCCTTCTCCAAGGACAGAAATTTGCACTTAAAAGCCCCCAATTTTCTAGCTTGAATGCATTGCGCTTGAGTGTTCCGCAACCATTGCCTTTCGGAATGATGCGTCTCGCCAGCTTCAGAAAACGGTAAAGTATATTTCCGGACCAAAGCAGACAAAAGACCGGTATGTGATCGCATCACTGGGCTTATAATTGATCTTCCTCAATCAGACCTGATGGAGGATCAAATGTCATCATTGAAATCGCTAAACGTCACCACACTGCCGAAGACGGATTCCAATCCAACAATCGAGCGTCGTAACCGTGCGATCACTCGCTTGAAGAGCAGAAACTGTTGCCTTCAAACCCGAATTACGTTCGAAAAATGCGATCGTTTATCAAGGTGGATGGCGTAAGGCGGCCATAGCATTGTCATCATCGGACAAGCTGCCAGCTGTGATTGATACGTTGATCACCGCAACTCGAAACGGCGAATTGGACGCCCAGCTGGCGCAGGCCGCTCGTCAACCAAAAGTAAAGAAGCGTTGAGAGGATTTGGAAGGGTGGCCTAACCGCCGCCCTTCCAGTCAATCCTATTTTTGCGTCCGCAAGATGATTCAAGTCAGAGCCGATTAAATAGCTCGAGTTCTCCGATTGACGCGCAATACTTCAGCTATAACTCAGCGGCGAGCACAACGGCCGATTTATGCAGCCCTTACGCTGGAGAGGAAACGCTGGACTTCGATTTTGAGACGATTGCTTTCGCCAGAAAGAATCTGCGCCGACGACAGAACTTGACTCGAGGCCGAACCTGTTTCTGTGGCTCCCCTATTTACCTCTCCAATACTGTTGGCAACTTCTGACGTTCCCACAGCCGCTTGCTGAACATTACGGGAAATTTCTTGAGTCGCCATTCCCTGCTCCTCGACGGCGGCAGCAATTGTTGTGGTGATTTGAGAAATCTCGGCAATCGTTATGCCAATTTCTTTAATCGACTGCACGGATTCACCGGTAGCCTTCTGTATCGAGTTGATTTGTTCAGTAATCTCTTGAGTCGCTTTTGCGGTCTGCGCGGCCAAATCCTTGACCTCTGCGGCGACTACCGCAAATCCACGGCCCGCCTCACCAGCACGAGCAGCTTCGATTGTGGCATTCAGAGCCAAAAGATTAGTTTGACCGGCAATGGCCTGAATAAGGGCGCTGACATCACCGATTCGGTTCGTTGCGTTCGTCAGCAATGCAATACGTTGATCCGTGACGTTGGCCTGAGCCACGGCGCTGGCCGCGATTTTTGAAGACGCCTCAACCTGCCGTCCGATCTCACGTACCGAAGATGCCATTTCTTCAGTCGCTGATGCAACAGATTGAACATTGGCCGACGCCTGCTCGGAAGCAGAAGCCACCGTGATCGACATCTGCTGTGTCATGCCGGCGGTACCGGTAAGAGCATGAGCGGATGCCTCTAACTCCGTCGAAGCAGACGAAACCATCTCTACGATTTCACTCACAGTGGTTTCAAAAGTATCCGCCAGCTTGTACATATCGGCCTTACGCTGAGCCGCTCGTCGCTCTTCTTCAAGCTGTGCGGTGGCCTGTTTGTCCAACGCCTCCTGCGCTGCATTTTGGCGGATAATACCAATGGTCGTCGCCATATCCCCGATCTCGTCCTTTCGTTTGATCCCGGGAATGTCAATGTTGAGATTGCCGCCAGCCATTTCACCCATGGCTTGATTGAGTCGATGCAAGGGCCCCGTGATGCGCCAGATGACGAGAAACATTGCAAAGCAACCGACCGCTATGACGGCTATCATCGTGACAATAGTCAGAAAACGAGCTTTTTCGAATATAGCGCGAGCGGAAGTTGTGGCTTCGTCAGCACCTTGCTGGTTGAAAGCAACGTCTGAATCCAGATCATCCATTGCTTCACGGAAGTTCTTGGTAACTCTTCCCCCAAGCAGATCGCCCGTTTGAGCGCGAGAGTCGCTTATGAGTTGCTGCTGAACCTGCGTATATATTGCCCATTTATCCTGGAATCTTTTCCAGAGACCTCGTTCCTCGGGACCGGTAATCAGCCCTTCGTAGGCCTTCGCCTGGCGAGCCAAGTCCTGATTGCGCAAATCCATTTCGGCTTTTAGTTTATCTTTCTCACTCGCTTCTCCATTGATGACGCGTAAAGCATCTACTCGATATCGCAATGTCAAATATTTTATCGTTCCCAGTGTCTTGACTGATGGAAGCCAGTTTTTGGCGACGTCCTCCGTGCTGGCATTAATTTCCTGAACCTTGGATATAGCCATCCATCCTTGGCCTACTGACATCATGATCAGAAGACAGACAATCGAGATAAGGCAAAGCTTTAGGGTAATGCGCATGGAATTCTCGCCAGACTGAGGGCCCCACGGTCCGCATCAGCGGTCCGTCGGTGACAAGAGTTGCGGCGCAAAAATTAAAACTTGGATAACCAAAACCCAAAACAACACAAAATGACCACGACAATTTCTAAACGAAAGACAGTTTGTGATCATTCATCCTTGAACGCGATTGTTTGCCTCAAGCAACGATTTTTATTAAGGCAGACGCGATAAAGAGATTTAAAATAACGATTATATATCAATTATTTACGCAATAATCTGGCGGAGAGGGGGGGATTCGAACCCCCGATAGGCTTGCACCTATGCCGCATTTCGAGTGCGGTACAATCAACCACTCTGCCACCTCTCCGGGCGACGAACGGCGGTTAGCCGTCGGGTCGGGCGACTTTTAGGCGAGGTCACGCCGGGAGACAAGGCATCCCATGCAGATGAAGGCCAACTTGTTTGGAAAACAGATAAAAAATTCTGGAATGTGACGCCCGGCGGGCTCGCGGCAGGGCTCGGTCGTTCCCGTTTCGGGGCAATTCCTCGTGGTTATCCAAATTTTGTGGCCTATTCGGGGGTGCTTGCGGCTTTCGAAGGCCCGTTCAGGGCTCGCTCGATCTGCGGCTTCAGCACTATGTCAAGATTGGCCTGGGTGATGGGGCCGATCAGCTTGAAGGCAATGAGGCCGTTGCGGCCGACCACAAACGTTTCCGGTACGCCGTAAACGCCCCATTCGATGGCAGCGCGGCCGTTGCCGTCGACGCCGACCGCGGAAAACGGGTTGCCGTAACGCCCGAGAAATCGCCGCGCATTGTCAGGCGTGTCCTTGTAGTTGATCCCGACGATCTGAATGCGAGGATCCTGCGACAGGTGATGCAGCAGCGGCGCTTCATCATGGCAAGGCACGCACCACGATGCCCACACGTTCACGATCGTGACCTTGTTTTGGAACTGCGCCGGATCAAGCCCGGGCACGGCGCGCCCGTCGGCGGTTAGTCCTTCGAGCGAAGGCAGCGCCGTTTGCGGCGCCGGCTTGCCGATCAAAGCCGAGGGAATTCGAGAGGGATCGTTATCGCCAAGCCGAAACCAGAACAGGACTGCGAGGATTCCGAACGCAAGCAAAGGGAGTGAGACGAGCCATGATCGCCGCCGTGCGGCGGGTTTTTCCGGCGTCGTCATGAGAGCCCGTTTCCCGTTAGATCGGAACGCCGCGTCACGCCGCGCGCTTCGAGGTCTCGCAACGCCGTGCGCTGACGCCGGTAGTCGATGATGATGCTTGCGATAAGCCCAAGCACCACGATGACCACGAGGCCGTAGGACGTCAAAATAAAGTCGGCGTATTTTCCGAAAATCGCTGTCATGACGCAGGCCGGGCCGCCTGCATGATCTGAAGCGTCCGCACTCTGCGCTTGAGGATCTCGTTGCGGATCGCCGCCAGATGAAGCGTCACGAACAGAAGCGTAAAGCCTGCCGCCATGGTGAGTAACGGAATCAGGAAAGCGCGGTCGAGCGTTGGGCCGTCCATGCGAAAAACGGACTCGCCCTGATGAAGCGTGTTCCACCAATCGACGGAAAACTTGATGATCGGGATGTTGATCGCGCCGACCAGCGTCAGCACAGCAGCGGCCCGTGCGGCCCGCGAGGGGTCCTCAACAGCCCGCCACAGCGCGATCAGGCCCAGATACATCAGGAACAGGATCAGGACCGACGTCAGTCGCGCGTCCCACTGCCAATACGTTCCCCACATCGGGCGGCCCCAGAGCGAGCCGGTCGTGAGCGCAAGAAAAGTGAAGCAGGCGCCGATCGGCGCGGCGGCTTTTTGCGCGACATCAGCAAGCGGATGCCGCCACACCAGTGTGCCGAGCGCGGCGATGCTCATCACCCCCCAGACCATCATCGACAGCCAAGCGTTCGGCACATGAATGAACATGATCTTGACCGTCGCGCCTTGCTGATAGTCATCCGGTGCCGTCCACGACAGATACAAACCGGCGACCAGCAACAGTGCCGTCATGATCGTGAGCCAGGGAAGTGTCCTGTTCACGAAACCGAGAAAACGGGTCGGGTTGGCGAGATCGCTCAGCATGGCGGCTTTTTACCGGCGCTCCGAAGGTGGCGCAATGAGGGCGATACACTCCGCATCTCAGTCGAGCCCCTGACGCAGACTGGCCGCGGCCGCGATCGGGCCAATCACGAGGCTTATCAGTGAAAGCGCGCAAAGGATGGAGAAAGGCGCACCGAGTTCGCCGCGATCGATGGCGGCATTGGACGCGGCGACGCCGAAGATCAGGATCGGAATCGACAGCGGAAGAACCAGAACAGCCAGAAGAAGCCCTCCGCGCCGCATAGTGACAGCCAATGCGGCTCCGATCATGCCGGTCAACGTCAACGCGGGCGTGCCCGCGAGGAGCGTCAGGGTGACATTGACTGTCGCTTGCGGCTCGAGGTTAAGGAGAATGCCCGCAAACGGCGTTGCCACGATCAGCGGCAGGCCTGCGGCGATCCAATGCGCGGCGGCCTTGGCGACGCAACTCAGTTCGAGAGGGACGCGGCCCATGAGAATGAGGTCGAGCGAGCCGTCATCCTGATCGGCTGTGAAGAGGCGGTCCAGTGTCAACAGGCTTGCGAGCAGGGCGCCCAGCCATAACACCGCGGGACCGATCCGTTTGAGGAGCGGAACGTCCGGTCCGATTGCGAACGGCATCAACACGACAACGCTGAGAAAAAACAGGACGCCGACGACAGCGCCGCCGCCGATCCGCCAGGCGATGCGCAGGTCGCGCCTGAGCAATGCTGCAAGCGGACTCACGCAGCCCCTCCCAAGCGGATTTCGTTTGTTGGAATGCCGATCGGGGCATGTGTCGCCGCGACGATGTGTCCGCCGCTCGCGAGATGGCTCTGCATGATGGCAGCGAAACTGATCTGGCCCGCCGAATCCAGCGCCGTCGTCGGCTCGTCAAGCAGCCAGACCGGCCGTTTGACTGCGAGCAGCCGGGCCATCGACAGCCGCCGCCGCTGCCCGGCCGACAAAAAGGCCGCGGGAAGATCGCCAATCGCGTCCAGTCCGACGGCCGCAAGGGCGGTCGTCATGTCGGCAACCTCGCCGCCGAGATAAGCCTGCCAGAAGGCCAGGTTTTCGCGGACACTCAGGGCGGCCTTGAGAGGATCGCGGTGGCCCAGATAATGAGCCTGTTCCTTCAGGGGCAATTCGGCGTTGCCGCCGTCGAACCGGATTGTCCCGGACTCCGCCGGCAGCAACCCGGCGAGGATTCGCAAAAGGGACGATTTTCCTGCACCGTTCGGTCCGGTGACGGCCAGTGCGCCGCCCGCGGCCACTTCGAAATCGAGACCGGCGAAGACCTCTCGGCTGCCGCGCACGCAGGTTACGTTCTGGCCGACAAGCCGCGTCACCGGAGCGCGCCTCGACCCATCAGGTGAGACGTGTTTTCGGGGGCGGGGGTATCTGGCGTCCACATGCTGGAAGACCAATGTCGTGTGGCGAACAGTCTGGAAAGATTCTATAGAACCGGGTCAGGTGCAACACACAATGCCAGACGGCGCAAGGCGGAGCTTTGCGCGCATAATATTGTGTATTGCCAATTTGTTATCACATGAGTGGGGTCTGCCATATGCCTTCCCTTGATAGTTTCAAAAGCCAAAAAACCCTCAAGGTCGGAGGTAAGACCTACGTTTATTACAGCCTTCCGGCCGCGGAAAAGAATGGGCTGAAGGGAATCTCCCGGCTGCCTTACTCGATGAAGGTCCTCCTCGAAAACCTTCTGCGCAACGAAGACGGACGCAGCGTCAAAAAAGAAGATATCGTCGCTTTTTCGAAGTGGGCGCGGAAAAAGACCCTTCAGCATGAAATCGCCTTCCGTCCTGCGCGCGTGCTGATGCAGGATTTTACGGGTGTCCCCGCGGTGGTGGACCTTGCCGCCATGCGGAATGCAATGAAGGCGCTCGGCGGCGATGCCCAGAAGATCAATCCGCTGGTGCCGGTCGATCTTGTGATCGATCACTCGGTGATCGTGAACTTCTTCGGCGACAACAAGGCCTTCGGAAAGAACGTCGCCGAAGAGTACAAACAGAATCAGGAGCGCTACGAATTCCTGAAATGGGGACAGCAGGCGTTCTCGAATTTCTCCGTGGTGCCGCCAGGCACCGGCATCTGCCATCAGGTCAATCTTGAGTATCTGGCGCAGACGGTCTGGACCAAGAAAGAGAAGCTGACGGTCAAGGGCAAGAAAGCCACCTATGAGGTCGCTTATCCCGACACGCTTGTCGGCACGGACTCACACACCACGATGGTCAACGGTCTCGCCGTGCTCGGCTGGGGCGTCGGCGGCATCGAGGCGGAAGCTGCGATGCTCGGCCAGCCGTTGTCGATGCTGTTGCCGGACGTTGTCGGCTTCAAGCTGAAAGGCAAGCTCAAGGAAGGCGTCACCTCGACCGATCTTGTGCTCACCGTGACGCAGATGCTGCGCAAACAGGGTGTGGTCGGCAAGTTTGTCGAGTTCTATGGACCTGGCCTCGATCATCTTTCGGTCGCGGACAAGGCAACCATCGGCAACATGGCGCCCGAATATGGCGCGACCTGTGGTTTCTTTCCGGTCGACAAGGCGGCATTGGATTATCTGAAGACCTCCGGACGGGCTGCGCCGCGCGTGGCACTGGTGGAGAAATACGCCAAGGCCCAGGGCCTGTTCCGCACGCCTGATTCCCTCGATCCGGTCTTCACTGAAAAGCTTGTGCTCGATCTCAAGGACGTGGTGCCTTCGCTCGCCGGTCCGAAGCGGCCCGAGGGACGTGTCGCGCTGCCCAGCGTGTCCGGTCTTTTCGACGAGGCACTGACGGCTGAGTACAAGAAGCCGACCGATCACGGTCATCGCTTCCCGGTCGAAGGCCGCGATTTCGAACTTGGCCATGGCGATGTTGTCATCGCGGCCATCACCTCCTGCACCAATACCTCGAATCCGAGCGTTCTGATCGGCGCAGGCCTGCTGGCGCGCAAGGCGGCGGCGAAGGGGCTGAAGGCCAAGCCATGGGTGAAGACATCGCTAGCGCCCGGCAGCCAGGTGGTCGCCGAGTACCTCGCCAATTCCGGCCTGCAGAAAGACCTCGATGCGGTTGGCTTCAACCTCGTCGGCTTCGGCTGCACCACCTGCATCGGCAACTCCGGTCCGCTTCCGGACGATATTTCGAAATCGATCAACGACAACGGCATCGTTGCCGCGGCCGTCCTTTCGGGCAATCGTAACTTCGAAGGCCGCGTCTCCCCTGACGTGCAGGCGAATTATCTCGCCTCGCCGCCATTGGTTGTCGCGCATGCGCTGGCCGGCACGGTGACGAAAAACCTCGCCACCGATCCGATCGGCACCGGCAAGGACGGCAAGCCGGTCTATCTGAAAGACATCTGGCCGACCTCGCAGGAGATCAACGCCTTCATCAAGAAGTTCGTCACCTCGACGATCTTCAAGAAAAAGTACGCCGATGTTTTCAAGGGCGATTCCAACTGGCGCAAGATCAAGACCACAGGCAGCGACACCTATCGCTGGAGCATGAGCTCGACCTATGTTCAGAACCCGCCCTACTTCGAGGGTATGAAGAAAGAGCCGGAGCCGATCACCGACATCGTCGATGCGCGGATCTTGGCGATTTTCGGTGACAAGATCACCACTGACCACATTTCCCCTGCCGGTTCGATCAAGCTGACTTCGCCAGCCGGAAAATATCTGACCGAGCATCAGGTGCGGCCCGCCGACTTCAACCAGTACGGCACGCGCCGCGGCAACCATGAAGTGATGATGCGCGGCACCTTCGCCAACATCCGCATCAAGAACCAGATGCTGAAGGGTGCTGATGGCAACGTGCCGGAAGGCGGCCTGACCAAGCACTGGCCGGACGGCGAGCAGATGTCGATCTACGACGCTGCGATGAAGTATCAGGAAGAGAAGGTGCCTCTGGTGGTTTTTGCCGGCGCCGAATACGGCAACGGCTCGTCCCGCGACTGGGCGGCGAAGGGTACGCGGCTGCTTGGCGTTCGTGCGGTCATCACCCAGAGCTTTGAGCGTATCCATCGCTCCAATCTTGTCGGCATGGGCGTGTTGCCGCTGACCTTCGAGGACGGAGCATCCTGGCAGTCGATTGGCCTGAAGGGTGACGAGAAGGTTTCGATCCGCGGTCTGCAGGGCGATCTCAAGCCGCGGCAGACGCTTGTTGCCGAGATTGTGTCGGCGGATGGCTCCAAGAAGGAAGTCCCGCTTCTCTGCCGCATCGATACTCTGGATGAGCTGGAGTATTATCGCAATGGCGGCATCCTTCACTACGTTCTGCGAAACCTGGCCGCGTAAGGATTGCCCAGAACAACCAACCGTGAATAGGCTCACTGGCACGTGAGTGGTTGCTGGCGGGCGTGAGGCTTATCAAAAGTCCTGCACCGCTAGCGATTACTGTTCATCAGGACGTCTTTGTGAGTTTTCATTCGACCAGTTCAAGCCGGATACGTTGGGTCCCTAAGGGAACCGCGGGCCTTCTTGCGCTCGGATGTGCATTGATGGTCGGGGAGGTGCTTTCAGCTCAGCCGGCAGCTGCGGCGGGTCTTCGTGCCGTGGTTGAACTGTTTACGTCGCAAGGGTGTTCGTCCTGTCCCCCGGCGGACAAGATTGTCGGCGAGCTTGCGAAGGATCCCTCCGTCGTCGCGCTCAGTCTGCCGATCGACTATTGGGATTATCTGGGCTGGAAGGACACGCTGGCCGACTCACGTTTTTCGGCGCGGCAGCGGGCCTATTCCATCATGCGTGGCGATCGCGAAGTCTATACACCGCAGGTTGTTGTCAACGGTGTGACGCACGTGCTTGGCAGCGACCGAAAGGGAATCGATGCCGCAGTCGAGAAAACGAGGCGCGAAGACGGCATCATGACAGTGCCGGTGAAGATGCTGAAGGCTGACGGGCATATCGACATTTCGGTGCCTGCCACGACCGGCCAGCATGCTGAAGTCTGGATTTGCGCGATCTCGAAGTCGGTCCCCATCACCATCGGGCGTGGTGAAAATCACGGCAAGCAGGTCATTTATCACAACGTGGTACGCGACATGCTCAAGGTCGGCGACTGGAACGGAACCGCCAGCAGCTGGTCCGTTCCAATCGAAAATGTCTCCCGTAATGGCGCCGACGCCGCCGCCGTCTTTGTCCAGGACGGCAATCGCGACCGGCCAGGCCCCATGCTCGGCGCAGCCTACACCACCCTTCAATAAACAATCCGCGCCTTTGAGGCGGTCCGTGCGCAGCACGAACCGCCGTCGCACGCGACAGCAAGGCCAATAAAAAAGGGCCAGCGTGAGCTGACCCGCAGAACCATCCTGGGAAGGAAAATAGACCCGATCCTGCCGACCCCGGGGGGCTGGGGGCTGAGGAATCCGGTGCCGACGGGACCGGGTCAACGCAGTGATCGTAACCTTGCAACCGGCCACGGCGGCGTAGGGGCGGAATTTGGGCTGGATTGTGATTTGTCCTAACGTTGGTGTGACTCCCCAAAAACGGTGAATACGGGACTTGCCGAGCCGCGCGGGGAGGTCGATCATGTCACGCCGGTGACATAGGAGAACGCGGTATGACTCCGGGGGCGAGCGACTCTGAAAGTGGGGATAGTCGAGGATTGGACCGTCCGGCCGGGAGCCTCACACCAACGGTGACCTTTAATCGTTTGGAGCTCAATCGCATCCTCAATCTGTACGGACGCATGGTCGCCGATGGCGAGTGGCGGGATTATGCAATCGACTTCCTGCGCGACAAGGCGGTGTTTTCGATTTTCCGCCGCGCCTCTGAAGTGCCGCTCTACCGGATCGAAAAGGATCCGCGGCTGGCCCGCAAGCAGGGCGCCTACAGCGTGATATCGGCGGGTGGACAGATCCTCCGGCGCGGGCACGATCTGGAGCGCGTGCTGCTCGTGATCGACCGCAAGCTGTCGCTGGTCTAGCGGCTCGCAGCGAGCGCCCTGTCTCGCCCAATGCCGTTTGCCGAAGGAGTTGTTTCGAAAGCGGCTTCATGAGCCGCATTGCTGTCCCGAAATGTCAGCCTGAAGCCCTTTGACCTTGCTTGTAAATCGAGATGATCTGAGCGGTCAGACCGACGATGAGAATGACAAGAAGGCTCGCCTGAAATCCGATGAGCAATGGCGATTTCAAGTCGGTCGCCAGGGGATGGCCATCCGGAACGCGACGCAGAATTTCAGTAATCGTGGGCAGCGCCAACAGAAATGCCGTCAGGCTCAGGCAGATTGTTTCGAAGTACCGGGCGATGCGTCCCGCACGAGGAAGCCGTCCAACGCCATAACCTGCGAGCAGAAGCAGGATCGTGATCGTACCGATGCCATAACTGACCGATTGATGCGCGACCAGAAAGACTGTCGTGGCGCCAATCAGCATTGAAACGAAATAGACGACACCCGGCCCCGAGCGCGGCACGATCCTGCCGTGACGAGCGAACATGTGGACGGCTGCTGGAATGGCGGGGAGACTGCCGAGGGTATGCAACCAGCCAAGCGGCGAAATTCCAAACATAGAGAGATCCTTTTGTTGATTGGCAGAGGTCTTCACAGGAGGATTACGAGTAAATTACATACCTATTAGTCGGTAGGATTTGCCGCATGCTTTCGATCTGGGTGTGAGGCTTCACTAGCGAGGAAGGAGACGCTCCAGCAGGGGATCGGTGATGGCGCCGAATATCTTGGGGTCGCCATAAGCGCGTGCCGAAAGCATGGCGCCGTGAACGGTGGCCATGAAAAGCTCAGCCTCGGCTTTGGGTGTTCCGCTTAACAGGAAACTGCCGCGCTTTGCGCCCCGTTCCAGAACCGAGGTTATCCACGCCGACAGCGATCGAAAGTACGCCCTTACCTCATGCACGACGTCTTCGGGAAGAACCGGAATCTCGTTGGCCAGCAGCGCGCAAACGCAGAACGAGGTATTCGCATCGGCGATGCATGCCTTCCAGAACCCCGCATAGGCCCGGAGTTGCTCGACGGGATCGGAGACTTGCCGTTCCAATTTTGCGATGCCTGCTTCGGCCTCCGCTCTGTATCGGGCGACCAACGTGCGAACCAAGTCGGACTTGCTGGGGAAATGATGGTGAATGCTGGCGTTACGGATGCCGACCACCCCGGCGATGTCGGCATAGCTAAAGCCGTTATATCCACCCGCAACCACCAGTGACCGCGCACAACGGAGGATATCGTCTGAGGTGGTTGAAGCACTCGCCATACCGAAACCTACCTATTAGTAGGTTATACGTCAACCGAAATAACGGCGTGCCGTGCTTATCTGCAATTGGCGTGGCCGCGCCCGGGTGCCTGCCCACATCTCCCTGCGCAGATCAGGTGGATGCCGGGTCATTCCGGAAAGGCGGGGCCGGTGGCTGCCTCACCCAAGGCCCGCTGCATCAACACCGTATCGAGCCAGCGCCCGAATTTCAGGCCTGTGTTAGCCAAAGTCCCGATCATTGAAAATCCAGCGCGTGCGTGGAGCCTGATCGAGGGTTCGTTGGCCGAATCACCGATCACCGCCACCATCTGACGCAACCCGGACGCTGCCGAACGGGCGATCAATTCCTCCAGCAGCAGCAGCCCGATGCCTTTGCGCTGGAAGGCGGGGGCAAGGTAGATCGAGTTCTCAACAGTGAACCGATAAGCAGGTCGCGGCCGAAACGGGCCGGCATAGGCATAGCCCGTGACGCCGCCGTCGCTGGCGGCGACCAGATAGGGAAAGCCGCCGTCCGTCAGCGCCGCGTAGCGCCGGGTCATTTCCGAAACATCCGGAGCTTCCAGTTCGAAAGTGGCGGTGCGCTCAAGCACCTCTTCGGCATAGATATCGGTAATGGCGGGAATGTCGGTGAGGGCGGCAGGCCGGATTTCGATAGCGGGCATGGGCCGCACCTTAGATTTGGCGGCTCCAAAACGAAAGCCCCGGCCGTGAGGCCGGGGCTTTCCAGTTTCACCCGCTCAAGTCACATGGAGCTTACTGATTGCGCTGTCCGAGAAGCTGCAACAGCAGCGTGAACAGGTTGATGAAGTTCAGGTACAGCGACAACGCGCCGCTGATGGCCGCGCGCTCGGCGATGTCGCCGCCGGCGGCTCCATAGCCATAGATGTAATCGTTCTTCAGCCGCTGCGTATCCCAGGCGGTGAGGCCCGCGAACACCAGCACACCGACCACCGAGACTGCGAACTGCAGCGCCGAGGATGCGATGAACAGATTGACCAGGCTCGCGATGATGACGCCGAACAGGCCCATGATCAGGAACGAGCCCATGCCGCTCATGTCACGCTTGGTGGTGTAACCGTAGAGGCTCAGCGCACCGAACGACGCCGCGGTGATGAAGAACACCCGCACGATCGAGGAGTGCGTGTACACCAGGAAGATCGACGACAGCGAAATTCCCATCAGCGCGGAGAACGCCCAGAACAGCATCTGGGCGGTCTGAGGACGCAGACGGTTGATGCCGAACGAGATGGCGAACACCATCACGAGCGGGGCAAGCATGAACACCCATTTCAGCGGGCTGACGAACAAGGCGTAGCCGAACTGCGTGAGATACTGACCGCGTGCAAGAGCGATCGAAGCGCCGGAGGCGCTCTGAACCGCCTGGGACGCATCGCCGGTCACGGCCAGCATGTACACGCCGAGTGCGGCAAAGCCCGTAATCGCCAGACCAATCGTCATGTAGTTGTAGATCTTGAGCATGTACGCGCGCAGACCGGCATCCACCGCCGCGGCGTCAGCGCGTCCGGCGGTACGGCCGAACGGAGAGGCATAATTACGATCAAAGTCCGACATTGTCGAAACCCCGTGGTTGCCTGGCGGCTGTCCAGGTTGACAAACGCCAGCGAGAAAATCTGTCTTCGGTTCGCTATTCCAGACTGCGTGATGACTGCCGGGATCGCAAAACCGAACCTGCTCCGTATGTGGGAAAATAACACGTCCGACGCAAGCCGTCCTGCGCGGCTGAATGTCGCAAATCCCTGATCGGGCCAATACAAATTGTCACAAGTTTCGCAGGACCGCAGCAGGTTTTTGATTAAGTGCGAGTAATGTTCCGGCCAACCCGAGGCAAACCGTCAGAATGACCGCGGCAACCACCACAATGCCGGCGTATCCCGCCTGCCACTGGAAGCTTAGCGTCATTAACCGTGTGACGATTTGCCAGGCGGCGATTGACCCCGCGGCGACCCCGAAGATGGCGGTCGCCAGCGCGATGAGCAGATATTCCGTCACGTAGGCGCCGAGCAGTTGCCAGCGAGTCGCACCTAGCGTCTTCAGGATCACGGCATCGTAGACGCGGTGGCGGTGTCCGGCGGCCAGTGCGCCGCCCAAAACGAGCAGGGCCGAGACCAGCGTCAGCAGGCTGGCGCCGCGGATTCCCAGAACAAGGTTATTGATCACGGCTCCGATGCTTTGCAGGGCGTCCCGGACCCGAATGCTGGTGATCGAGGGGAAGGCTGCAGCAACCGTCTTGATGATCGCGGCATCGGCGGCGGAGGTCTGCTGGGTCGTTGTCAGGGTAGCAATATCGGTGTGGGGCGCGCCCTGAAATGCGTTCGGCGAGAACACCAGGACGAAATTGATTCCGAGCGTCTGCCAGTCCACCTGCCGCAGATTGCCGACGGTCGCGGTGATGTTGCGGCCGAGCACATTCACCGTGATGTCGTCGCCGACCTTCAACCCGAAGCCGTCGGCGATCTTTTTTTCCATCGAAACGAGCGGCTTGCCCTGATGGTCCGGTCGCCACCATGTGCCCTCGATGATCTTTGATCCTTTCGGCACTTCATTTGAATAGGTTAGCCCGCGGTCGCTTTGCAGGACCCACTCGACATCTGCGGAAGGCTTCAGCTTGTCGGCTTCAATGCCCTTTATGGCGATGATACGGCCACGCAGCATCGGGACTGTTTCGATGCTGGCGCCGGGCGCGGTGTCCTTGAGAAGCTGTTCGAAGCGAGGCGCGTCACCTGACGGCACATCGAGGAAATAGAACGAGGGCGCATGTTCGGGGAGCGCCGTGCCGAACTGACGCCGCAGATTGCCGTCGATTTGAGTCACCGTCACCAGCGTTGCGAGTCCAAGTCCGAGGGACAGCACCACGGATGGTGTCAGCGCGCCGGGGCGATGAATATTGGCAATCGCCAGCCGCAGCATGGTGATGCGCGTGCGCGGCAGGCGTTTGGCGGTCGCCATCACAAGCGTCGCCACACCGCGCAACAAGACGAACGCGAAGGCGCTCGCGGCGACAAAAATCAGGGCCACCTTGCGGTCGTAGGCAAAGCCCACCGCAACCCCGACCAGCACCAGGAGAGCGAGGCCTGTCAGCGCAATATAGGCGCGACTCGGCGCATGTTTTCGCGCCGTGACTTCATCGCGAAATAGCGCCGCGACCGATACGTCATCCACGCGCCCGAGCGGCCAGAGCGCGAAGGCCAGCGCCGCCAGCACCCCATAGGCAAGGGACAGCGCCAATTGCGGGAGATGAATGGCGGGTTCGAGGGGGAGCGGAAGGATGCTCTTGAAGGCCAGCAGGATCGCGTAGGGGAGTGCCGCCCCGAGCGCCGTCCCGATCAGTGATCCGGCGACGGCGAGCAGCAGCACCTGCATCAGGTAAATCGCGAACACCACGCGCGAGGGTGCGCCCAGTGCCTTGTAAGTCGCGATGACGTCGCGCCGCCGCTCCAGATGACTGCGAACCGCATTGACCACGCCGACGCCGCCGATCAGCAAGGCGGCAAGCCCGACCAGCGTGAGGTACTGCGTAAAGCGCGACACGCTGC
Source organism: Xanthobacteraceae bacterium (assembly GCA_019750915.1). Lineage (GTDB taxonomy): Bacteria > Pseudomonadota > Alphaproteobacteria > Rhizobiales > Xanthobacteraceae > Afipia. The sequence continues at coordinate 72,652 of JAIENY010000010.1, forward strand.
GTTCAAGTTGCGGCGAGGCTTTCAATGAACTGCGAATTTCCCATCCGGCTTGTGGGAAGCGGGCATCCGCCGTGTCAGTCAGCCGCCGCACCGCTGCATCGCTGGGATGATCGAGGGCGACGCGATAGGTCCAGCGGATCAGCGAGCCAGGTTGCAGCAGTCCGCTTGAGCGAAGCGCGTCAATGCTCATCAGGAAACGCGGTCCAAAGGAGATGCCGCCAAGCAGCTTGTCCGGTTCTGATGTCACCGTTGAGCGGATTTCGAATGTTGCGCTGCCGACCGTGACCCTGTCACCGACCTTGAGGTTCAACCGCGCCAGCAGAACCGGATCGACCGCTGCACCATAAACTCCGTTTTGCGGAGCGAGCAGGCGGCCGAGCGGAAGCTGGGGATCGAGATCGACATGGCCCAGCAATGGATGCATGCCGTCAACGGCCTTGATGTCGATCAGCGCAAGGTCGCCATTGCCGTTTCGCGCCATGCCACGCGACGTTGCGACCGCGGAGAAGCGGCCCTGCGCCTTCAGGAATTGCAGTTCTTCGGCGGTGGCCTCGCGCTGAAACAATGCGAAGGTAACGTCGCCGCCGAGCAGAATGCGCGCCTGATGCGCAAGGCCATCGCTCAGGCTCGACGACGTCGCGCCGACACCGGCAATCGCCATCACGCCGAGCGCGATACAGGCGATGAAGACGTAGAAGCCGCGAAGGCCGCCGCGCAGTTCGCGAAGCGCGAACCGAAAAGTCAGCGCGAGCAGGTTCGGTGGAGAAGCCGGCGCGGCGGTGAGAATCATGTGGCGGATTCGATTCGGCCTGAACGCAGCGCCACGACGCGATCGCAGCGCTGTGCGAGGCTGGTGTCGTGAGTGACGAGCACCAGCGTCATTGCTCGCTCCGCGTGGGTCGAAAAAAGAAGGTCGACAATCTGTTTGCCGGTGGCGTCGTCGAGGTTGCCGGTTGGCTCGTCCGCCACCAGAATTGAAGGGTTCGGCGCCAGCGCGCGCGCCAGCGCGACGCGCTGCTGTTCGCCGCCCGACAGTTGCGCGGGATAATGATGCAGCCGCTCGCCGAGGCCGACCGCCTGCAACTCCGCAGCTGCACGTGAATTGGCGTCCACAACGCCCGCCAATTCAAGCGGTACCGCGACGTTCTCGAGCGCGGTCATGGTCGGGATCAGATGGAATGACTGGAATACGATGCCGATGTTCTGTCCGCGAAAGCGCGCGAGACTGTCTTCGTCGAGCGCGTTGAAAGATGTGCCCTGCAGCACCACATCTCCGGCATCAGGCCGCTCCAGTCCCGCCATTACCATCAGCAATGTCGATTTGCCGGAGCCGGAGGGGCCAACCAGCCCCACAGCTTCGCCTGATTTGATGTGCAGATTGATGTCCTTCAGGATGTGGACCTTGGCGGCTCCACTACCGAGTGACAAATCAATGCCCGAGAGCGAAATGACGTCTGGGATGAGGTGCCGGCCCGCGAGGGTCGATGACGAAGGATTGGTGAGTGTGTCCATGCCTGTTCCATATGGGAGTTCGGGAGCCGTGGTCGAGAGGCTGCTGCGTCTGTTTTTTTCCGTTCTGATTGCGGGGCTGATCACAATGACAGGAGCTGCAGACGCGCAAACACCCCAGGGGAAGATAGGATCAGCGATCAGGCTCGCCGTTCTGGGCGATTCCTTGACGGCGGGCTACGGCCTGCCGGCTTCGGCCGCGTTTCCCGTCCGATTGCAACAGGCGCTGAAGGACAAAGGCGTCGATGCCGATATCCTGAATGCGGGAGTGTCCGGCGACACGATCACTGATGGACTCAACCGCCTTGACTGGTCGATCCCCGAAGGGACGCAGGCGGTGATCGTCGAACTCGGCGCGAATGATATGTTGCGCGGGATCGATCCGAAGGCCAGCCGGGCGGCGCTTGAAAAAATTCTCGGCAGGCTGAAAGAGCGGCACATTGCCGTTTTGTTATGCGGCATGTACGCGGCACCAAATTTCGGTCCCGACTATCAGCAGGCGTTTGACGCGATCTATCCCGCACTCGCCAAAGCCTACGACGTGCCGCTGTATCCTTTTTTTCTTGATGGCGTTGCAAGCGACAAGTCGCTCAATCAAGCTGATGGACTTCATCCCACTGCGGCGGGCGTCGACACGATCGTTAAAAAAATATTGCCGGCGGTGGAGAGCTTCGTGAAGAAGCTTTCACCCGCTTAACAAAGTTTGTGGCTTCGGCGCGGTTTCGCCGCACTGCCAGCTTCGCATCGTCATGATGCTGCGGTACAAAAGACAAAAGTGATTCGAGTGAGTGATTCGCGGCCGGCCTCTAGCGTGAGGATGTACCCCATGCCTCGTCTGTTCACTGGACTGGAAATCCCGCCGGATATTTGTCAGTCGCTCGCGATGTTAAGGGGCGGCCTTCCAGGCGCCCGCTGGATCGAGCCCGAAAATTACCACGTCACTCTCCGCTTTATCGGCGACATCGACGATTATATCGCCCAGGAAATCGCAGCCAGGCTCGAGCGCGTCAACCGCAAACCATTTGAAGTGACAATCCGGGGGCTTGACAGCTTCGGCGGTAAGAAGCCGCGTGAAGTTGTCGCCTGTGTCGTGCCGAGCCGGCCGCTGATCGAATTGAAAGCGGAGCTCGAACGGCTGATGCAGCGATTTGGCCTTGAGCCGGAAGGCCGCAAATTCGTTCCGCACGTGACGCTGGCGCGGCTGCGCGACGCATCGAGCAGGGATGTCGCCGATTATCTTTCGGTCCGCGGCTATTTTCCTTCTAAAACCTTCATGGCGTCGCGGTTCGCGCTGTTCTCGTCGCGGGCTTCGATCGGCGGCGGTCCCTACATTGTCGAGGATGCCTACGCGTTGAGCGCATAATACATCTTCCGTAGAGCTTGCATTTTTCCGCCCGCTGGTGCCGTTAGCGGGTCATGGATGCTTCCGTCTCATCGCTCCGTGCCCGTTATGAATCCCTGATCGCCACAGGCGCGATCGAGCGTGACTCTGCGCAGTCCGAGGCCGTGGACAAGCTGGCGGCGCTGGAATCGCTGGTCAGTCATTACAAGCCGCCGAGCAAGACCGGGCTGTTCGGGCGTCTGTTCGCCGACAGGGACGCCGCTCAGCCGCGAGGTCTTTACGTTTATGGCGATGTCGGCCGCGGCAAGACCATGCTGATGGATCTGTTCTTCCAGTATGCGGACGTCAGTCACAAGCGCCGTGCGCATTTCCATGAGTTCATGGTGGATGTTCACGAACGCATCTTCGGGTTCCGCCAAAAGATTGCAAAGCGCGAAATTCCGGATTCCGATCCGGTGCAACTCACGGCCAATTCGATCTTCGAGGAAGCGTGGTTGTTGTGCTTTGATGAATTCCACGTCACCGACATCGCCGATGCGATGATTTTGGGTCGGTTGTTCTCGCGGTTGTTCGCGCTCGGCACGGTGGTTGTCGCGACGTCGAACGTTGCGCCCGACGATCTCTACAAAGGCGGCCTCAACCGTGCACTGTTCGTGCCGTTCATCTCCGAAATCGAGCGGCGAATGGAAGTCCTGCAGCTCGATGCGCGCACCGACTACCGCATGGAGAAACTCGCCGGTGTCAAGATGTGGCTGGTGCCGGATGACGAGGCGGCGAAGCATCAGCTTGATGCGGCATGGTTGAAGCTGACGGGAAGCGCAGACGCACCGGCGCGCGATATCGCGCTGAAGGGCCGCGTGCTTCATGTCGACCACTCCGCGCACGGCGTTGCGCGTTTCAATTTCGAGGATCTGTGCGAGAAGCCGCTCGGTGCGCCCGATTATTTGCGGATCGCGCGCGACTACCATACCGTACTGATCGATAACATTCCGCAGATGCAGTACGAGGACCGCAATCCCGCCAAGCGGTTCATTGCACTGGTCGATGCCCTGTATGAAAACAACGTGAAGCTGATGGCGTCCGCCGAAGCCGAGTTGCCGGATCTTTACCGGGCCGAAGAAGGTTCGGAGGCATTCGAATTCAAGCGGACAATTTCGCGCATTACCGAAATGGCATCGGAATCCTATCTGGCGCTTCCCCATGGCCGCCGCGATTCCGAGGCCAGTGGCGCCTCGACCGGTCTGGTCGAAACATAGGGCTGCGTTCTGGAATCCGGAAACTTGCCTGGTTGGACCAATGTGGGGGGCGTGCTCTCTTGAACGGCCCTGCTGAAAGGTCTAACGGATTTTCCGCATCTTCCTTCTCGATCAAAGGACACATTTCCATGGCGCGTAATAAGATTGCATTGATTGGTTCAGGCCAGATCGGCGGCACGCTCGCCCATCTCGTGGGCTTGAAAGAACTTGGCGACGTGGTGATGTTCGATATCGCGGAGGGCATTCCGCAGGGCAAATCGCTCGATATCGCGCAGTCCTCTCCGATCAGCGGCTTTGACGCATCCTTTGCAGGCACCAATTCCTACGAGGCTTTAGACGGCGCGGATGTCTGCATTGTTACCGCTGGCGTGCCGCGCAAGCCGGGCATGAGCCGTGACGATCTTTTGAGCATCAACCTGAAGGTGATGGAGCAGGTCGGCTCGGGTATCGCCAAATACGCGCCGGACGCATTCGTGATCTGCATCACCAACCCGCTCGATGCGATGGTCTGGGCCCTGCAGAAGGCGTCGAAGCTGCCGGCCAAGAAGGTTGTCGGCATGGCCGGTGTTCTTGACTCGGCCCGGTTCCGCTATTTTCTGGCCGATGAATTCAATGTCTCTGTCGAGGATGTGACGGCCTTCGTGCTGGGCGGCCACGGCGATACCATGGTGCCGCTGGCCAAATACTCGACCATCGCGGGTATCCCGCTGCCGGACCTCGTGAAAATGGGTTGGACCTCGCAGGCGCGTCTCGACGAGATCATCGATCGCACCCGCAACGGCGGAGCCGAAATCGTCAATCTTCTCAAGACCGGATCGGCCTTTTACGCTCCTGCGGCATCCGCGATCGCGATGGCGGAAAGCTACCTGCGCGACAAGAAGCGCGTGTTGCCATGCGCGGCCTATCTGAACGGTGAGTATGGGGTGAAGGACACCTACGTCGGCGTGCCGGTGGTGATCGGTTCCAAGGGCGTGGAGCGGGTGGTCGAGATCGAGATGTCGGGCAAGGACCGCGAAGGCTTCGACAAGTCCGTGGCCGCCGTGCAAAGCCTCGTTGAGGCCTGCAAGAAGATCGCCCCAGACCTGCTCGGCAAATAACCGTTAGTTTGATCGGTTGTGATTGTGGAACGGCCGGTCCTTGGGGGCCGGCCGTTTGCTAACAAGCGACAAAAAAGACAGGACGCTCTGGTATTTTGTACGCCAGACAACGCGCCGCATAGTGCGAATTGCTAATTCATCTCTTGCGTCTTTTCTCCGCGAATTTTTGCCCCAAATAGGTTAGAGAGTTTGCCACGACAACGATGTTGCCAATTGAACATCGCGTTCAGTTTTCGTGCACATCCCAGATCAAAATCAGGACGCAACAATGTCCCGCCAGGATGCGAACGCCAACTTCGCCCTTACTTCCTTCCTCGATGGCGCCAATGCCGCCTACATCGATGAAATGTACGCCCGCTATGAGAGCGACCCGGGCTCGGTCGATCCGGAGTGGCAATCCTTCTTCAAAAGCCTGAACGATTCGCGCGCCGACGTTGAGAAGAATGCGCGGGGCCCGTCATGGGAGAAGCCGCACTGGCCGCAGACGCCAAGCGATGACCTGACGCACGCGCTCGACGGCAACTGGGCGCTGGTCGAGAAGGCCGTGGGCGGCAAGATCGCCGCGAAGGCCGCGGCCAAGGGGGCCGCCCCCGATTCGCCCGACGTGTTGCAGGCAACGCGCGATTCAGTCCGTGCGCTGATGCTGATCCGCGCCTATCGCATTCGCGGTCATTTCCACGCCAATCTTGATCCGCTCGGGATCGAGGGCCAGAAGGACCACGAGGAGCTTGATCCGAAATCCTACGGCTTCTCGGACGCGGATTTCGACCGCAAGATTTTTCTCGATCATGTGCTCGGGCTTGAATACGGTACGCTGCGCGAAATCGTGGCGATCTGCCAGCGCACGTATTGTCAGACGCTTGGCGTCGAATTCATGCACATTTCCAATCCGCAGCAAAAGGCGTGGATTCAGGAGCGCATTGAGGGGCCGGACAAGGAAATCAGCTTCACCCCCGAAGGCCGCCGCGCGATCCTGATGAAGCTGATCGAGGCCGACGGTTTCGAGAAGTTCTGCGATTTGAAATTTACCGGCACCAAGCGGTTCGGTCTGGATGGCGCGGAGTCGCTGATCCCGGCGCTGGAGCAGATCATCAAGCGCGGCGGCAATCTGGGCGTGCGCGACATTGTGGTCGGCATGCCGCATCGTGGCCGCCTCAACGTGCTGACGCAGGTGATGGGCAAGCCGCACCGCGCGCTGTTCCATGAGTTCAAGGGCGGTTCGGCCAATCCCGACGACGTCGAGGGTTCCGGTGACGTCAAGTATCACCTCGGCGCGTCGTCGGACCGCGAGTTCGACAACAACAAGGTCCACCTGTCGCTGACTGCCAACCCTTCGCATCTGGAAATCGTGGATCCGGTGGTGCTCGGCAAGGCGCGTGCGAAGCAGGACCAGAACCATGACGAGCCCGATCAGCGCATTACGGTGATGCCGCTTCTGATGCACGGCGATGCTGCGTTCGCAGGGCAGGGTGTTGTCGCTGAATGCTTCGCGCTGTCGGACCTGAAGGGTTATCGTGTCGGCGGCTCGATCCATTTTATCGTCAACAACCAGATCGGCTTCACCACCTATCCGCGCTATTCGCGATCGTCGCCTTATCCCTCCGACGTCGCCAAGATGATCGATGCGCCGATCTTCCACGTGAATGGCGACGATCCGGAGGCTGTGGTGTTCGCGGCCAAGGTCGCAACCGAGTATCGGCAGAAATTCCACAAGCCGGTCGTGATCGACATGTTCTGCTATCGCCGGCATGGCCACAACGAAGGCGACGAGCCGTCGTTCACCCAGCCGGTGATGTACAAGAAGATCGCAGCGCATCCCTCCACGCTCGACGTGTACGCCAAGCGCCTGATTGCCGAAAACGTCGTCACCGAGGCAGACGTCGAAAAGGCAAAGGCCGACTGGCGCGCGAGGCTCGATGGTGAGCTGGATGCGGGCGGCGGCTACAAGCCGAACAAGGCGGACTGGCTCGACGGCAAATGGGCGGGCATGAAGTCGGCCAGCGTCGGCGAAGATCAGGTCCGGGTGCTGACCGGCGTTGAAGCCAGTGAGCTCAAGCAGATCGGCGCCACCATTACCAAGGTGCCGGACGGCTTCCACGTCCACCGCACTGTCCAGCGCTTCCTTGAGAACCGGGCCAAGGCCATCGACAACGGCGAAGGCATCGACTGGGCGACCGGCGAGGCGCTGGCATTCTGCTCGCTGCTCAAACAGGGCTATCACGTGCGTTTGTCCGGACAGGACTCGGAACGCGGCACGTTCTCGCAGCGCCATTCGGTGTTGTTCGATCAGGAAGACGAGAGCCGCTACACCCCCTTCAACCACCTCGGTGGCAAGGATGTCGGCCATTACGAAGTCATCAACTCGCTGCTTTCGGAAGAAGCCGTACTCGGCTTCGAGTACGGCTACTCGCTGGCGGAGCCTAATGCCCTGGTAATGTGGGAAGCCCAGTTCGGCGATTTCGCAAATGGCGCCCAGGTGGTGTTCGACCAGTTCATTTCCTCCGGCGAACGCAAATGGCTGCGCATGTCCGGTCTCGTCTGTCTCCTGCCGCATGGCTATGAGGGCCAGGGTCCGGAACATTCGTCTGCGCGCCTTGAGCGTTTCCTTCAGATGTGTGCCGAGGACAATATTCAGGTCGCCAACGTGACCACGCCGGCAAACTACTTCCACATCCTGCGCCGTCAGCTGATGCGGGAAATCCGAAAGCCGCTGATCCTGATGACGCCGAAGTCGCTGTTGCGCCACAAGCGGGCGGTGTCCAAGCTCGATCAGTTCGTGGCGGGGACCTCGTTCCACCGCGTGCTGCGCGACGATGCCGAAACCGGCGGCGACTTCAAACTTGTCGAGGACGCCAAGATGCGCCGTGTCGTGCTCTGCACGGGCAAGGTCTATTACGACCTTTATGAGGAGCGTGAGAAGCGCGGCGCCAACGACATCTACCTGTTGCGCGTCGAGCAGCTTTATCCGGTGCCGCTGAAGACGCTGGTGCAGGAGCTCGAGCGCTTCAAGAAAGCCGAATTCGTCTGGTGTCAGGAAGAGCCGCGCAACATGGGTTCGTGGCACTTCATCGAACCCTATCTCGAATGGGTGCTGCGCCAGATCAGTGCTCCGAACGCCCGTCCTCGCTATGCCGGACGTCCGGCGGCTGCGGCGACTGCGACGGGCCTGATGTCCAAGCATCTGGCTCAGTTGAAGGCGCTGCTCGACGAGGCGCTGGGATAACGATTTTGAAACGGCGCACGCCAAGTGCGCCGTTTTGTTGAGATGCATTTCAAGGCGTTGACGGCTCCCGCCGCTCAGTGACGCAAGAGGACAAGATATGGCTGAAATCCGCGTACCGACTCTCGGCGAATCCGTCACCGAGGCGACCATTGGCCGTTGGTTCAAGAAGACCGGCGATGCTGTCTCGGTCGATGAACCGTTGGTCGAGCTCGAAACCGACAAGGTGACGATCGAGGTGCCCGCGCCGTCCGCAGGCACGCTCGGCGAGATCGTCGCCAAGGACGGTGAAACGGTGGCTGTTGGCGCGCTGCTTGGTCAGATCGCCGAAGGAGCCGGTGGCGCGAAGGCCGCGCCTGCCGCGGCCAAACCGGCTCCGGCTGTGGTTGAAGCTCCGAAGGTTGCCGCCGCGGCGGCTACTCCGGCACCGGCTAAGACGCTCGCCGCTGATACGCCTCAGGCGCCCTCCGTCCGCAAGCTCGCGGCGGAGAACGCCGTGGATCCGTCGACAGTACCGGGAAGCGGCAAGGATGGCCGTGTGACCAAGGGCGACATGCTCGCTGCGATTGAAAAGGCTGTCGCATCGCCAACCCCGGTCAATCAACCCGCGGCTTCAATCCAGGTACGCGCGCCCTCGCCAGCCGACGATGCGGCCCGCGAAGAGCGCGTGAAGATGACGAGGCTTCGCCAGACCATCGCGCGCCGCCTGAAGGATGTGCAAAATACCGCAGCTTCGCTGACCACGTTCAACGAAGTCGATATGACCAACGTCATGGCGCTGCGGTCGCAGTACAAGGATCTGTTCGAGAAGAAGCACGGCTCCAAGCTCGGCTTCATGGGCTTCTTCGTGAAGGCCTGCGTGCAGGCGCTGAAGGAAATCCCGGCGGCGAATGCCGAAATCGACGGTGCCGACCTGATCTACAAGAACTACTATCACATCGGCGTTGCGGTCGGCACCGACAAGGGCCTGGTGGTGCCGGTGGTGCGCGAGTGCGATACCAAGTCGATCTCCGAGATCGAAAAGAACATCGCCGATTTCGGACGCCGTGCCCGCGACGGTCAGCTCAAGATCGAGGAAATGCAGGGCGGCACCTTCACCATCACCAATGGCGGGGTGTACGGCTCGCTGATGTCGACCCCGATCCTGAACGCGCCGCAGTCGGCGATCCTGGGCATGCACAAGATTCAGGAGCGTCCGATGGCGATCGGTGGCAAGGTCGAGATTCGCCCCATGATGTACCTGGCGCTGTCCTATGATCATCGCGTCATTGACGGGAAGGAAGCGGTGACCTTCCTTGTCCGCGTGAAGGAAAATCTGGAAGACCCCGCGCGTCTTGTGCTCGATCTCTGATTGAAAGCTGTTGTGTCATGGCCGGGGTTTGTCCCGGCCATCTGCGTCTTGCCTGTGAGGGGAGCGCGGATGCCGGCTTAAGCCAGGCATGACGAGGAAAGGTTGTTGGTTATGTCGTACGATCTCGTCGTCATCGGTACCGGACCTGGTGGTTACGTCTGCGCGATCCGCGCGGCGCAACTCGGCATGAAGGTTGCGGTGGTTGAAAAAGAACCGACCTTCGGCGGTACTTGTCTGAACATCGGCTGCATTCCCTCGAAGGCGCTGCTGCAGGCGTCCGAGCGGTTCGAGGAAGCCTCGCACATGCTGCCGAAGATGGGCGTGGGTGTCGGCGCGCCGAAGCTCGACCTGCCGACCATGATGAAGTTCAAGAGCGACGGTGTGGACGGTAACGTCAAGGGCGTCGGCTTTCTGTTCAAGAAAAACAAGATTGAAGCCTATCAGGGCAGCGGCCGTATCGCCGCGCCGGGCAAGGTCGAGGTCAAGGGCGCCGACGGCAAAACCCAGACGGTCGAAACCAAGAACATCGTGATTGCGACAGGCTCCGACGTCGCCAAGCTCAAGGGCGTCGAGATCGACGAGAAGCGCATTATCTCATCGACCGGTGCGCTGTCCCTCGACAAGGTGCCGGGCAAGTTGCTTGTGATCGGTGCCGGTGTAATCGGGCTCGAACTCGGGTCGGTCTGGCGCCGCCTCGGCTCGGAAGTCACCGTGGTCGAATTCCTCGACCGCATCATCCCAGGCATGGATCTTGAGGTTGCCAAGTCGTTCCAGCGGATCCTCGAGAAGCAGGGCTTTACTTTCAAGCTCGGCAGCAAGGTGACTGGCGTTGACACGTCCGGCAAGACCTTGAAGGTTCAGGTCGAGCCTGCGGCGGGTGGCAAGGGTGAAACGCTGGAAGCCGATGTCGTGTTGGTCTCGATCGGCCGCGTTCCTTACACCGATGGTCTTGGCCTGAAGGAAATCGGCGTCGCACTCGATCAGCGCGGACGGATCAAGACAGACCCTCACTTCGCAACCAATGTGAAGGGCATCTATGCCATCGGCGATGTCATCGCCGGGCCGATGCTGGCGCACAAGGCCGAAGACGAGGGCGTTGCGGCTGCGGAGATTCTCGCAGGCCAGGCCGGTCATACAAACTATGACGTGATCCCGAGCGTGATCTACACGTTCCCGGAAGTCGCCTCCGTCGGCAAAACCGAGGAGGAGTTGAAGCAGGCGGGCATCGCCTACAATGTCGGAAAATTCCCTTTCACCGCCAACGGCCGAACCAAGGTCAACCAGACGACGGACGGCTTTGTGAAGATCCTGGCCGATGCCAAGACCGACCGGATTCTCGGTGGCCACATCATCGGTGCTGAGGCCGGCGAGATGATTCACGAACTTGCGGTGGCGATGGAGTTCGGCGGCGCGGCCGAGGATGTTGCGCGGACCTGCCACGCCCATCCGACCCGCTCCGAAGCGGTCAAGGAAGCGGCGATGGCAGTGGCCAAGCGCGCCATTCACATGTGATCGTGAATTCGGTCAGCCAATGACATGACAGCGTTGTTCTTCGAGCGGTGCTGTTACGAACGGCGGGTTCGTCCGTCTTGTTTGCGTTAGAACAGATGCACTGCGTGCGGCGCGAACAGCCCGATCGCGGTGAAGGCGATTCCCGCCAGCGCCAATCCACCTGAAATCCAGGCCAGCGCCAGAATTCCGGTGATGATGGTCGCCGAAGCCAGAACGATGGCGATCTGGAAGGCCGCTGAGGCAATCTCGAAGTGATGGTACTTTGCCGCGGCGAGGTTGCGCTCCTCCTCGGCGTGCTTGGCTTTCTCGGCCAGTTGCTCGGTGCCCTCACCAGTTTCCGGCTCGGAGCGGTAGCGCGCCGCGGTCTTCTGCCAGTCATCGAGTTGTTTGGTGGCGGCCGCTTTCACCGCGTCGTCGGTTATCAGGCCGCTGGTCACTTTCAACTGTTCGGCTGCGGTTTGCACGACAGTGCGGCGGACGCTCTTGGCCTGGAAGAAAGCCCACAGGTTCGAGGCTTCGACATTCTTGCTGATGGATTCCGTCTGCGCGCCTTTGCCCAGCGTCTCCGACAGTGCGAGACACAAAGCGATGATCGCGATCAGCAGGGCAATTTTCCTGTTTTCTCCGGACGCGTGCTCCGCGTGTTCGGCGTGCTCCATGCTCTCATGCGCGCTCATCGATCATCCTCCGCTGCAACGCGCAACGATTGGCTCAATGCCGCGGGCGACGCAAGCAGTTTTCAATGACGGTCACGGGCGTGGGTGTGTGGTGTTGTAAACATCCATCAGCCGCTCGGCATCGATGCCGGTGTAAATCTGTGTCGTCGACAGCGAGGCATGCCCCAGCAATTCCTGGATCGCGCGCAGGTCACCGCCGCGCGATAATAAATGTGTCGCAAATGAATGACGCAGCGCGTGGGGTGTGGCGCTGTCCGGCAGGCCGAGCGCGCCACGCAGGCGCTCCATCGTCAGCTGGATGATGCGCGGCGACAGCGGCCCCCCGCGTGCACCGACAAATACCGGCTGCTCCGCGGGAAGCGGGTAGGGGCAGATCGCGATGTAATCCTGAACGAGCGCAAGCACGTTTTGCAGCACCGGCACCATGCGGGTCTTGTTGCCTTTGCCGGTCACGGTGATGACATCGCCTTTTCCGGGCTGGGGAATCTCGCGGCGTTTCAAGCCCAACGCCTCTGAGATGCGCAGGCCCGACCCATAAAGCAGCGCCATCACGGCGGCATCGCGCGCCAGAATCCACTGCGCCCGGTCCTCGCCGGCACGGGTGTCCGCATCGGCCATCTGGCGCGCCGCCTGCATTTGAATGGGCTTGGGCAGGCTTTTCGGAACTTTTGGCGCGCGGATTGCCGACAGTGCGCCGACCTTGCCCTTGCCTTCGCGTTCAAGGAACCGGCCGAACGACCGCAGCCCCGCGAGCGCCCGCATCAGCGAGCGCCCGCCGACGTCGTCGCTGCGCCGGGCCGCCATGAAGGCGCGAACGTCCACTGCCTCGATCGCCGCGAAAGTCTCCAATGAAACCGGACCGCCCCAGTGCTGGCTGAGGAACATAAGGCACTGCCGCAGGTCGCGCTCATAGGCTTCCAGCGTCTTTGGGGACAGTCGGCGTTCGCTGCCAAGATGTGCCAGCCAGTGACGGATTTCGGTCTGGATGTCGGACGTGATCCATGCTTGCAGATCGGCGGCCTGACTGGGTTGAGGTTTCGGCTTGCCCATGCTTGCTGTCCTTGACACGGCGTCCTTTATGGCACCTGTTTCCTCATCATTGTCTTAAAAGCCGGACCCTGTCGCACTGATGGCAAGACGAGTTGTCGATGTCCTCGTCCCCGTGGCGCTGAACCAGACCTATTCCTATCGCGTGCCGGATGACATGGAGCTCAAGCCCGGTGATGTGGTGGGCGTGCCGCTCGGTGCGCGCGAAGTCATCGCCGTGGTCTGGGCCGATAATCACAATCCAGACCCGCGCCTGCATAACCGCTTGAAGGATGTCGGCGAGAAATTCGATGTGCCGTCGCTGAAGGCGGAACTGCGCCATTTCGTCGATTGGGTTGCGAACTATACGTTGTCCTCGCGCGGCATGGTGATGCGGATGACGCTGCGCATGGGGGAGCACCTCGGTCCCGAGCGCGTGCGCCTTGGCGTGCGCCTTGTCGGTGAGCCGCCGCAGCGGATGACACCGGCGCGGCGGCGCATCATTGATCTGCTGTCGGACGGGTTGCTGCATGGAAAATCCGACGCTGCACGCGAGGCCGGCGTCAGCACATCGGTGATCGATGGGCTGGTTGATGAGGGAACGCTGAGTGTCGAGCCGTTGCCGCGCGAATTGCCGATGCAACCGCCTGACGCTGATTTCGCGCAACCGGATTTTTCCGACCAGCAGAAGACGGCCGCCGACTCCATGCGCGCGCTGGCCGCCGCGGATAAATTTCAGGTTGCGCTGGTCGATGGCGTAACGGGTTCGGGCAAGACCGAGGTTTATTTCGAAGCGGTCGCCGAGATCATCCGCTGCGGCAAGCAGGCATTGATCATGATGCCGGAGATCGCGCTGACGGGACAGTTCCTCGATCGGTTCGAGCAGCGTTTCGGCGTGCGGCCGATCGAATGGCATTCCGAACTGACCCCGCGCACACGTGCACGCAATTGGGCGGCGGTTGCTGCAGGCGAGGCGCAGATCGTGGTCGGTGCACGCTCCGCGCTGTTTCTGCCCTATGCCGATCTCGGTCTGATCATTGTCGATGAGGAGCACGACCAGGCCTACAAACAAAGCGACGGCGCGCATTATCATGCCCGCGACATGGCGGTGGTGCGCGGGCATATCGCCAAAATCCCGGTGGTTCTCGCATCCGCCACGCCGTCCGTCGAAACCGAGGTGAATGCGCGCAGCGGCCGTTATCAGCGCGTCGCGCTGCCGTCGCGGTTCGGTGGCCAGCACATGCCGCACATCGAGGCGATCGATCTGAAGCAAGGGGGTCCCCAGCGCGGCCACTTCATCTCGCCGCGGCTTGCGGAAGAAGTGAAGATCGCGATCGAGCGCAAGGAACAGGCGCTGCTGTTTCTCAACCGCCGCGGCTATGCGCCGTTGACGCTATGCCGGGCCTGCGGTCATCGGTTCTCATGCAATATCTGCGATGCCTGGCTGGTGGATCATCGATTCCGCGGACGGCTTGTCTGTCATCACTGCGGCTTCTCGGTGCATCGCCCGCACACCTGCCCGCAATGTGGCGCGGAGGAATCGCTCGCCGCCATCGGACCCGGCGTTGAACGTCTGCAAGAAGAGGCGCAGGCGCTGTTTCCCGAGGCGCGCACGCTGGTTCTCTCAAGCGACCTCATCACCTCGATCGAGACGATGCGGGCCGAATTGAATGAGATTGCGGAAGGCCGCGTCGACATCATCATCGGTACGCAACTTGTGGCAAAAGGTCACAACTTCCCGCGGCTCAATCTGGTCGGGGTGGTCGATGCCGATCTTGGTCTGGGCAATGGCGATCCGCGCGCCGCCGAGCGCACCTTCCAATTGCTCAATCAGGTGATCGGCCGCGCCGGGCGCGAGCAGGGGCGTGGCATTGGATTTCTGCAGACCCACCAGCCGGAGCACCCGGTGATGAAGGCATTGGTCGCATCCGACCGCAAGGCGTTCTACGACAGCGAAATCGAGGCGCGAGAACGCGCCGGGTATCCGCCGTTCGGGCGGCTGGCGAGCCTGATCATCGCGGCCGGCGACCGGCCGGGCGCCGAGGGCTTTGCGCGGCAACTGGCGGCAGCGGCGCCGCGCGACGAAAGCGTGCTGGTGCTGGGGCCGGCGGAGGCGCCGCTGGCGGTGATCAAGGGCCGCTATCGGTTCCGTCTGCTTGTGAAGTCCACCCGCAGTTTCGATCTGTCGGGATATCTGCGCCGCTGGATGGAGCAGGCGCCCAAGACCAAAGGCAGTCTGACGCTGGAGATCGATGTCGATCCGCAGAGTTTTCTGTAGCGCAAATGAAAGAGCCGGCATTCGCGCCGGCTCTTACTCAACGCAACTGACTTAACGCAGACGCAACGCTTACTGAACTTCTGCGACCACCATGCCGACGCCACGGCCGGTAATGCCGATGGCGCGCGCCGCGGCAGTCGAAAGATCAAGCACACGGCCGCGCACGAATGGGCCGCGGTCGTTGATGGTCACCACAACGCTGCGGTCGCCATGACTGACCCGCAGACGGGTGCCGAACGGCAGAGAGCGGTGCGCCGCGGTGAAGGCGTTCTGGTTGAAGCGCTGACCGGACGCGGTCCGGCTGCCGGACTCGTTGCCGTAATAGGACGCCATGCCCGAAAACGAATGACCGGAGCCGATCGAGGCATTCGCGTCGCGCCATGACTTATGGCTGCGGGCTTCGCTGGCGGTGACGCTCATAGCCAGCGCGCACCCCGCCGCCAGCGTCACCATCGAGGTATTCCGGATCCGCTTGAGCGGACGCTTCACTCGCGTGGAAGCATTGATCATCCAGTGGTCCTTTATGTCTCGTATATCCATCCCCATCGCAGGCTATAGATTTCTGCGACCGCGAGCTTGGACGGTTCATCTACCAATGAGGCATAAAGGCGGCACGTAATTAAGTTCCGAAGCAATCACATATAGGGTGACAAAGAGGCGAGATACCTAATATTACGATCAATACAGACCATTAACGATTCGCTAAGCATACAATACTTGGTTTTACTGAAGAGACAGTCAATCATCCCGCCATGACTTGTAGAACCGGGGAATACTTGTGATGTTCCATCCCTCGCGTTTTTGCATGCCTCCATGCGCCTGGCGGGATGCTTGGCGCCTGATTTGGTCGCTTGTCGCTCACGCAGCCGGCGCATCCTGGGATCGTGAGAGTCCGATCCGGGGTCGCGGATGAAGGGCGGCGCGCCGAATTCGGCGGCCCGGCGTGACCAACAAACGCTCACGTTCTCGCGAGGCGTCATATTGCGCCGCTCATCGCGCTATGTTAGCAAACCCGCGATTTCAGAATGTCTGGCATGCCAGACAAGCTCAAAATCGAAGTCCAGCTTGAATTTCAAGAGCTTAGCATCGGCATTGGCGTCCGTTGAGGGCGTCGGATTTGCGGGTGTGGTTTCTTGGGATGTTCAACAGCAGAAGAGTATTTCGTGGCTACTGACGATACTTCAGTTTCAGGCGTGGCCGGGCGGTACGCGACAGCCCTTTTTGAGCTGGCGCGCGATCAAAAATCGGTCGACGCGGTCCGGGCCGACCTCGACAGGTTCGCTACCCTTTTGGCCGATAGTTCCGATCTGGTGCGTCTGGTTCGCAGTCCGGTCTTCACCTCGGATGAACAGGGCAAGGCACTCTCCGCCATTCTGGAGAAGGTCGGCATCGTCGGCATCACCGCAAATTTCCTGAAAGTTCTGACGGCCAACCGCCGTCTGTTCGTGGTCAATGACGTGATCCGCGCATATCGCGCGCTGGTTGCCAAATTCCGCGGCGAGGCAACGGCGGAAGTGACCGTCGCCGAGACGCTTAGCGAAAAGAATCTCGACGCCCTCATGGCGGCGCTGAAATCAGTGTCGGGCAAGGATGTCGATCTCGACTTGAAGGTCGATCCTTCGATCATCGGCGGCCTTATCGTGAAGATGGGCAGCCGGATGGTTGACTCGTCCCTTCGCACCAAACTCAATTCGATCAAGCACGCGATGAAAGAGGCAGGCTGATGGATATCCGCGCCGCAGAAATTTCCGCAATTCTCAAGGATCAGATCAAGAACTTCGGCCAGGACGCCGAAGTTTCCGAGGTCGGCCAGGTTCTCTCCGTCGGTGACGGAATCGCCCGCGTCTACGGTCTGGATAACGTCCAGGCCGGCGAAATGGTCGAGTTCGAGAACGGCACGCGCGGCATGGCGCTGAACCTTGAAAGCGACAATGTCGGTATCGTGATTTTCGGCGCCGACCGTGAGATCAAGGAAGGCCAGACCGTCAAGCACACCCGCGCCATCGTGGACGCGCCGGTCGGCAAGGGTCTGCTTGGCCGCGTGGTCGACGCGCTCGGCAATCCGATCGACGGCAAGGGCCCGATTCAGGCGACCGAACGCAAGCGCGTCGACGTCAAGGCGCCGGGCATCATTCCGCGCAAGTCGGTGAGCGAGCCGATGGCAACCGGCCTCAAGGCAATCGACGCTCTGATTCCCGTCGGCCGCGGCCAGCGCGAGCTGATCATCGGCGACCGCCAGACCGGCAAGACCGCGATTGCGCTCGACACCATTCTCAATCAGAAGCCGCTTAATGTGGCCGACGCTCCGGAGAGCCAGAAGCTTTACTGTGTGTACGTTGCGATCGGACAGAAGCGTTCGACCGTCGCGCAGTTCGTCAAGGTGCTCGAGGAGCAGGGCGCGCTTGAATATTCGATCGTCGTGGCTGCGACCGCATCCGATCCGGCGCCGATGCAGTATCTTGCGCCGTTTACCGGTTGCACCATGGGCGAGTACTTCCGCGACAACGGCATGCACGCCGTGATCATCTATGACGACTTGTCCAAGCAGGCCGTCGCCTACCGTCAGATGTCGCTCCTGCTGCGCCGCCCGCCGGGCCGCGAAGCATATCCGGGCGACGTGTTCTACCTGCACTCGCGCCTGCTGGAG
Source organism: Xanthobacteraceae bacterium (assembly GCA_019750915.1). Taxonomy (GTDB): domain Bacteria; phylum Pseudomonadota; class Alphaproteobacteria; order Rhizobiales; family Xanthobacteraceae; genus Afipia. Next base: position 90,567 of record JAIENY010000010.1, read on the forward strand.
CGTTCGGCGAAGCTGAACGACGATCTCGGCGCAGGTTCGCTGACCGCTCTGCCGATCATCGAAACCCAGGCGAACGACGTGTCGGCCTACATTCCGACCAACGTGATCTCGATCACCGATGGCCAGATCTTCCTTGAAACCGACCTGTTCTTCCAAGGCATCCGTCCGGCGGTGAACGTCGGTCTGTCGGTGTCGCGCGTCGGCTCGGCCGCGCAGACCAAGGCGATGAAGAAGGTCGCCGGCAAGATCAAGGGTGAGCTTGCGCAGTACCGCGAAATGGCCGCGTTCGCGCAGTTCGGCTCCGACCTCGACGCCTCGACTCAGCGCCTGCTTAACCGAGGTTCGCGCCTGACTGAATTGTTGAAGCAGCCGCAGTTCTCGCCGTTGAAGATGGAAGAGCAGGTTGCCGTGATCTGGGCTGGCACCAACGGTTATCTTGATACGCTTCCACTCAACAAGGTGCGCGCATTCGAGGATGGTCTGCTGTCGCTCCTGCGCGGCAAGCACGCCGATCTTCTCGGGGCCATTCGCGACAGCCGTGATTTGTCGAACGAGTCCGCCGCTGCGCTGAAGAGCGTGGTTGACGGTTTCGCCAAGACCTTCGCCTGATTGGGTGATCTAGGGGGACCGGAAGGTGGCTAGTCTCAAGGACATGCGGGTCCGCATCGCCTCGACCAAGGCGACGCAGAAGATCACCAAGGCCATGCAGATGGTTGCGGCATCGAAGCTGCGTCGTGCGCAGACGGCGGCGGAAGCTGCCCGTCCGTACGCAGAGCGGATGGACACCGTGATCTCGAACATCGCGTCCGCTGCGACAGGCTCGGGCAATGCTCCGCAGCTTCTGGCGGGTAACGGCAGCGACAATGTTCATCTGCTGCTGGTCTGCACGGGTGAGCGCGGCCTGTCGGGTGCGTTCAATTCTTCGATCGCTCGCCTGGCGCGTGATCACGCCCAGTCGCTGATCAACAAAGGCAAGACGGTCAAGATCTACTGTGTCGGCCGCAAGGGCTACGAGCAGCTCCGCCGCCAGTTCGACAGGAACATCGTCGGTCATGTCGAACTGCGTTCGGTCAAGGTGCTTGGCTTCAATAACGCGGAAGGCATTGCCAAGACGATTGTCTCGATGTTCGACGCCGGTGAGTTCGACGTCTGCACTCTGTTTTACGCCAAGTTCAAGTCGGTGATCGCGCAGGTGCCAACCGCCCAGCAGATCATCCCGCTCCAGATCGCGCCGAAAGCCGAAGCCGCTTCGGCCTCCGCGATGTACGATTACGAGCCGACCGAGAATGAAATCCTCAACGATCTTTTGCCGCGCAATATCGCGGTCCAGATCTTCCGCGCGCTGCTGGAGAACAACGCTTCGTTCTACGGTGCGCAGATGTCGGCCATGGACAATGCAACCCGGAATGCGGGCGACATGATCCGCAAGCAGACTTTGATCTATAACCGCACGCGTCAGGCGATGATCACGAAGGAACTGATCGAGATCATCTCGGGCGCCGAGGCAATCTGAGGAAAACCGACATGTCCTACTCGACGAAGGCGACGACTTCAGGTGGACGCAACGGTCGCGCCGTTCTGGAGAATGGCGGTCTGGCGCTGGCGATGGCACTCCCGAAGGAACTCGGCGGCGTCGGCGATGGCCACAACCCCGAGCAGTTGTTCGCGCTTGGCTGGTCGGCTTGTTTCGGTCAGGCCATCCTGGTCCTGGCGAAGAAGCATGGCCTCGATGGTCAGGCCGCGAAGGTAACCTGCGACGTCACTCTCAATGTCGATAACGGCGCGTTCTCGCTCGCCGCTGAACTGAAAGTCGCCCTGCCGGGCGCCGACAAGGACAAGCTTCAGGCCTTGATCGAAGATGCCCACACCATTTGTCCGTATTCGAAGGCGACCAAGGGCAATGTGCCCGTCAAGCTGACCGCCGTTTAATTATCAGGAGAGAGTTTCCATGGCCCAACCCGCCAACCAGGTCGGACGCATTACGCAGGTGATCGGCGCGGTCGTCGACGTGAAGTTCGATGGATATTTGCCCGCAATTTTGAACGCGATCGAGACCACGAATAACGGCAGCCGCCTCGTTCTCGAGGTGGCGCAACACCTTGGTGAAGAAACCGTGCGCGCGATCGCAATGGACACCACTGAGGGTCTGGTGCGCGGCCAGGAAGTCTCGGACACCGGCTCGCCGATCATGGTGCCGGTGGGCGAGGGCACGCTCGGCCGTATCATGAATGTGATCGGTGAACCGGTCGACGAAGGCGGTCCGGTCAAGGCGGAAGGCACTCGCGCGATTCACCAGGAAGCGCCGGCTTATACCGAGCAGTCCACTGAAGCTGAGATTCTAGTCACGGGCATCAAGGTCGTTGATCTGCTGGCGCCTTATGCCAAGGGCGGCAAGATCGGCCTGTTCGGCGGCGCCGGCGTCGGCAAGACCGTGCTGATTCAGGAATTGATCAATAACGTCGCGAAGGCGCACGGCGGTTATTCCGTTTTCGCGGGCGTCGGTGAGCGTACGCGTGAAGGCAACGACCTCTATCACGAGTTCATCGAATCGGGCGTGAACAAGAAGGGCGGCGGCGAAGGCTCGAAGTGCGCTCTTGTCTACGGCCAGATGAACGAGCCTCCGGGTGCGCGTGCGCGCGTTGGCCTCACCGGCCTGACCGTCGCCGAGCACTTCCGCGATCAGGGCCAGGACGTGCTGTTCTTCGTCGACAACATTTTCCGCTTCACCCAGGCAGGTTCGGAAGTGTCCGCGCTGCTGGGCCGTATTCCTTCGGCGGTGGGTTATCAACCGACGCTCGCGACCGACATGGGCGCGCTGCAGGAGCGCATCACCACCACCACCAAGGGTTCGATCACCTCGGTTCAGGCCATTTACGTTCCGGCGGACGACTTGACCGACCCGGCGCCGGCCACCTCGTTCGCCCACTTGGACGCGACGACCGTGTTGAACCGCGCGATCTCGGAAAAGGGCATCTATCCGGCGGTGGATCCGCTCGACTCGACATCGCGCATGTTGTCGCCGCTGGTTGTCGGTGATGAGCACTATCAGACCGCGCGTCAGGTTCAGCAGATCCTTCAGCGCTACAAGTCGCTTCAGGACATCATCGCCATTCTCGGCATGGACGAACTGTCCGAAGAGGACAAGCTGACGGTGGCACGCGCCCGCAAGATCGAACGCTTCCTGTCGCAGCCGTTCCACGTCGCCGAAATCTTCACCGGTTCGCCGGGAAAATTCGTCGAACTCGCCGACACCATCAAGGGCTTCAAGGGTCTTTGCGAAGGCAAGTACGATCACCTGCCGGAAGCAGCTTTTTACATGGTTGGCTCCATCGAAGAAGCTGTCGAGAAGGGCAAGAAGCTCGCGGCCGAAGCAGCCTAAATCACAACGACCGTGTTCAATTCGCCCGTGGGCCGTTCCCGCGGGTGATGACGGAAAGAACATCAAGCAATGGCAAACACCTTCCACTTCGATCTTGTCTCTCCGGAAAAGATCGCCTTCTCGGGTGAAGTCGAGCAGGTGGATGTGCCGGGTGTTGAGGGCGATTTCGGTGTGCTCGCCGGTCACTCCCCGTTTGTCGCGAGCATTCGCCCGGGCATTCTCAATGTCACCGTGAACGGTAAGCACGAGAAGATCATCGTGCTCGGCGGTCTCGCTGAAGTGTCCGACAAGGGATTGACGGTTCTTGCAGATACCGCGACGTCGCTTGCCGAACTCGACCGCGTTGCATTCGCAAAGCAGATCGAGGAGATGGAGGCGGCGTTGAAGGACGAGGAACCAGGAAATGCGCTCGATCGCGCGATTACTCGCATCGACCATTTCAAGGCGATCCAACTCCACGTCACATCGACGGGGATGCATTGATCGCCCTTTTCCTGAAATTAAAAGCCCCGCAAAATGCGGGGCTTTTTTCTTATCTGCGCGATCTTCCGGCCAGCCTTGCGAACTCCTCCACGACCCTCTCATAGACCGGCCGCTTGAACGGCACGACGAGATCCGGAAGATTTTCCATCGGCTCCCAGCGCCAGTCGATGAACTCCGGCTTATGCCCGGCGGGCGATGAGACATTGATCTCGCTGTCCTTGCCGGTGAAGCGGATCGCGAACCATTTCTGCCTCTGTCCGCGGTAGCGTCCCTTCCACGCGCGGCCCGCGACGGTGCGGGGAATGTCGTAGGTCAACCAGCCTTTGACCTCCGCGATTTTCTCTACGGAGCGAATGTTGGTTTCCTCGTAAAGCTCCCGCCGTGCGGCGTCCCAGTGGTCTTCGCCGGAATCGATCCCGCCCTGCGGCATTTGCCAGACATACGCCTGATCGGCGTGTTCCGGGCCGCCAATACGGCGGCCGATAAAAACCAAACCCTCCGGGTTGAGCAGCATCATGCCGACGCAACTCCGGTAAGGCAGATCGTCGTAGCGCGTCATCCTACGCAACCCCTTGTCACCGGCGGACCGAGCGGCCGCGAATGGCTATCCCTGCCAAGCCGCTCATCCTTCAGCTTGATTTTGATTTCATCAGGGCCGTTGTCAACGGCACCAAAAGGATGCCTCGGCTGTCAAGGCGCTGAGCCCAATTGTTGATCCGCTCGATCGAGATCGGGAGCGCCGAGGCGACTCCAACGGCACTGCCCCGCTCGCGTGCAATGCGTTCAAGTTTCTCCAGCGCCTTGTCGATTTCGGCGGCGGTTGGAACCTGGTCAATTGTGGTGTCCGCCGTTGCGGATGGAACACCTTGTGCAGTTGCGAGCTGTCCAGCAACGCTGCGCGGTGTCGAGCCATCGTCAAAATAGGCCAGTCCGCGTTTGGCGGCTTCCTTGATGACGGGTTGCATTGCGCTGTCGGTCACCTCGAAACGCGATCCCATGAAGTTGGCGAGGCCGACATAGCCCTGGAAGCGGCTCATATGCCAATCGAGCCGGTCGATGTTCTGGTCCGTCGTGGCTGTTGTCAGAAGGGTCTGCGGCCCCGGATCGTTGTCTGGGTACTCGTACGGCTCCATCGGAATTTGAAGCAGAACCTCGTGCTTTTGGGCGCGGGCGCGCTCGACGAGCTTGGCGGGATCTGAACCGTAAGGCGTGAACGCGAGGGTCACCGCCGCAGGCAGCTTCATGATTGCGTCGTTGGTTTTGGCGGCGCCAACGCCGAGTCCGCTGATCACGATGGAGACGACCGGCATCGCCGCCGCGCGAGCTCGCTGCAGATCGGTCCCAGCCGCATAGGCGCGCCAAGGCTTCAGCCCGCCGGCCGCGACAGGGATCATGCCATAACGGGATTTCTCGAGCAGGTTCGGGTTGATCCCGGCCATGGCCGCCGGTGCGTCGCTGCCGGCTGCCGATGCTCCATCAGACTCGCCGCCGATGACCATCTCACGGCGCTGGCCGCTTGAGCCGTCGATGATGGTAACGGTCTTCTGACCGCTGGGCTCGGCGGTCCGCTGCGGCTTCTGGCTCATCGCCGGGGCTGGCTCCGAGACCGGACCGGCGAGCTTGGCTGAATCGTAGGTCGCCTGCGCAACCGGTTCGCCGCCCATCGGATCGTTGCCGAAAATCGCGAAACCAAGGAAAGTCAGCAGGAACAGGCCAAGCACGACGGCGATCGCTTGCGGCGCGGTGAACGGCAAACGAAACCGCTTTTTACGCGGACCGTTCTGTCCCAGTGGTGCGCTCAGATCATCGATTGCCACGTAAATAGGCCCTGCGAATCATGCCGTGAACCCTATCATGGCCGGCCCGTGGATGGATGCCACAGGCTTTGACGGATTGCCGTGAGGCCGAAGTGGCGCGCCAAAAGCCGCCATGGAAACCGGGGTGGGGTTCCCCGCAAATAAAAAAAGGCGGCCAAACCGGCCGCCTTTTTCACGAAACTCTGTCGTTCAGTTGGCGGCTTTGTTGGCCGGCGCCGCGGTCGTGTTCGCGGCGTTCTCCTTGATGCCATGCAGGAGGTCGATGGCGACATGGAGCGCCTTGTCGTCCTTCTCATCGGGCGGCACGTAGGACTGCGAGCCGGTTTCCTCTTGGCCGCCACCCTCCGCTTTCAAGTGGCCGCGCAACGAGGCTTCGCCCTTGGTATCGGTCTTGGACTTCAGCTCGTCCGGCACGTCCTGCATCACCTCGATATCCGGCGTGATGCCCTTAGCCTGGATCGACTTGCCCGACGGCGTGAAGTAACGGGCAGTGGTCAGACGCAGTGCACCGTTGCCGGAGCCTAGCGGGATGATGGTCTGTACCGAGCCCTTGCCGAAGGAACGCGTGCCGACCAGCGTGGCGCGTTTCTGATCCTGTAATGCACCGGCGACGATTTCGGAAGCCGAAGCCGAGCCACCGTTGATCAGCACCACGACCGGTTTGCCCTTGGCAAGGTCGCCCTGCTTGGCGACGCGGCGTTGGGTTTCCTCGGGGTTGCGGCCACGGGTCGAGACAATCTCGCCGCGATCGAGGAAGGTGTCAGATACCGACACCGCTTCCTCAAGCAAACCGCCGGGATTGTTGCGGAGGTCGACAATGTAGCCCTTCACCTTATCTTGGCCGCCGATCTGCTGCTGCAGGTTGGCCATTTCCTTCTTCAGGCCTTCCGTGGTCTGCTCGTTGAAGGAGGTAATGCGGATGTAGGCGATATCGCCACCCTCGACCTTGGCGCGGACCGCGCGGACCCGGATGTTATCGCGGGTCAGCGTGACTTCGATCGGCTTGTCCTGGCCCTTACGGACGATCTTGAGCTTGATCTTGGTGTTGACCGGGCCACGCATCTTGTCGACGGCCTGGTTCAGGGTCAGCCCCTGAACGGCCTCGTCGTCCAGATTGGTGATGATGTCATTGGCGAGAATGCCAGCCTTCGATGCAGGGGTGTCGTCGATCGGCGAGACAACCTTGATCAGGCCGTCTTCCATGGTGACCTCGATACCGAGCCCGCCGAATTCGCCGCGGGTCTGCACCTGCATGTCCTTGAAGCTTTTCGCATCCATGTAGCTCGAGTGCGGATCGAGGCCCGCCAGCATGCCGCTGATTGCGGATTCGACCAGCTTCTTGTCGTCCGGCTTCTCGACGTAGTCGCTACGCACGCGGTCGAACACGTCCCCGAACAGATTGAGCTGGCGGTAGGTATCAGCGGCCGCGGCGCGCGCGGTCGATCCCATCAGCGAGGCACGGGGCTGCGTGATGAACAGCGTCGCAGCAGCGCCGGCCGCGGCGCTGAGGAGAATGAGTGAAGTCTTGCGCATCATCCGCGAACCTTTTCGCCTTCCTTTGCGGCCCACCATGGGCCTGGGTCGATGGGAGTACCGTCTTTACGGAACTCAATGTAGAGAATGGGCTGACTCGTTGGTGCTGCCAAGATCGAAGCGACTTGCGATTGCGATCCCATGGTCGCCACCGGCTCCCCCGTTAGAACAAACTGGCCAATGTTGACCGAAATACGGTCCATCCCGGCGATCAGGACATGATATCCGCCGCCCGCGTTGAGGATCAAGAGTTGTCCGTAGCTTCGGAACGGTCCTGCATAGACAACCCAGCCATCACACGGGCTTGTGACCTGCGCCCCCGGCATGGTTGCAACAGAGATACCCTTCTCCTGACCGCCTGTCCCGTCCGGCCCGCCGAAATTACGAATCTTCGTACCATTGACAGGGAGCGGCAGCAGACCCTTGGCAGCCGCAAAAGCGATCGCCGGGCTAAGCCGGGCCTGATTCTGGATTTCCCGCAAATCGGGTTTTCCATTGATGTTGGCGGGTGTTCCCTTCAGTTCCGCGGTCGCCGCAGCCTTTGCCGCGCTCTTGAGGTCCTGTTCCATTTTGCCGATCAGGTCCTGCAGACCCGATGCCTGCTTGGAAAGGGCGGCGGCGCGCTGTTTCTCGGCCTCGATGTCGCGCTCTGCCGCGGCCTGATTCTTCTGCCGCTCCTCGACCAGTGCGGCCAGGCGGGTTTGGTCCTCGTTCAGCCTGTCGCGGTCAGCCGCCAAGCGGTCGTGCTCGCCGGAAATATTTTTTCGTAGCGCGATCAGTTCATTGAGGTTGCTGGCAAGCTCGGTGGCGCGGGTGCGCAGTTCTGGAACGGCAGCGCCGAGCAGCATCGCGGTGCGCAGCGATTTGAGCGAATCCTCAGGCGTCACCAGCAGCGCCGGCGGGGCACGTCGGCCCGCCCGCTGCAATGCCGCCAGCACCTCGGCAATCTCGTCGCGGCGGCTGTCGAGTGTGGCGCGGATTTGCGCTTCACGTGCGTCGAGCGGCCGGATGCGTCCCTCTGTGTCGGCGATGCTGGATTCGATCGTCCGCACACGCGCGGCAATATCGATCAGTTGCTGGTTGAGTTTGGCGCGATCCTGCCCGATTGCCGCGATCTCATCCTTGAGCCGCTGCTGAAGCTCGGCTGAATTCTTTTGCTGCTCGCGGAGGGCATCGAGTTCCTGATTGCGCTGCTTGATGGCGTCTTCGCTGGGCGGCGCGTCGTTCGTCGCGGCGGTGTCTTGTGCATTGGCGTTGACGGCACACGCAGCCGCGAACATCACCAGCACGAGCATTCGCGCGGCGTTCATCAGGCGTGCATGCCATGCGATCTGCGTCACCATCTCACGCCCGATGATAAGGGTGGCCGGAGAGAATGGTACCGGCCCGGTAAAGCTGTTCAAGAACCAGAATGCGAACGATTTGATGCGGCCAGGTCGCCTTGCCAAATGACAACCGTAACTTTGCTTTGCGTCGAAACTCGGGTGCCAGCCCGTCGGCCCCGCCGATAATAAATGCGGCGCATGGAACGGCATCGTCGCGCCACAACGCCAATCTGTCTGCGAATACGGTGCTTTCAAGATTCTCGCCGCGCTCGTCGAGCGCGATGATGACGGATTTTTCCGGGATCGCCGCCTCGATCGCGCTCGCTTCCTCGGCCATCCGACCTGTAACGTCCGACTGGCGTCCCTCGGGCAGCTCGTGAATCTCCAGTCCGCGAAATCCGAGCCTGCGGCCGATATCTTCAAACCGTGCGCGATAGCGCTCGGCAAGTTCCCGTTCCGGCCCCTGTTTCAGTCGGCCGACAGCAATGACGACAACCCGCATACGCGCCGTTTAGCACGCAAGGGAGCGATTCGACACAATCGCTTTGACGCAGCCTCTCAGCGCGCTTTCTTCTTCGCCGGCTGGTCCGAGGCCCACATCTTTTCAAGATTGTAGAACTCGCGAACCTCGGGTCTGAAAACGTGCACGATGACGTCACCGGAATCGATCAGCACCCAATCGCAATTGGGAAACCCCTCGACATGCGGCGCATCGAGACCGCTTTCCTTCAGGCCTTTAGCGACATTCTCCGCAATGGCCCCCACGTGGCGGTTCACTCGCCCGCTGGTGACGACCATGTAATCAGTCATGGAGGATTTGCCGCGAAGGTCGATGGTGACCGTTTCTTCCGCCTTCATATCATCGAGACGGGAGAGGATCAGGTTAAGCGTCTCTTCAGCGTCGGGTCGCGCTTTCAGGACGGCGATGGGCGGCTTTTCTGTTCCCGCCCGGGACAATGCAGATGCGGTCAGGGACCACTCCTTTCACTGTATCGCGAACATCGAATCTCGATATCCGCAGGTTATTGTAGTCATGTGGGGTTAACGCTTTCAATCGTCCAGTATATCGCAATTTTACGGTGTGCTGTTTGTGTCACGTCCGCCAGCTCCCGTCAGGGTTCCGCAGGCCGGTGGAGGACAGGCTGGACTTCAGTCCGGTCAGGAACGTCCACGCCGGCGGCGCCTTTGTCGCCAATGTCGCGGCTTCGCTCTCCGGTACGCGCTCCTGCGCCAGTGCCCGAGCGGCAGGGGAGGCGAGCGCACGAAAGCTGTCCGGCGGGCGGTCGATCACCGCCATGGGAACCATTGACGCGATATCGCGCCATCCCTTCCAGCGATGGAATTGAGCGAGGTTGTCGGCGCCCATGATCCATACAAAACGAACGCTCCCGCAGCGCCGCCGCAAATAAGTGATCGTATCGGCAGTGTAGCGCGTGCCAATGACGGATTCGAGACAACTGACGTCGATCAGCGGATGATGGGCGACGCGTCTTGCCGCTTCCATGCGGTCTTCGAGGGCGCGCGGCGACTTGTCTTTCAGGGGATTGCCGGGCGTCACCAGCCACCACATGCGATCGAGCTTGAGCCGCTTCAGCGCGAACAGGCTGATCGCGCGATGCGCGTCATGCGGCGGATTGAACGAGCCGCCGAGCAGGCCGATCCGCATGCCATCGGCGATGAGAGGAATGACCTCGCGCGGCGACAGCGCATTGGTCACGGGCGCGTCTGCCCTGTGCCATGCACGCGATATTTGAACGCGGTGAGTTGTTCGACGCCGACAGGTCCGCGCGCATGGAATTTGCCGGTGGCGATTCCAATTTCCGCGCCGAAGCCGAACTCGCCGCCGTCAGCGAACTGCGTCGAGGCGTTATGAAGGACGATCGCTGAATCGACTTCGTTGAGAAACTTCTCGGCGGCTTTGGTATCGTCGGTCACGATCGCGTCGGTGTGATGCGAACCATATTTTTCGATATGGGCGATCGCGTCGTCGAGATTGCTGACGACTTTTGCAGCGATGATGGCGTCCTCGTACTCGGTGCCCCAGTCTTCTTCGGTGGCAGTCTTCACGCGCGCGTCGGTCGCGCGCACGGTGTCATCGCCGCGCACTTCGCAGCCGGCCTCGATCAGCATTCCGATCAGCGGCTTGAGATGGGTCTTCGCGGCAGCCTGATCGATCAGCAGCGTTTCGGCCGCGCCGCAGACACCGGGGCGGCGCATCTTCGCGTTCAGGACAATGGTCTTGGCCATGTCGAGCGAAGCGGCCTTGTCGACGAAGACGTGATTGACGCCTTCCAGATGGGCGAACACCGGAACGCGCGCTTCCGCCTCAACGCGCGAAACCAGACTCTTGCCGCCGCGCGGGACAATCACGTCGATGCCGCCATTGAGGCCGGTCAGCATCAGGCCGACGGCCGCACGGTCTCGGGTCGGCACCAGCGTGATCGCCGCTTCCGGCAATCCGGCTTCGCGTAGGCCCTGCACAAGGCAGTTATGGATGGCGCGGCACGAACGGAATGAATCCGACCCGCCGCGCAGGATCACGGCATTCCCGGACTTCAGGCATAACGCGCCCGCATCTGCCAGCACGTTGGGGCGGCTTTCGAAGATCACACCCGCGACGCCGAGCGGCACGCGGACCCGTTCGATGGTCATGCCGTTGGGGCGGGTCCACTTTTCCATCACTTTGCCGACCGGATCGGCAAGTTCACGCACAACGTCGATGCCGTCCGCCATCGATTCAACTCGCGCCGCGTCGAGCGACAGGCGGTCGATGAACGCGCTGGTGGCACCGGCCGTGCGCGCCTCGGCGACGTCTTCGGCGTTGGCTGCAAGAATGTCCTTTGTCGCGGAACGAAGCGCCTTCGCCATTGCCGCAAGCGCCGCGTCTTTCTGCCGGCTCGGCGCGAGCGCAAGCATTCGCGCGGCCTCCCGCGCGTGGACGGCGAGATCGGCCATCAACGCAGGCAGGTCGGAGACGACATCAACGGCTTTGAGCGGAGCGTTCATCTTGAAATTCTGGTCTTTCGAAAGGGCGTCATGCCCTAGCATAGAAATCCGCAGGCCGCGAGGCGCGCAAAGCGGCTTGTCAGCCAATGGCCTAGCGTTTGATGCGGATTCATTTCCCGGTTTCGTATTCGCGCGGCCCTGATACCACCAGATCGTCGCGATGAATAAGCTCGGTGCGGCCGCTGACACCGAGAATGGCGGCGGCCTCTGCCGAGGAATGGCCCTTGATCTGCTCGGCGTGATCGGCGTCATAGGCGATCAGGCCTCGCCCGATCTCATGGCCGTCCGGACCGCGCACGACCACGGCATCCCCGCGGGCGAACTGGCCCTCGATCCGCGTGACGCCCGCGGGCAAGAGGCTCTTGCCGGCCCGCAGGGCGTTTACAGCGCCCGCATCGATGATCAGAACGCCCCTCGGTTCCAGCGAACCAGCGATCCAGCGTTTGCGAGCGGTCACGGGATTGGCCGGTGTCAGAAACCATGTGCATTTGCCGCCGTCGGCGATGGCCTGCAGCGGATGCTCGATCTTGCCCGAGGCGATCAGCATGTGCGTGCCGGCGGAAGTTGCGATTTTCGCGGCCTCGATCTTGGTGCGCATGCCGCCGCGCGACAGCTCCGAGCCCGCCGCGCCCGCCATCGCCTCGATATCGGCGGTCACGGAGTCCACAACGGGGATGAGTTTGGCGCCTGGATTGAGGCCGGGCGGTGCGGTGTAAAGGCCGTCGATGTCGGACAGCAGCACGAGCAGGTCGGCGCTGGTCATGGTCGCGACGCGCGCAGCAAGGCGATCGTTGTCGCCATATCGGATTTCGTTGGTCGCCACCGTATCGTTCTCGTTGATGACGGGCACCGTGCGCCACTCCAGCAGCTTCGAGATGGTGGAGCGCGCGTTGAGATAGCGGCGACGTTCCTCGGTGTCCTGAAGCGTGACGAGGATTTGTCCCGCACCAATGCCATGATGGCCGAGCACTTCCGACCAGATTCGCGCCAGTGCGATTTGTCCGACGGCGGCGGCGGCCTGGCTTTCTTCCAGCTTCAGCGCGCCGCCCGGCAGTCTGAGGCGCGACCGGCCCAGCGCGATCGAGCCCGAGGAGACGACCAGTACGTCGCGGCCGTCGTGATGCAGCTTGGAGATATCGGCGGCGAGCGCCGTCAGCCATTTTCCCCTGACTTCACCGGCTGCGGAATCGATCAGCAATGATGAGCCGACCTTCACAACGATGCGGCGGAAATCTTTTAGCTTGGGCTGGGACATCTTGGGTCTTGAGTGATGAGAAAAATCAGTTCGACAGCGGTGACCACGAGGAGGCCGGTTCCGGCGTCTCCCCGCTTTCCGGCTTGCCCTTTGCCTTTGACGACACCGGCGCTTCACTGATGACGTTTGCGAGCGTACGCAGGACCTCCGGCACGCCCTGGCCGGTCGCACCGGAAACAAGCATTGGCGTTTTCTTTGCAGCGCGTTTCAGGCGGGCCTTCTGGTCCTTGAGATGATCGGCATCGACAGCATCGATCTTGTTCAGCGCGACGATCTCGATCTTGTCCGTAAGGTCATGCTGATACGCCTCCAGTTCGGCGCGCACTGTCTTGTACGCTTTCCCCGCATGCTCGCAGGTCGCATCGACCAGATGTAGCAGCACGCGGCAGCGTTCGATATGGCCGAGGAAGCGATCGCCGAGGCCGAGGCCCTCATGCGCACCCTCGATCAGGCCGGGGATATCGGCGAGCACAAATTCGCGGCCGTCGATCTGAACCACGCCGAGTTGCGGATGCAGTGTGGTGAAAGGATAATCGGCGATCTTTGGCTTCGCGGCGCTGACAACCGAAAGGAATGTCGATTTACCCGCGTTGGGCAGGCCGACAAGACCGGCATCCGCGATAAGCTTCATCCGCAGCCAGATCCAGCGCTCCTCGCCAGGCTGGCCGGGATTGGCATGGCGCGGTGCGCGGTTAGTTGAGCTCTTAAAATGTGCGTTGCCGAAGCCGCCGTTGCCGCCCTTGGCGATGACGAAGGTCTCACCGAGCTTGGTGAAATCATGGAGCAGGGTTTCGCGATCTTCGTCGAAAACCTGGGTGCCGACCGGCACCTTCAGCACGATGTCCTTGCCGCCCGCGCCGTGGCGGTCGCTTCCCATGCCGTGGCCGCCTTTCGGCGCCTTGAAGTGCTGCTGGTAGCGATAGTTGATCAGAGTATTGAGGCCATCGACCACTTCGATGATGACATCGCCGCCACGGCCGCCATTGCCGCCGTTGGGGCCACCGAACTCGATGAACTTCTCACGGCGAAACGCGATGCAGCCGTTCCCGCCGTCGCCGGAGCGAATGTAGACTTTGGCCTCGTCGAGAAATTTCATGACCTATCCGTAACGCAAGATGGGCGTGCCGGACAACTCGTCCGGCACGCATCATCGTTAAGTCCTTAACGCCGGCGCGAATTGCTCCAGCTTTTCAATGACGACCAGACGCCGCGCTCAAGCCGGAAACGATCCACCGGGGTGGACGAGCCGAGCGCGAGAAATCGGTGCAGTTCGACGCCGGTCCACTGGAATCCGCATTTCTCAAGGACGCGCCGCGAGGCCGGATTGACCACGCGCGCACCGGAGCGGATTTCATCGACCGTGAATTCCTCGAAGGCGAAATCGATCAATGCGCGGGCTGCTTCCGTCGCGTAGCCGTTGCTCCAGCGATCGGCGGTGATGCAGTAGCCGAGTTCAGGAGCGTCGTTCTTGTCCCAGGTGAGGCTGGCCAGCCCGATCGCCTCGCCCTTGCGTTCGATCAGGAAGTGCATGCCTTCCACGGCGACGACATTCGAGACGAACGCGACGGCATCGTCGATCGTATAGGGGTGCGGCACCCGGCGCAGATTCATGGCAACGCGCTTGTCGGCAACGATTTGCGCGATGGCTTTTACGTCCGCGAGCGTCGGTTGGCGCAGCACCAGCCGTTCGGTCTCGAGGACGACTGTTCTCAGTTCCCGCAAGGGTTGGATAGGGTGTTCCTGCAACATCTTAAGGCTCCTTCTGGTGAACCGCCCCGAAGCGGCGGCCGGAAAAAACGAAAAGGGGGAGGCCGGTTTCCCGTCTCCCCCTAAGAGCCATTTTTGTGCTCTGCCGGTTCAACGAGACCCGGCAAGACCCCAACTGGTGTCTACCGTCTATTCAGCCGCCTCTGCTACCGGGACCACCGATATAAAGGTACGGCCGTTGGCTTTGGCGCGGAATTCGACGCGGCCCTCGACCTTGGCGAAAAGGGTATGATCGGTGCCCATGCCGACATTCGTGCCCGGATGCCAGGTGGTGCCGCGCTGGCGCGCAATAATATTGCCCGGAATCACGAGCTCACCGCCAAACGCCTTGATGCCGAGGCGCTTGCCAGCCGAGTCGCGTCCGTTGCGCGATGAACCGCCTGCTTTTTTGTGAGCCATGGCTCGTCTCCAAAATTATCTTCAGTGTGTAACCCGATTCCGGGATGGAATCACTTCAATTTTTGTCGTTCCGACGCTCACTCGGACTTCGCTGCGGCCTTTTTGGCGGGAGCCTTTTTGGCCGCGGTCTTCGGAGCCGCTTCTTTCTTTGCCGCCGGCTTGGCTGTGGCCTTCTTCGCCGGAGCCTTCTTGGCGGTTTCGGTCTCGTCTCCCGCAGGGGCGGCCGCGACCGGCTTTTCCTTCTTCACGCGCGGGCCGATGGAAGGCGTTTTGCCGTCCGTCAGAATCTCGGTGACGCGGATCACGGTGATCTCGTCACGGTAGCCACGCTTGCGCTTTGAATTCTTGCGGCGGCGCTTCTTGAAGGCGATGACCTTCGGGCCACGCTTGTGGTCGAGCACTTCAGCCGCGACCGACGCACCCGCCACCAGCGGGGCACCAAGCACCGGCGTATCACCGCCGACCAGCAGAACTTCACCAAGCTGCACGATCGTACCGACATCGCCGGCGATCTTGCCAATCTCAAGCACATCATTCGGAACGACCCGGAATTGCCGGCCGCCCGTTTTGATGACTGCGAACATCGTTCTAATCCTTCGTGTTCGATCCCGGCTCTCGGACGATGTCCGGGCCAGCTTCTTGTTCAGTCGTTATGGGTTCAGTGCGGGTCTTGCGACCACGCAAAAGTAAACGGCGCGAGAAACCTCCGCGCCGGGTGGGTGACTTATAGCCGTGGGCAGGCGGGAGTCAAGGCAAGCAGGCCGCCAAATCAGGCGAAACGGCCGGAAAATCAGCCGATTTGGGGCGTTTCGAGGCGCGCCGGCCGATGAAACCAATGCGGTTCCGGGCCGTTGACGTTCCATCATTGGCTTCGGGGCTCAAGGACATCATGGCTGAAGACACTCTTACCACCGTCGGCATCGGCCAGCACGGGGCCTCGCGGCTGCCCTCTGTCGAGGTCGACAGTTACAACATCGAGATCAAGGACGAAGACGGCTTTTTGGGTGATCGTGCCAGCAAGGGTGCTTTTCAGAAAATCCTCGACGAGTGGCGCAAGCCGGTCAAGAAAGACGGAGATGATCCGTTCGGCGGCAAGGCGTCCGAGGAGATCAGCAAAAAGGAGCTCGATGCTCTTCTCGTCGGCGACGATGTCGAGGCCTCCGCAATCGTGCACAGCGCCGTCGAGGGGTTCGCGCATGAGCTTGCGTTCGTCACCCGGCGGTTCCTGAAAACGAAGGCCTGGGACAAGACCGAAGCTATCGTTGTCGGCGGCGGGTTCCGCCAGAGCCGGATCGGAGAGCTTGCGATCGCACGCGCGGGTATCATCCTGAAAGCCGAGGGGTTCAAGATCGAGATGGTACCGATCCGCTTTCATCCCGACGATGCCGGGTTGATCGGCTGCGCGCATTTGGCGCCGTCGTGGATTTTCGAGGCGCATGACAGCCTGCTTGCCGTCGATATCGGCGGCACCAACATCCGCTGCGGCGTTGTCGAGACGCGGCAAAAAAAAGCGCCGGATCTATCGAAGGCGCAGGTTTGGGCATCGGAAATCTGGCGTCATGCCGACGATGAACCGACGCGCGAGGGCGCAGTGAAAAAGCTCGCCGGTATGCTGAAGGATTTTATCGCCAAGACCGAGAAGGAAGGGTTGAAACTTGCGCCCTTCATCGGCGTCTCATGCCCCGGCGTCATTGATGCCGACGGTTCGATCGAAAAGGGCGCGCAGAATCTTCCGGGCAACTGGGAAAGCAGCAAGTTCAACCTGCCTGCAAGTCTGGTCGAAGCGATTCCTACCATTGGCGATCACGATGCAGCCGTGTTGATGCACAATGACGGGGTGGTTCAGGGCCTGAGTGAGATCCCCTTTATGCAGGATCACAAGCGCTGGGGGATCCTCACCATCGGCACGGGACTTGGCAACGCGCGCTTCACCAACCGCGCACCAGCCGATAAGAAAAGCGGCAACGAGAAAAAGAACGGTGACAAAAAATCATCGGATAAAAAGGAGAAAGATAAAGATTAACGTCGCTCATGTTCCCGCACGAAGATCACTTTTGAATACACATCGCGGATGGAATTTCCGGAGGTCACCGGAAACATGACTTGCTCCGAATGATTGGTTTGTTGTCATGAAGGAGGAGAGCATGAGGAAAACAGCAATCATTGCGGTTATGCTTGCGGCTGTTGGCGCCATGGCGGCGACGGCACCTGCGCAGGCGCGTAACGGTCGGAACGCGGCGGCGATCGGCGCTGGTATCGCGGCGGGCGCAATCGCTGCCGGCGCCGCGGGTGCATACGGACCTTACGGCTACGGAGGTTATGGGTATGGTCCGGGCTACGGATATTACGGGCCAGGTTATGGATCGTATGCCTATTACGGCGGGCCTCACTATGGTCGCCCTCACTATCGTCATTGGCACCACCGTCACTGGTAATGTCGAACGCGAAAAGCCCGGGATGTCATCCCGGGTTTTTTCATTTGCTCATTCAACCGCCGTCAGATTGTTTTTAAGGCTCCCCTTGCGCGGTGATTTCGCCGATAATCGAGCGAGGACAGATATGCTGTCAGGGAGCATCAGTGATGGTAACGCGCGGGTTTTTGGGCCGGGGACACTCAAACAACGACAATCGGCTTCCACCCGGCCAGCATCTCGTCAGTGACTTTCCGGTTTTGTCGGCGGGCCTGACACCGCGGGTAAATCCTGTGAAATGGTCCTTCACGTTGAAGTATGGGCCTCAACCGGTGGCAAAATGGAATTGGACTGAATTCAACGCGCTGCCGAAGACCGACCTCGTCAAGGATATTCATTGCGTCACCTCCTGGTCGAAATTCGACACCAAGTGGCAGGGCGTGATGGTCGATGACATCCTCGCAGCAGCGGGGCTTGAGCCTCCGACTTCCTTTGTGCTGGCGCATTCCTACGACGATTATTCGACCAATGTTCCTGTCGCGGATTTGCTCGGCGGCAGGGCCATGGTTGCAACCCATTACGACGGCCAACCGCTCACGGCTGATCACGGTGGCCCCGCGCGGCTGCTGGTGCCGCATCTCTACCTCTGGAAGTCGGCGAAATGGGTGAACGGACTGCAATTTACCGATCGCGACACGGCGGGATTCTGGGAGTTGCGCGGTTATCACATGTACGGCGATCCGTGGCGCGAGCAGCGCTACTCGGACGATCCGTGAGCTGTCGCCGGTGAGCGAGATCGTCCCTGCGCCTGCGCGGACACCGTGGCAGACCGCGACGATCACATGCATTGTCCGCCAGACGCCGCGCGTGACGAGCTTTTATCTCAAGCCGTCTCTACCTTTTCATTACAGGGCGGGACAGCATGTCGATGTGCGCCTCACGGCGCCGGACGGCTACCGCGCCCAACGCAGCTATTCGATTGCCTCCGCTCCAGAGAATGGCGGCGTGTTCGAACTGGCGATCGAGCGATTAAGCGATGGGGAGGTGTCGTCGTTCTTTCACGATGTCGCCTCGGATGGCGATGAGATCGAATTGCGGGGGCCGCTCGGCGGCCATTTCGTCTGGTCGGTGGCGGATGGTGGCCCGCTGTTTCTGATCGGTGGTGGATCCGGCGTCGTGCCGCTGATGTCCATGCTGCGGCATCGCGCGGCAAATGCATCGCCGGTGCCGGCCGTGCTGCTGTTTTCAGCGCGCAGTTGGGACGAAGTGATCTTCCGCGATGAATTGCTCGCGCTTCATGAAAAACACGACGGCTTTCAGCTTGTGCTGACGTTGACGCGCGAGGCCTCCCGCCGCGAGGGCGACTATGCGCGCAGGATCGACCGCATGCTGATCGAGGAGGTGCTGGCGAAATTTCCGACGACGCCGGAGCAAGTTTTGATCTGCGGCAACAATCCATTCGCCGAGACTGCTAGCCGCGTGGTTTTTGAAGCGGGCATTTCCGCTTCATCGATCAAGACAGAACGCTATGGCGCGGCCTAACGGAACATTAAGCGGCGGATTGAATTGTCGGCACAGCGGTCGCGGGATGGTCCGCGGTGTTTCTTTTCCAATGTAAATGAGCGGAGAGGTCGTGGTGGCGGATTTGGCGCTGTCTTCCAAATCCCCCGGTGCGGCGTCTGCCGGCCCCATCATCGAAACCGACGTTCCCGCCCGGCTCGACGCGCTGTTGTGGAGCGGCTTCCACACTCGTGTGATTTTGGCGCTGGGGATCACATGGGTGCTCGATGGGCTCGAGGTGGCACTGGCGGGTTCACTGGCCGGCGCGCTGAAGTTGCCCGAGACGCTGGGTTTTGACAATTTTGATATTGGATTGGCGAACAGCGCATATCTGACGGGCGCGGTGATCGGCGCGCTCGGTTTCGGCTGGCTCACCGACCGCATCGGCCGCCGCAAGTTGTTTTTCATCACGCTTTCGCTCTACCTGCTTGCAACCGCCGCGACGTCGCTGTCGTGGAGCGTGACAAGCTATGCCATGTTTCGTTTTCTCACCGGGGCAGGGATTGGCGGCGAATACACTGCGATCAACTCCACAATTCAGGAACTGGTGCCGGCCCGGTATCGGGGATGGACAGATCTTGTCGTCAACGGGAGTTTCTGGATCGGAGCGGCACTTGGCGCCGTCAGTGCGATCGTGCTTCTCGATCCGGATTTCATCGATCCCGATATCGGTTGGCGTCTGGCATTCTTGACCGGAGCGGTGCTGGGACTCGTGATCTTCATCATGAGGTTGTGGATACCGGAGAGTCCGCGCTGGCTGATGATCCACGGCTTTCCCGAGGAGGCCAGCCAGATCGTCGGAGAAATCGAACACGATGCGCGGCGCGCGCCGGATGCACCAGAGCCGTCTCCGAAAATCAAGCTGCATATGCGCGACCACACTCCGCTTGACGAAGTCTTCAGGACCTTGTTCGTGACGTTTCGGCGACGTTCGCTGGTCGGCCTTACCCTGATGGCGGCTCAGGCGTTTTTCTATAACGCGATCTTCTTCACCTTTGCGTTGGTGCTAAGCGATTTCTTCCACATCCGGCCGGATCATATCGGCTGGTACCTGTTGCCATTCGCGGCCGGGAATTTTCTTGGCCCGGTCTTTCTTGGCCGCCTGTTCGATACCATTGGCCGACGCCGCATGATCGCTTTCACTTATGCCGCTTCGGGCGTGCTGCTGATCGGTTCCGGATATTTGTTCTCGATCGGCGCGCTGTCGGCGCAAACTCAAACGATCGCCTGGATGGTGGTGTTCTTTTTTGCCTCGCCCGCCGCAAGCGCTGCCTATCTCACTGTGAGCGAGACTTTCCCGCTCGAAGTGCGGGCGCTGGCGATCGCAGCGTTTTATGCGATTGGCACGGCGATTGGCGGCGTCGCCGGGCCGGCTTTGCTGGGTGCACTGATCGATACGGGCTCGCGCGAGAGCGTGTTTATGGGTTATCTTCTGGGGTCGGTGCTGATGATCGCGGCGGCGACCGTTGCGTTGAAGTTCGGCGTCGATGCCGAACGCAAATCGCTTGAGACAGTGGCGCGGCCGCTGGCCGTTCCGGAGTAAGATATGATGCAAGCTTCCGATCGCATTCCACTGGTATCTTCGGATATCAACGGCCCCGCGTTCTCTCCTCTGCTCGACGCGTGCGCGCTTCTTCTCGATATTGACGGCACGCTGCTCGATCTGGCGCCGACGCCGAGCGAGGTGGTGGTGCCGCCGGGGCTGGCTGAGACGCTCAGCGAACTTCACATGCGAACGGACGGCGCGCTGGCGCTGGTGTCCGGCCGCTCGCTATCCGATATCGATCGCATTTTTCGCCCGATGCTGCTTCCCGCGGTAGGCGGGCATGGTGCTGAAATGCGATTGTCGGTCGGTTCGGAGGCCGATGCCGTGCGCGCCCCGCCGATGGATGTCGCCCTGAAAAAGCGCTTTATCGCAATTTCGCATCTGGATCCGCGCATTATCGTCGAGGACAAGGGCTATTCGGTCGCGCTGCATTATCGGCAAGCGCCAAATTTCGAGCGGGCGATCTATGATGCGGTGTCGGCGATTTGTGCCGACCTGCCGGAAGCGGCCGTCGAGGTGCTCCCGGGCAAGGCTGTGTGCGAAATTAAACACTCCGGCGTCACCAAAGCCAGCGGCGTGACAGAACTGATGAAGCATGAACCGTTCACGCATCGTCAGCCGATTTTCATCGGAGATGATGTGACCGACGAGTCGGTTTTTGCGATCATGCCGAGCTTCAAAGGGATTTCCTTCTCGGTCAGCCGCAAATCGGCAGGCGTTGATGGCCACTTCGACGCGCCATCGGATGTCCGGCGATGGCTCGCTAGCTTGCTGGCAAATGGATCGCTCAATAATTAGCGCGTTTGCCGCTCAAGAAATGTCCAACTGATGAGAGTTATGACAGCGTCGTGAAAATTTTGGTGCCAAGACGCGGGGCGTGCAGGTTCCCGCTTGTGCGATTCACAGTTTCGCCTTCAACTATCAATGCGTGACACCGAGGAACCATCTTGATGAACGAACGTTTATCAATGCCCAAACCGGAGTGTTCCCTTTGACGTTGGTCGTTGTCTCGAACCGAGTGGCTCGCGCAAAACCCAATGAGCCGATGACAGGAGGATTAGCCGCCGCGCTGTTGCCTGTTGTTGAAAAATCTGGCGCGATTTGGGTTGGGTCGAGCGGACGTGTTCGGGATGGTTTGCTGCGGGAGCCCTTAACCGAGATTGAATCTCTGGGAAAGGGCGCGCTGGCAACGCTGGATTTGCCTGCGGCTCATTACGGCGGATACTACGAGGGTTTTGCCAATTCGGCGTTGTGGCCAGCATTGCATTCGCGGCCGGATTTGATCCGCGTGTCGCAGGAAGACTATGAGTCCTATCGCGAGGTTAACCGGTTCATGGCGCGTGCCTTGATGCGATTTTCCCGCGCGGACACGACTTTCTGGGTTCAGGATTATCATTTTCTCGCGCTTGGCGCGGACTTGCGTGCACTCGGCGTTCAACGGCCGATCGGCTTCTTCCTTCACACGCCTTGGCCGCCCGATGCGATCATTTCCGGCGTGCCGCATCATCGTGAACTGATCGAGGCCATGCTGGCTTACGATCTGATCGGATTTCAGACCGAGGAAGATTGTGAGAATTTCGCCAGCTATCTTGTCTCCGAATTCGGGATGGCGGTGACGAATGGCATGGTGCGGTCTTCGCAGGGGCTGACGCGGCTGGCCGCATTTCCGATCGGCATCGATGTCGAGGGCTTCGCGGCGCAGGCCGCGCGAGCGGTGGCGCATCCCGATGTGTCGCGGCTGCGCAAGAGTCTGCACGGCGAGCGTTTGGCGATTGGTGTGGATCGTGTCGATTATTCCAAGGGGCTTGTTAACCGCATCGGCGCGTTCGATTGCCTGTTTGAGATGCGGCCTGATCTGAAGCGGACGCTCTCGTTCTTGCAGATCGCGACGCCCTCACGCGGCGCGATCGAAGCTTACAGCAATCTGCAGAAAGAGCTGGCCAAACTCGTCACCGATGTGAACGGGCGGCATGGCGAGGTTGACTGGACGCCGATCCGCTATCTGAACAAGGGATACAGCCAAACGGTTCTTGCAGGCTTCTATCGTGCTGCGGACGTGGCGGTGGTGACACCGTTGCATGACGGCATGAACCTGGTCGCCAAGGAATATGTCGCTGCCCAGAACCCAGCGGATCCCGGTGTTCTTGTGCTGTCGAAATTCGCGGGCGCAGCCAGCGAATTGACCACGGCGCTGATTGTCAATCCTCACGACGTTGAATCAATGGCGCGGACTCTCGCGATGGCATTTGCAATGCCGGCGCCGGAGCGGCGGATGCGGTGGGAGGCGATGATGACCAAGCTGCGGTGTGGCAACATCCAGCATTGGTTCGAATCCTTCCTGGCGACGCTCGAAAGCACCCACGAGATCAGCCATAATTCCGGGGAAGAAGCGTTGCCGGTCGAAAAGGCGGTGGGGCAGAGCGGCTCGGTTTTACAGTTCAAATCGGCCAGCTCGGCGCTTCATTAGAGCGGTTTTTGACCGCAAGGCATCGCTCAAACGCCCGTCTGGAGCGCATCTGCCTGAATGATTTCAGCAATTTGCGGAAAAATAGTCTTCATGGCTTGAAAAAGCTGACGGACGCGGCCATGACAGCGCCACGGAGAGGTGGCCGAGTGGTTGAAGGCGCACGCCTGGAAAGTGTGTATACGGGAAACCGTATCGCGGGTTCGAATCCCGCTCTCTCCGCCAGATTAGGATACGACGAATCTGAACCTATTGCGCGCCAAGCGGCAATGGTCAGGAGCGCCATGAATTTCGCTGCGCGGTCGGGTGTCAGAGATAGCCGAAAGTTTCCATGAGAGACCGTGCGACGCCGCTCTCGAATATCGCGACATGCTGTGTGTCAAGTTTTCCGATCCACGTGCCGCGCCCGTCGAAGATAGGCTGATTGACCTGCCAGTTCCGCAGGGCGACGTGTTCTTCGCCGTTAGCTCCCGAGCCTCTTCGGACTTCGGTTTGACCCATCCAGTTCCGCTCCTCGGAGTGGTAATTTAGCATGTCCTCGGTAAAGGGAATTCCGGCGAACTCGCACGCGCGTACCATCGCTTCTCGAGGGTTTTCGATCAGATCTTCGTAGCGGAGGATGTGGATGTCGTCCGATCCGCGCTCGCGCTCAACGATTTCGTTGGCCTCGAGCCATCGGGCAATTCCCTCGTCGGGCCTCCCGAATCGTTTGATGAACGATGTAGCGACGTCTCGCCCATCCCTCACCAGAGCGAGGAACTTGGCGCCAGGAGCGATCTTCCGAATGGCCTTCAGATGCAACACGTGCCGGGGCGTTTTTTCCGCCAGGAACGAGCGTCCGGATAGGTCCGCTTCGCGCCGAAGCTCCTGATATTTTACCTCGGCCTCACGACGATTCAGGAACACTTCCGTCTCGACAAGAGGGATGAAGACGTCACGATGTGCCGCGAACATATTCGCGACCAACGTGGTGCCGCTGTGGCCGCAGCCGCAGATGAAGAGAGCCTGACGCTTGGCGGGGCGGAACAAGTTCAGCATGACAATCCACTGGTTCGAACACAGCTTGATATTCAACAAAATAGAATATCGAATGCAAGATCCTGGCCCACAAGCTGACGAGCAGTTCCGATATTCATGTCCATGCCAATATCGGCGGCTAACGGTGCTTGCTCGATGCCGACCATCTTGACCTCGCATCCCTTCGTAAAGGTCACCCGCCCGTTTTCCGTCAGCTCCAAGTCGCCCGGAAAAACTCCCGGATTAATCGAATGGAACAGCGTCGGTTTTTGCAGCTCAGCGCGAGGACCACGAGCGGATGGCTAGCTGCGCCGGCGAGCGTCAAGGTGCCGAACAGTGTTTGGCAGTGGTTCAACCGTTCTTTGGGCGGCGTGTCGATCATTGAGGACAAGGACCGTCTTGGCCAGCGGTGATTTGCGGCGCGACAGACAATGCTATTTGTCTGTTTCGTTTTTTCCGAATGACTCCTTTGGAAGATCCGGCTTTTTCTCAATTCTTCCGTGACATAGCCTCTCTGAAGTCAACGGGGCTTTGCGAATGAATTTGGACACGCCGAAGGTGGTGGTTGCCGCGATACATGCTTCTGCTCCGCCCTTCGATCTGAAGGCCGGGGTTTCCAAGACATGCGCACTCATTGCAGAAGCCTCACGACGAGGCGCGCGTCTTGTCGTTTTTCCGGAGTCGTTTATTCCGGGGTTTCCGGTCTGGGCCGGGGTTATCCGGCCGATCGACGCTCATAGCGTCTTCAAGCGGTTCGCTGAGAATTCCCTGAACGTCAACAGCAAGGAGTTCCGGGACGTTCAAGCCGCCGCAGCCAAGCATCGTATCTTTGTGAGTCTTGGTTTCAGCGAGCTTTCGGACGAGAGCAAAGGTCGGCTCTGGAATAGCCAAGTGCTGATCTCTGACACCGGAGAACTCGTCAATCACCATCGCAAGCTCGTTCCGACATTCTACGAACAGTTAGCCTGGACAAGAGGTGATGCAGCCGGGCTGCGAGTGGTGAATTCTCCATTCGGTCGAATTGGCGGATTGATCTGCGGCGAGAACAACAATCCTCTCGCACGGTATTCGTTGATGGCACAAGGCGAGGAAATCCATTGTGCCTGCTATCCGGCGGTTTGGCCTTTCCGTAACCCGCTCAATTCGCCCGCCTACGATCTGCGTGATTCGATCCGCTTCCGCACAGCATCTTACAGCTTCGAAGCCAAAGCCTTCACGATCGTCAGCGCAGGGGTGCTGGATGATGAAACGCTGAGCGGCATGAGCGGAGCTGACGATGAAATCCGGCAAATCCTGCTGGCGTCGCCAAAGGCTTGTTCGATGATTGTCGGTCCGACCGGCGACCTCATTTCGGACATCCTGCAGGACAATGAGGGAATGGTTCTTGCAGAGGTAGACACCAGTTCATTAACCGAGCTGAAGCGTCATCACGACATGGCCGGTTATTATAACCGCGAGGATATTTTCCGCGTTGAAGTGAAGGCGGATCGACTGAGTACGCTCGAACTCGTGAAACGATCGGATCGTCCTGCGACGGGTCCAGCATCATTTCGAGGGTTCGGTGAAGAGCCGATTGTAGAAGCTGCTGCGGAGTGAGGACGGATCATGTCAACGAAATCGAAAAAGCGAAATACTCTTATTTATGGAATTCTCGCGGCTGTGATCGCAACCGTATCCTCGGCGCGCGCGGCGGACTATGGCGCCGTGGGTTCACCGGTGCACCTGACGATCGGCCATCCGTGTTGCTACGCCGCATCCTGGTCGGCTTACATCGTGCATGAGAAAGAATTCTGGAAGAAATACCTTCCAGAGGGTTCGACGGTCGATTTCGATATCGGCCTGGCGGGGCCCCCCGTGGTCAACAACCTTTTGGCCGGCAAGGTCCAGATCGGATATCTCGGCGATATCCCGGCGGTCGCTGCCGTGACGAAGGAAAAGATGGCGGACGTCCGTCTCGTCGCAGCCACGGCGTTGTCTTACGATCAGTGCGGCATTCTTCTCGAACGCATGGACGCGCCGCAGACCACTGACCCCAAGAAAGCAGTGCAGTGGCTTGACGGTAAGCAGTTTGCCGTACCGCGCGGAAGCTGTGGAGACCGCTTTGCCAAAGTCGTTCTCAAGAAAGAGAACGCCAATCCGGAATCCTACCTGAACCAGACGATCGAGGTCATTTCCACTTCGTTCCGTGCGGGCAAGATCGATGGCGCGGTGGTATGGGAACCGGTGGCGTCTCATCTCGTGAATGAGAAGCTGGCCAAGCGCGTGGCTTCTGGCGTTACTTATAATATTCAGGATGGCGCTTTCATCGCCATGCGAGGCGATTTGATTGATGCCCGGCCAGACGTTGCCGAAGCCTGGCTCAAGGCGGAGCTCGATGCCCAGCTTTTCATGGCTGATCCGAAGAACGCCGATGAGGTTGTTGCGATTATCGGTAAATATGTTTCGCAGTTTTCCAAGAAGGATTTGAAGGACGCCATTTATGGCCGCTATTCGGCGGAAGAGGGCGGATCTGACGTTCGTATGGTTCAGCCGTTCACTTTCACGCCTGAGGTGCGAAAGCTTTTGTCCGATGCGACCGAGTTCCTGTACGAGGCCAAGGGCGTCAGTTCGCCGACACTCAACGATCGTGTTATCGATGCGAAGTTTGCCGA
The DNA here is from genome assembly GCA_019750915.1 of Xanthobacteraceae bacterium. Taxonomy (GTDB): domain Bacteria; phylum Pseudomonadota; class Alphaproteobacteria; order Rhizobiales; family Xanthobacteraceae; genus Afipia. The sequence goes on from JAIENY010000010.1 coordinate 117,180, forward strand.
CAAGGTTCTGTCCGAACGTAAACTGACGGCGCCGATCGGCAAGCTCGTTGCCACTCAGTAGGATCAGCGCGATGTTGTCCAGTTTCTTGGCAGAGGCAAGATTATGGTTGCTGAGCCGGAAGCCGTGGCTGATGCTACTTGGGTTCGCTATCGTCCTCGCACTTTGGTATCTGCTTGTCGATCTTTTGCAGGTGCCCCGATTTAAGGAGCTGCCATCTCTTTTGACGGTTGTCGAAGAGTGGGTGAGCAAAGATCCGATCTACGGCATTTCGATCTTTACCTCGGAATACTACCGTCACATCTTCACAAGCCTTTTGCGTGTGGGAATCGCTTTCACGCTCGCAACAGCGATCGGGGTGCCGCTCGGTCTGTTTCTGGGTTGGTCCCAGCGCTTCAGGGAGTACGTGTTTCCGATCTTCGAAACGCTGCGCCCTATTCCACCGCTGGCATGGATTCCGCTCGCTATCCTGATGTTCCAGGGGCGCGAAACGCCGATTATCTTCCTGACCTTTCTGGCTTCGTTTTTCGCGACCACGCTCAACACAATGTTGGGCGTCCGCTCGATTGATGAAACATACGTTCGTGCCGCTCGATGCCTGGGGGCAAATGATATTCAGATATTTCGTCACGTCGTTATTCCTGGCTCGTTGCGCCACATTTTCAACGGGCTGCAGATATCGATCGGGGTCGCCTGGTTTTCGCTCGTCGCCGCCGAAATGGTGTCGGGTGAGTACGGCCTCGGCTACATGATCAACACCGGCTATACGATGATCGCTTATCCGACGATCGTTATTGGCATGATCACGCTGGGTCTGGTCGGCTTCGCCACAAGCATGGTCGTCTCGTTTATTGGTGCCCGTCTCACCGCGTGGCAGGCCAGTGGAAACGGGAAGCTCACATGAATTTGGTCCCCGGAGTGTCGCAGCCAAGGCTTGGGCATCTCATCATCGACGACCTGGTGAAGGTATATTCCGCCAAGCGCGAAAAGCTGATGGCTGTCGATCACTGCTCGCTGGACATCAAGCCGGGCGAGATCTGCATGATCGTCGGTCCGTCCGGTTGCGGAAAGACATCGCTGCTGAACGCCGTGGCCGGCTTTCATGACATTACTTCGGGCTCGATTACTCTCGACGGCAAGCTTCTTTGCGGGGGTGATTGCCTGCAGGCATCCCCCGGACCGGATCGCGTTGTCGTATTCCAGAACGGCGCACTCTTCCCGTGGAAGACGATTCTGGAAAATCTCACATTCGGCCCGTTGGTGCAGGGCAAACTTGATCCGGGGCAAGCGCTCGACAAGGCGAGAATACTTCTGGCTCAAGCTGGTTTAAGCGGCTGCGAGGACAATTATCCGGCGGAGATTTCGTCCGGCATGCGCCGCCGTGCGGAGATTGCTCGGGCGCTGATGAACAACCCGTCGGTGCTTTTGCTCGACGAGCCTTATCGCGCGCTTGACGCCTTGACGCGAGCTGTCATGCACGAAGCCCTGCTTGCGATGCACCAGACCAATCCGGTCACAATCATGTTCATCACGCACGATCTGGAAGAGGCCGTGTTTCTGGGGCATCGTGTCGTCGTGATGTCGGCTCGCCCGTGCCGGCCGCGTCTTACTCTCGAGATTGACATCCCATTTCCGCGCACGAAGTCAGTGCTGACCAGCAAACGATACCGGGAATACGTACAGACGGCGCTTGACGCCGTCCATGAGGAAGCCAAGGCGTCTTTCATTTCCGGTGAGCGTGAGGGCAACTGAGTGACGATCACGGTAACAACAACAGGTCGGAGCCATCGTTTGCTGGGTCTGGGTGCGATCAGAATTAACAGGGAGCTTCGTCGCGGTGTCACCGGAGGCATCATTGCAGTCTCGCTGTGGGAGCTCTGCTCCCGTGCACCTCAGCTTTTCGGATTTTCCATCCCCTATATCGGAGTGCTGCCTCCTCCGAGCGCGGTGATGGCGGAGTGGGCGAAACTAATCGTCGATCGGTCATACTGGCTATCTTGGTATTTGAGCTTTGCGCGGGTGTTCTCAGGGTTTGCTATGGCTTTTGCGACCGGCGTGCCGCTGGGTTTGCTGCTCGCCCGCAATCGGACTTTTTACGGCGCCGCGTTTCCGGTTTTTGAGGTGTTTCGTCCAATTCCGCCAATCGCGTGGATTCCGGTTGCGATCATCTTCTGGCCAACGCAGGAGCTTTCTATTGCTTTCGTTATTTTCCTTGGCGCCTTTTACACGATCACGCTCAACACAATGAACGGAGCGCGCGAAGTCGATCCCGCGCTGGTTCAGTCTGCACTCTCGATGGGCGCCAGCAGCTGGTCCATCTACCGATCGATTATTTTACCCGCGACGCTGCCAAGCATTTTGACGGGTGCTGCAATCGGCATGGGTATCACCTGGGAAGTTGTCGTCGCGGCGGAGATGATCTCGAGTGGCGGTGCTTCCAAAGCCGGCGGTGGTTTGGGCCACCTGATGTGGAATGCTTATATCTCCGGTCATCGTGAGGCGATCGTCGTGGCGATGATCTCGATCGGAATTGCGGGTTATGGTTCAAGCGCGTTGCTCAGGATTCTCGGTGGTCACCTGACGCCTTGGCTGAGGAAGAACTGACATGGCGCCTGCGCAAGACCAAGCAACGTGGAGCGGGCAGATCGATATATCCGGATTGCGCCGTACATTTACCCGAGGGGCGCGGTCGCGAACTGTGGTTGACGACTGCAGCCTCTCGATAGAAGCTGGCAAGTTAACGGTCATGATCGGTCCTTCCGGATGCGGGAAGAGCACGCTCGCCAAACTGATCGCGGGTTACGACAAGCCGGATGCAGGAAAAATCACGATCGACGGCAGAGCGATCAAGGGCGCTGGCCGCGATCGGCTGATGGTGTTTCAGGAAAGCGCGTTGTTTTCGTGGATGACAAACGAGAGCAATGCTTTTTTCGGTCTGCGGCAGAGCGGCCAGATCACCAAGCAGAAAGTGATCGAAGTTGAATCCTTTCTCGATCAGGTCGGCCTCCTGCGCTTCGCCAAGCGGTTCCCCAGCGAACTGTCGGGGGGGATGCAGCGGCGGCTGGAAATGGTGAGGGCGCTTGTCAACAAACCCGACCTTTTCATTCTCGATGAGCCGTTTCGCGGACTTGACGCTATGACGCGCGCGCTGATGCAGGAAAACTTCGCGACAATGTTTGATTCAACGCGATGTACCACCCTGTTCATCACGACGGATATTGATGAAGCGCTGTTGCTGGCGGACCATCTTCTCATCATGACGAATTCGCCGATGAAAGTGGCCGACAAGATCGTGATCGATCTGCCGCGTCCGAGAAAGCTGGCCACGATCTTTGCAGACGAGCGAGCGAACAGATTCAAGGAAGAAGCATTGAATCTTCTTTATCCCGAAGCGATGCGGGCCTTCGAGGCGCAAGCCGCTCCCGCAGTTTAGCTCTTCTTGTTTGGATAGGGAGCGATCTTGGCATCTGTGCCGACGCCGGCTCGATTGCCCCAATTCTTGATGTGGCCGCGTGCGAAGTCAGAAAATGTTCTGACGATCCGACGCTGGGTTACACGTTGCAATGTGATCAAATTGACTCGAAGCGGCCGCAGCGATTCAGCCAGCGGAATGTTGACCACTTCACTGCCGTCATACGTGCGGTCGACTTCCGGAACGAGATTGAGAATGGAATAACCCAGGCCATTGCCTACGAGTGTGCGGACGGTCTCGAAAGACCGCGACCGAAATCTGATATTCGGATTGAGATTCATCGAATAGAACAGCGACAGGAAATATTCTCGGGTATGGGGCAAATCCATTAGAATCAGCGGTTCATCGACTAACTCAGCGAGCTTGATTGCCTTTGCCCTGGCTAACCGGTGGCTTTTTGGAAGAACCGCCAACGGAGGAAGTTCAACAGTCGAAATGTTTTTAAATTGGTCGGGGACGCCAAGATCGAAGCTAAGTGCGATCTCGGATACGCCATTCCGAACGCTTTCAAGAATCTCTTCGTGATCTCCGACGAGGATACGGACGCGAATCTTGGGATAACGCTTGGCAAACTCGGAAATGAGATTGGCAAAAATGACGGGCGCAAGATTTGTGAAGCATGCAACCGACAATTCGCCCTCGATTGCGTTGCCCATGGCGCCGGCAATAGTTTCAAACTCATCGGAATGCGCAAGCAGCCCTTTCGCCTCAAGCGACAGCATTTCGCCGACTGGCGTAAGTACAAGTCCCTTGGTGGGCTTACGGAAAAATATCGAAACGCCCAGCATCGATTCGAATTCGCTGATCGTTGCCGATACAGCGGCCTGGCTTCTGCCGAGCTTCTGAGCGGCCGCGGATATGGTTCCGGTTTCAGCTACGGTGACAAACGTCCGCAACGTTCTCAAGCTGATCTTGTTTGTTCGCTTTCCTTCGGCTGCCATTTTTCTGGATCGTTAATCGCCTGTCTTGTGGGGCATATTGCATCCGTCTGGCTCTCGCCAGCGGCAAGGGCAGCGTACGCTACAAACCCGAAAGCCGCCAATCGGCATCCAACGGACCGGGCGTAATTGACCTGAAATTGCTTTTGAGCCGCTATTCGGGGGGCTCGCGTAGCGGCATGATAAGGCAGGCGAGGGATCCTCAGCCCTACAAACGTCGGCATAACTCCGTAAGCGCCCCGCGCAGTCATTTATAGCCTGCATCGCTGTCGGCGGATTGATGCCACATGAAGTAGATTGGAATGTTAGGATATTCCAGCGGCGGTCTCATGACCTTGGTTCGAAAAAAATCCGCGTAGACGAGCGCCATCCGCTTTGGAAGCGTGCAAATAAAGTCAGTTTTCTGAACGATCAGTGGCATCGAGAGAAAGTGGGGCACCTGCAGCGCGATGTCGCAGGTCAGGCCGTGTGTCTTCAGAACAGCGTCCACGATTGGCTTGTCTTGCTTTAGCGCGACGTGCTGCATCGACGTGTCATCGTCGATGCTGAAATGATCGCCGATGAACGGGTGATCCACCCTGTATCTCGTATGCCGTTCTGGATAAGATCAAAAGCCTGCCTGATTGGGCTTGCCATCTGCCTTGCGCGCGATGTCGGCATCATTCCTTGAGCAATTCGCACAAAGAGTGCGTCATCAAGCGTCGCGCGAAGTCGCGCCAGGGCGGCGTTCCCGAGCATCCTCACCGGTCTGAAGATCGGCTGGGCGTTTGCCTGGCGCATGCTGATTGCGGCCGAGCTGGTGTTCGGCGTCTCGTCCGGCTCCGGCGGCCTTGGCTGGTTCATCTTCACCATCGAAGCCAATACCGTCGATCGATGGGGTATACAGTCGTAACCGAGCCCTCTCTTTCACGCGATCTTGACGCCTGTTCGGTGCCATCACGCAGTGCAGGCTTAAACTCGGACAAGCCTTTTCGTCTTTGTCGAAAGGCTGGATTTCTTTTGGTCCTTCACGAACTGCACGCCGATTTCCGTTCCGTTGATCCGGACAAGCTGACAGCGGCGGAATGCCAAACCCGTTGCTGAGAGAAGCAAAAAGAATTCTTTCAGTTGCAATCCGCTGATGGAGACTTCCACGTTCAGTTTGGCGCCGGTCGCCGATATGTCGATCAGCTGGCATGGCCGCTGCCATGTGCCGTCGATGCCGACCATCTTGACGTCGTATCCCTTTGTAAAGATCACGCGCTCAGTTTTCCGTTTGCTCCAGGTCATCGCGGAAAAACTCCCGAATCAGTCGAGTGGGACAGCGTCGGCTTTTGCAGCTGAGCACGCGGACCAGAAGCGGATGGTTCGCTGTGCCGATGCGAGAGTCAAAGTATCGAACAGTGTTTTGCAGTGGTTCAACTGTTCTTCAGGCAGCTTCGGGCAACGTGGGCGGTTATTGAGAAGAACGACCGTCGTTGGCCAGCTGGCCTTTGCTGCGCGGCAGGCGATGATAAGTCCATCCGGCCGGGAATTTTCAAAAACAGGTTCGATGGCTTCGATCGGCACCGATGTAAGCAAAGAAAGCGCTGCGATCATGTGCTTGTGGTCGCCCTCGAACGCAAACCTGTTCAGCGCGGAATCGGTGAGATTTCCCGCGCGGTTGAGTGCCACGACGGCATCCTGCGCTTTAGTATAGTCCGTTGGCTTTCTGACGATCGTACCAATCTGTTGCGTGATCGAATCGAGAGCATCCTTGATCGTCTCGCGAAGCTCGGGTGAGGCAATACTCAGAAGTTTCGCGCGAATGCGCTCTGTTGCCATGGACAAGAGTTTTTTCAGCAGGTCTTTCGGCATATCGCCGCGAAGGCCAAGCCTTTCTGCGAGATCGTCGTCACGTTCGGATCGCTCGACCATGTCGGAGTATCCGCGAGCAGAAAAGCGGGCGCCTGGATTCGCAGCGAGTACGAGCGAAACTTGGTTTTCATCGCGTTGGATCAGCGCGTCGGTAACATCCTCGGCGAGATGATCACGACGTGATATCGCAAGCAGGTGATCGAGCCCGCGGCTCGACGCGAGCGAGACAAGATCGGCGTCACTCAGCCGGGTTGACTTCTCCAGCACGGGCACCGCGACGTCGGCATCCTCGTGAAAGGCCAATTGCCGCACGACTTCCCTGGGTGCGGATTGCAGCTCAGCAAACTGGTTGCTGAGCGACGCGAGCGCTTTTTTCTCCATGTGGTCCATCAGGCGAACCAGCACGTCGTCGAAAACCGCGATCTGTTGCTCATTCAGCCGGTCGGCGTCGGACAGGAAGAGGTCCGTCGTCTGGCGCAGCATTGCGATCCGGCGTTGCGACGAGCCCGACCGGATGGCGGACTCAAGATCATTCACCAGTGCAACGGAGGCAGAACTGCTCATGACAACGCCGATTCTCGGCCGATCGCGATTTGGAAATCGGGATCAGAAATGGATTTTCAAATGACAGAACTTTGCGGGGAAATCTTTTAAGCGGTATTAAAATGCTGCGGTTTTTAAGTGTGGTTGTGGACGTTAACTAACCCTGTCGGGTTACTATAATACCTTTTGCGTTGATGCGCGGGATGTTCCGCCGCAGGTTGAACCTCCCTGCCTTGGGAGTCTGGACTTCATCCACGCTCATTGATTTCCATCAAGGTCCCCCTGCTCCCCACGGCCTAAACTTGAAGGGTTTCGCTGCTGCAACATGGGAGGAAGCCAAATGATCAAAACAATCGCTTTTGCTGCATTCGCCCTCGCCGTCACCACCTCGGCCTACGCGATGCCGGCGGCACCGTTTCAAGAACAGGGAAACCTGATTACGCAAGTGGCCTTTGGCTGCGGACCCGGCAGGACCCGCGTCAACGGAATATGCGTCGCCAGAACGACGATTCGTCACGTCCGCCGCGACGCCCGAAGGTGCGCCTTCTGGAACGGCGGCGTCTGTGGCCGCTGGATTTACTGAAAAGGCTTTGTTCGATTGATCGGAATTGCGTGCTGGTCGCATCACGCCATTCCGAGAATATCGCAGCTTGGCAAGTTCAGGCACTCTCCAGCCTTGCTTTCGGTCTTTAAGCTCGGGGAAGGATGACGCGGATGAGCGCGCCGCCATCCGGAGGGTCTTCGATGTGAATCGTGCCCCGACAGCTCTCGACGATCTGGCGGACTATTGTGAGCCCAAGTCCGACGCTCCCGTGATCGAGATTTCTGGACGCCTCCGCCCAAAAAAACGGCTTGAAGACCTGCGCGCGATCACCTTCAGCGGTCCCCGGTCCGCGACGCTTAGTTCCGCAGTGACTTCGTGCGTGAGCAACGAGATATCGCTGACGCGGCCGTAGGTGATCGCATTGCTGACGAGATTGTAAACGACACCCGTGAGGGTGACGGATGATCCTGAAACCATCAACGGGCCAGCGGCCCCTGCGAGGGTAAAGTTTTCTCCCAGCGCTTTTCGTGTCTCATACTCCTTTCTGACAATCGGTGACAGATCCGCGATGTCGTTCGGACCTACCGTAAAGGACGCGCGAGCGAATGCGAGCGTGTCATCGACAAGCTCCTGCATACCGTCCAGATCGGCGGCCCCGTGTCCAATCGAGCAGTTGATCGCGCGATAACACCCGTTTCGGGCGCGTCAGAAAGCATGTCAGCAGATCGAACTCGGATGACGTCAGGTCAAGCCGTGATCCGCTCGAATCAGTGACGTTTCGCGCGTCGATGTCGGCGAGGAAAGGGGATGGCCGGCGTCCTGGGTTGCGGGAGCCGCGGATCTGCGCAGCACAGCGCGGATTGGCGCCAGATCGCGGTTGAGTTTGCGCGTGCAAAAAGTCCCGGCAAGAAATTCTGGTCAATCTTTGGAAGGCCGGGCCGAGCGGTTACGGCGTGAGATTTCACACATCACGCCATTGCGAGAATGTTGCGGCCTGCCCATGAAGGCGGCCGCGGTCATCGATCAGTTGCCAGACCACCGCGTTTTCGATCCAGAAGCGTTCGCCTGATTTTGTGATGCGGATTCCGCGATAGTCGGAAATAAACCCGTCACGATTGACCGCGTCGAGCAGCCGCTGACGCTCGGCGCGCTCCGGCGCTTCCGCCGAAAGGCGCGAGGGAATCCCGATCAGTTCGTCAAGATTGTACCCGAAGCGGTCGAGCGCACTCTGATTTGCGTAAATAAATCGCGGATCGGTGCCGCCATCATGCGCGAGCACCGCAAACGGCGCGTCGTGAAACAGCCAGAGCGGCGTCTGCGGCTGTTCCGTCAGGGCGTAACCGACGATACGCTGGAAGCTCCCGGTCAGAAGATCAAAAAAGTCACGGTCGAAACGCAGATCGTTCAAGGTATCCTCAAGCAAACAGGTAATGACGGATCGAAGGTGGCGTCCAGAGTACCATGCCGGGATGGCGCCCCCAAAGGTTGTGCGTTGCCGGATTGCACGGCACGGAAAAGTCGGCTTTTTCAGGGAAGTGAAAGAACGCGCGTCCGAACGCAGGTGGAGAGGCGCCTGCAGTTTAAAACCCCTCTAATCAGGGCCTTCTCAAGCATGATTTGACTTGATCGGGGGCGGCCGGCGGTCCAGTTGAGAGGCATGACATTCAGCCTTCACAAAAAAATCGCTACCCCAAACGCTCATACGGCGCTCGGGATCGCGCAACGCGGATTCCGCGGTCAGATCGGCGCGATTGTCGTCGATGTGGACCATAATGGCGTGCCGGGGATCGAAATCGAGCGGCGCCTTCTCGAACTCGGCTTTGTCGAAGGCGCAAGTGTGGAAATCATGCATGAGGGCCCGGTGGGCGGCGACCCGATCGCGGTGCGCGTCAACAACACGACGATTGCACTGCGACGCCGTGAGGCGATGGCGATACTCGTAAGTTGACCGGACAATCGCGATGACGACCGCGACCGAAACGAGGGCATGGCATTTTGCCCTGGTCGGAACCCCCAATAGCGGCAAGACCGCGCTTTTCAACGCGCTCACCGGAAGCCGGCAGAAGGTCGCGAACTATCCTGGCGTGACAGTCGAGCGCAAGGCCGGGACGTTTCAGACTCTCTCGGGCCATCGCGTTAACCTGATCGATCTGCCGGGCACCTATTCGTTGCGCGGACGCAGCCCGGACGAAGAGATCACGCGCGATGTCGTTCTTGGCCACCTGGCCAGCGAGGCATCGCCCGACCTTCTGCTATGCGTTGCCGATGCGACCAATTTGCGGGTGGCGCTGCGGCTGGTGATCGAGCTCAAGCGAGCCGGACGGCCGATGCTCTTGATCCTGAACATGATCGACATCGCGCGTCATCGTGGCATCGATATCGATCTCGACAAATTATCGGCCGAACTTGGCGTTCCGGTCGTGACTTCGACCGCTGTGCGCCGCAATGGGACCGGCGATCTGCTGCAGCGTCTCGATGAGCTGGCAAGCACAGCAGCCGGCAAGGTGAGCGAGAACACGTGGACGCAGCCTAGCACATCCGATCTTCGCGCAGCGCAGCGTGAAGCGGACCGGGTGATCAAGGCTGCGGTCAGCGAACCGGCGCGGCCCGACACATTCACCGGTCGCATCGACAGCGTGCTGCTGCATCCGGTCTGGGGATTGTTGATTCTTCTGGCCGTCCTGTTCGTGATGTTTCAGGCAGTGTTCGCGGCAACCGGGCCGCTGGCTGATTTGATTTCGTCCGGCTTCGATGCGCTCGGCGTCCTGTTGCACGGTCTGTTGCCGGACGGTCTATTCCAGAGCTTTATTCAGAACGGCGTTATCTCGGGGGTCGGCCAGGTCATCGTGTTTCTACCGCAGATCCTGGTCCTGTTCCTTTTCATTCTGCTGCTGGAAGACGTCGGCTACATGGCGCGTGCGGCGTTCCTGATGGACCGCATCATGGGCGGTGCGGGATTGCACGGGCGCGCGTTCATTCCGCTGCTGTCCAGCTTCGCCTGCGCTATTCCCGGCATCATGGCGACGCGCGTGATCGACAACAAACGCGACCGGCTGACGACCATTCTGGTCGCGCCGCTGATGACCTGCTCGGCGCGCATCCCGGTCTATACTCTCATCATCTCGGCCTTCGTGCCGGACAGGGCAGTGGGCGGCATCTTCGGATTGCAGGGACTGGTGATGTTCGGCCTTTATACCGTCGGCATCGTTAGCGCGCTTGCGGTGTCGTTCGTCGCCAATCATTTTTTCTGGCGCGAGAGCGCGACGCCGCCCTTCATGCTGGAACTTCCCGATTACAAGCTGCCGCGGCTGCGCAGTATCGCGATTGCGCTGTATCAGCGCATCAAGGCGTTCCTGTATCGGGCGGGTACCACGATTTTGTCGATGATGGTGCTGATCTGGTTTCTGGCGTCGTTTCCCCGCCCGCCCGTCGGAGCAACGGAGCCAGCGATCAATTACAGCCTTGCTGCGATGCTGGGGCGCTGGATCGAGCCGTTGCTCGCGCCGGTTGGGTTCAACTGGCAGATCAGTGTGGCTTTGATTCCCGGCATGGCGGCGCGTGAAGTCGCGGTGGCGTCGCTGGGGACGGTCTATGCGATTTCGGGAGGCGAGGAGGTCGCGTCCCAGATCGGGCAGCGGCTGGCCAGCGAATGGAGTCTGGCGACTGCGCTGGCGCTCCTGGCGTGGTATATCTTTGCGCCGCAATGCGCCTCGACCCTGGCGGTAATCCGGCGCGAAACCGGAGGCTGGCGGTGGATGTTCATCACCTTCGCTTACATGCTGACGCTGGCCTACGCCGCCGCGTTCATTGCTTACCACACAGCGGTTGCGTTCGGTCTGGGCTAGGGCTGTTTTTTCGTGGCCGAGACAGCGGGGTGCGTAAAGCAGCCGCTCAAAAGCCTGAAGCTTCGCGGGCGCGCAGCAAATCCTCAAGATCGAGCCGCCTGGTGAACATCGCAAGCGAGCCATCCGGATTGCGCGGCCACTCATTTTCCGGACGATCCCAATAAAGCTCGACGCCGTTCTGGTCAGGATCGCGCAAGTACAGCGCCTGACTGACGCCATGGTCGCTTGCGCCATCGAGCGGAATGTCTGCCACGATGAGCCGTTGCAGCGCATCCGCCAGCGCGGCGCGTGTTGGATAAAGCACCGCGGTATGAAAGAGGCCGGTTGTGCCGGGCGGAGGCGGCGATCCACCCTTGCTCTCCCATGTGTTGAGGCCGATGTGGTGATGATAACCGCCGGCTGCGATGAAAGCGGCCTGATCACCGTATTTCTGCATCAGCTCGAAACCGAGCACGCCGACATAGAATGCCAGCGCGCGGTCGATATCTGCGACTTTAAGATGGACGTGGCCGATCCGCGTTCCCGACGCAATCGGACCAAATGCCGTATCACTCACAATCCCACCTTAACGGATCGGCGGCGCGTATTGGATGCCGCCCGTGCTCCATAGCTGGTTAAGGCCTCGCGGAATTGCAAGCTTGGAGCCGGAGCCGACATTGCGATCGTAAACTTCGCCGTAATTGCCAACGTGGCGGATGATGCGCGCGGCCCAATCCTTGGTCAGCCCGAGTTCTTCGCCATAGGCACCTTCGGTGCCGACCAGGCGCATGACATCCGGCTTCTTGGATTTCAGAGCCTCGTCGATGTTCTGCGACGAGACGCCAAGCTCTTCGGCGTTGAGCATTGCATACACCGTCCATTTGACAATCATCATCCAGTCGTCGTCGCGCAGCCGGACCACCGGTGCCAGCGGCTCCTTCGAGATGACGTCGGCGAGGATAACGTTGTTGTCCGGTTTCGCGAGATTGAGCCGGTACGAATAGAGCTGCGACATATCCGTGGTCACCACGTCGCAGCGACCTTCGTCATAGGCCTTGATCATCTCTGCGGCCTTGTCGAACTTCATCTCGTCATAGGTCATATTGTTGGCGCGGAAAAAATCGGACAGGTTGAGTTGTGTCGTGGTGCCGGTTTGCACGCAGATGCGGCTGCCGCCAAGCTCGAGCGCCGAATCGACGCTGCGATCCTTCCGCGTCATGAAGCCCTCGCCGTCATAGTAGGTGACGGCGGCGAAGTTCAGATCGTAGCCGGTTTCACGTGACATGCTCCAGGTGGTGTTACGCGAGAGGATATCGACAGTCCGGTTCTGCAGCGCGGTCAGGCGGTCGTTGGCATCGAGCGGGATGAATGTCACTTTCTTTGGGTCGTTAAAGATGGCAGCGGCGACGGCGCGGCAGATATCGACATCGAACCCGGTCCAGTTGCCGCTTGCATCCTTGCTTGCGAAGCCTGGAAAGTTTGCGTTCACGCCGCACAGCACGGCGTCGCGCCGGATGGTCCGTTTCAGGGTTCGAGTATCATATTTTTCGTAGATGACACCTGCCGCCACAACCGCTGCGGCGACGAGCAGGCCCAACGTCAGGCCTGTACGGAAGGAGCGCGCAAAAAGAGCCATGCCAGTATCTCGCTCTCATAAAATGAATTTGAGTCGGGAACGAAGGATGCACGAGTGGGAAATTAGATCTGTGGTTTCTGCCGAATGATCACCTTGGTGCCGACCGGGATGCGGCTGTACAGATCCATGACGTCGGCGTTCACAAGCCGGAAGCATCCCGACGACACCGCAGTGCCGATGGTTTGCGGCTGGTTGGTGCCATGGATGCGGTAGACGGTGCCGCCAAGATAAAGGGCCCGTGCGCCCATCGGGTTGCCGGGACCGCCGGCCATGAAACGCGGCAGGTAAGGCTGACGCGCGATCATTTCCGGCGGCGGGGTCCAGTCGGGCCACTCCTGTTTGCGGGTGATGTGTTCCAGGCCCTGCCACTGGAATCCGTCACGCCCGACACCGATTCCATACCGCAACGCGCGTCCGTTCGGCTGCACGACATAGAGAAACCGCTCCGCCGTGCTGATGATGATCGTGCCGGGAGCCTCGGTGGTGCGGTAGAGCACGACCGTGCGCTGAAACTCGGGAGACAGCTGTTCTTCCGCCTCGCTTGGCACGTATCCCGGCTGGTCGCCGTCGACATAGCTGCTGTTGCCTTGCGCGGAAGCGTGCGATGTCGCGAACAGCGCGGCGGCGAAAAGGAGAGTGGAAGTAAGCCGGATCGACATTTGCGGTGGCCCCCGTAGCTTGATGGCACCATCAAATCCGACGCGGGCAGCGCTGGCAAGCCCACCACAAGGCGCGTTTGAATTGGGTCTTGATCGCCCGGAGCGTTTAGGCAGCGTCGATCCGGCGAAATCCGTTCCACAGGGCGGTCGCGGTTCCGGATGTCAGCACCGACAGCGCGCGGATATTCTGGAAATTTCCGTTCAGCGACAGGCGCGGCAGGGCGGTCAGGTGCGCGGCATGCTCCGGGAACAGGACGCCGGGGCGGGTTGTCACGGCGGTGTCAAATCCAAGCATTCGGGCCGCCGTGAACTCGCGCTGCCCCGCCGCGGCCCTGTCACCGTAGGGGTAGGCAAGGTGGCGGACGGGACGTTGCAACTCGGCGGCAATTCGCTCCCGACTGTCGCTCATTTCAAGGCGTGCCTGTTCCTCGGTTTCGTGCGCGAGATTGCAATGGCTGATGCTGTGAGCACCGATCGTTACCAGAGGATCGGCCGCGAACTCCCGAAGTTCAGACCAGTTCATGCAAAGTGCACGGCTGATCGCGGCATCGTCGATCCCGGCGCGCCGTGCCATCGCACCGACGACCTCGTTAATGTCGCGATCGGTCGGTAGCGAGCGAAGATAATCGTGAACCTGCGAAAAGGCCTTTTGCTTGTCTTCGAGCGTCCGGGTTTCGATGGAGGTTTCGAGGCCGTCAATCGGAAGAGTGACAGTGTCGCGCTCGGCGATGATGTGCTCGAGCGCGATCCACCAGAGCCGTCCACTTCCCGCTGCGAAATCGCTGGCGACATAGACGGTGATCGGCGCATCGAATTCCTTCAGGACCGGCAGGGCATGGTCGCGGTTGTCGCGATAGCCGTCGTCGGCGGTGAACGCAACGAAACGCCGGCCGGAGGCGTGCCAGTCGAGCCGGGTGCGAAGTTCATCCATCGTGACGATGTCGAAATTTTGCTGCCGAAGGTAATGAAGAACACTTCGCAGGAATTCGGGCGTAATCTCCAGATGCCGGTTAGGCTGAAAGGTGCCGAGTGGCGCGGGCCGAATCCGGTGCAGCATGAAAATAAAGCCGAGACCTCCGGTCAACGGCTGAAGGAGCTGATGAGCGCCCGTGGCTGCGAGGCTTTCGAGGCCGAATCGGATGATGGCGCTTCGGAATCGTTTCATTGACCTGCCAACGGTATGGACTGGTGTTTTGTTTATAAAGAAGGCCTGAAGAATGGGTTATCCGTCCGATCGGGCCAAAATGCTGCCCAGTGGCGCTTTCGAAATTGACACTGCCGCAAGGGTTTGATTTTTCTCATATCTCACACGAAAGGTCGTGATGGACGGGTTCTGGAATTGGACGCGAAGATGGTGGCCGGGCATCATTCCGCTGGCGCTGCTGTGGGCCGCTGCGGTGTGGACCACCACAGGCCCTGTCGAGCAGGATTTGACGGCGCGCACAGGCGCGGCGCTGACCAATTCGGTCTTGGACAAGACCCAGATTAGCGTCTCCGGGCGCGACGTGGCCCTGTCGGCCGACGCCTTTTCCGAGGAAGGGCGGCGCAGCGCCGTGGACAAAATCGCGGCTGTTCCCGGAGTCCGGCTGGTTCAGGACCAGACCGATTTGATTGCCAAGGCGCAGCCGTTTGTCTGGTCCATCGAGCGTGACGTCATCCATGTGATGCTGGGCGGAAATGCGCCACTGCCGGCGATCCGCAACCGGCTGCTGGAGACTGCGCGCGGTATCGCCAGCGGGACCGAGGTGGTGGATCAAATGGCGCTGGCGCGCGGAGCGCCGCCGCGTTTCGATGCGGTCGCGCAGCTCCTGATCGAGCAGATTCCGCGCCTGAAGGAAGGAAAGCTCTCGATCTCCGATACGCAGGTGACATTGATGGGCACGGCGCGGGAGATCGGCGGGCGTGAGGCCATCGTTGCGGCGCTGAAGAATCTGCCGGAAGGCTACAGCGTCGCAAAAAACGAGATCAAGTCGCCGCCTTATCTGTTTCAGGTCAACAAGGATCCGGTTGCCTCAACTTTGACATTGAGCGGATACGTCCCCGATAACGCGGCCCATGCCGCGATTGTCTCCGCGATCGGTCGCAAGTTTGTCGGCGAAAAGATCGTCGACAATTTGAAAGCGAGCGCTGGCGCGCCTCCGGGATTTTTGAGTGCCGTCTCTCGCGCCTTGAGCGGCTTGTCGCGTCTGTCGACCGGAACGCTGACAATTCAGGATCGCGATCTGCAACTTTCGGGCGATACCCTTTACCCTGGCGTGCCGGAGCAGATTTCCGATGATCTGAAGGGCAGTCTGCCTCAAGGGTGGAAAGCCAAAGCCGATCTGTCGGTGAAGCCCGGCGCCAGCCCGGTGAATGCAACCGTTTGCCAGCAATTGCTGGCGGATATTCTCAAGAAAAGCACGATCAGGTTCGAAACCGGCAAGGCCGAAATCGATCCCGACTCGGTCGGCCTTCTGGATCGTCTGGTCGAGGTCGTGTTGCGATGCCCGAATTCCACCATCGAGGTCGACGGTCACACCGATAGCGACGGCGATCCGGAAGCCAATCTCGCCCTTTCGACACGGCGAGCGCAGGCGGTGATCGATTATTTCGTCAAGGCCGGCGTTCCCCGAGAGCGCATGAGCGCGATCGGTTATGGCAGCACGGTGCCGGTGGCGTCGAACGATACGGACGAAGGCAAGTCACAGAACCGCCGCATCGAATTCAATGTCAGGTGACGCCATGACCTATATTTTCAGCTTCAATGCGGGATGGATCGTCGGAGCGGCCGTGATCGGGTTCGGGATGGGCTGGATTTCGCCGATCTCGCGGTCGCAAAGCCTGTCCGTGGTTTCTGCAAGGTGGATCGTGGTGGCTCTCGCCGGGCTTCTAGCGATCGCTTTGGCCCATCTCCTGCCGGGGCGGCTCGGCTATGCCCTGGACCTTGCTCTGGTCATGATTGGCGCATATCTCGCAGGTTGTGCTGTCGGAGCAGCGCTCCGCTACTGGCTGCTGCTGCGGCCGTCGGCCTCCTGACCGTCAGCCGCGCCTCCCGGCATGACAGCGGCGATCGGCCGCGAAATGCATCGGCTGGCGACGCTTTATCTCGCGGTCGCGCTGGCAGTCTGCTAGGACGGTCATCGGGGCTGGAGCGGATTTTGAGGGATCGATGCTGGAATCGGTACGCAGGGGCGTTGCGTTTCTGCGAGAGAAACAGGTCCTGCATAAACTTGGCGTCGCGGTGAGCTTGGCGATCATCGCGTTCGCGCTGTACATCCTCTACCACATGCTCAGCGATCTCGATCTGGACGATCTGCTCGAGGCGTTGCGGCAGATCGACGGCATGACCCTTGTCATGGCAGGACTCTGCGTGGCCGCCGGATACTTTACGTTGACGTTCTACGATCTGTTTGCGCTGCGGGCGATCGGTCATCCGGAGATTCCCTACAAGGTCGCGGCCTTTGCGGGCTTCACCAGCTACGCGATCGGCCACAATGTCGGCGCCAGCGTTTTCACTGGCGGTGCGGTCCGCTACCGGGTCTATTCGTCGTGGGGATTGACCGCGATTGACATTGCAAAGGTCTGTTTTCTGGCTGGCCTGACATTCTGGCTCGGCAACGCGGCGGTGCTGGGAATTGGCGTCGCCTATCATCCTGAAGCTGCGATGTCGATCGACCAGCTTCCGATCTGGCTCAACCGTCTGGCTGCTTTTCTCATTCTGGCAATCCTCGCAGGTTACGTCGCCTGGGTCTGGACCAAGCCGCGGCTGGTTGGCCGGGGAAGCTGGACGGTCACCTTGCCGGGCGGCCAGCTTACGCTGCTGCAGATCGTGATCGGAATCGTCGACCTCGGGTTCTGCTCGCTGGCGATGTACATTCTCATGCCAGATGAGCCTTATGTCGGCTATGTGGTCGTTGCCGTGATTTTCGTTTCGGCCACGCTGCTCGGCTTTGCCAGCCACTCGCCGGGCGGACTCGGCGTTTTCGACGCCGCGATGCTCTACGGCATCATGCATTTCGACAGGCAGTTCGATAAGGAAGAGCTGCTTGCGGGTATGCTTTTGTTTCGCGTTCTTTATTACCTCGTGCCGTTTGTGATTTCAGTCATCTTACTGTTGTCTCGCGAGGTCATCGTGGGCGCCCGGGCAAGGCGACTCACGGCCGGCCTCAAGAAGCTTGAAGATGTCCAGGCACAACATTCGCCCTGATGTCGAAGAACCGGCGGCGGCTCTTGCGATGACCCTTAACGTTTCAGCAACTTCCGAGAAGCAGTCGCCTTGGCTGGATCGAATCAGGCGGTCCGGACTCGTTCTGCTTGTAACCGCGATCGCTTTGACGGGGCTGGTGGTGTTGCAGGGGCTGACGGTACCGGGCGCGCTTCTGGTTTTTGTCTGCATCGCGGGGGCATCATTTGTGCCCATTCAATTGCATGACGCCAATCGCGCGCGCAACGAGGGAGATGCCCTGAAGCTCGCGGAGGGCGCCGCGGCCCGCGCCATCGTTGGCGGAATGCCGGACCCGGCCGTGCTGCTCGATCGTGTTGGACGTGTCCTGCAGCTCAATGCGCAGGCCGCGCAATTGGCACCAGCACTGCGGCGTAGCGAACTCGCGCTATTTGCCTTGCGCTCGCCGGAGATCATCGCGGCGCTGCGACAAGCGATCGCGACCACCCAGCCGCAGCGGGCGAACTATGTCGAGCACGTTCCGGTCGATCGCTGGATGGAAATTCTGATCACGCCGATTGCCGTGCCGACGGATTTCGGCGGCGTCGACAATTGCTTCCTGATGACGTTCCGCGACCAAACGCCGCTACGGCGGATCGAGGAGATGCGGGCGGATTTCGTTGCCAACGCCAGCCATGAGTTGCGGACGCCGCTGGCGGCGCTTTCGGGATTTATCGACACGCTGCAAGGGCCAGCGCGTGACGATCCGAAGGCGCGCGAACGTTTCCTCGGCATCATGCACGCGCAGGCAACGCGCATGGCGCGTTTGATCGACGATCTGTTGTCGCTCTCGCGTGTCGAACTGAGCGCCCATGTCCGGCCGGACGCCAAGGCGGATTTGTCCGCGATCCTGCGTCAGGTGGTTGATGGGCTCGAAGTGCTCGCGCAGGAGCGGCAGGTCGCGATCGAAACGCAGCTCTCCGGAGAGCCGGTCTTTATCGCGGGCGACGTCGAAGAGCTGTTGCGTGTATGCGAGAACCTGATCGAGAACGCGCTGAAATATGGCGCCTCTGGTGGCCGTGTCGCGGTGTCGCTCGCCCAGGTTGCGGCGGCAGATGGTTCGCCCGAGGTGCGCTTGTCGGTCCGCGATTTTGGGCCGGGCATTGCGCCGGAGCACCTGCCTCGTCTGACGGAGCGGTTCTACCGGGTCGATGTCGGGGACAGCCGCGCCCAGGGCGGTACCGGGCTTGGATTATCGCTGGTGAAACATATTGTTAACCGTCATGCCGGCCGTCTTTTGATCGAAAGTGTTGTCGGCAAGGGCGCGACCTTCACGGCTTGTTTTCCTCCGTTCAAGAGCGGGGGCGAGGCGTAAAACTGAAGTAGTTTCAGTGGCTTGCGCATGTCACATGACTGTCATCCAACCTTTATAAAAGCTGCACTGCCTGCCCGTAAAGCGGGCCGTGTGGTCCAACCGGGCCAAAGCTGACACATGGAGACAGCCAGTGAATTTTTTTAAAGCCCTTGTCGCAGCCGGCCTCGTCGCTGGTATGACATCCGCACATGCCGCCGAAGTGACCGGCGCGGGATCGTCCTTTATTTTTCCGGTGCTTTCGAAGTGGGCTGACGCCTACAAGAAGGACACCGGCCAAGGCATCAACTATCAGTCGATCGGATCCGGCGCCGGCATCAAGCAGGTTCTGGCCAAGACCGTGACTTTCGGCGCAAGCGACGCGCCGCTGACAGCTGATAAGCTCGAAAAGGAAGGCCTCGTCCAGTGGCCGCAGACCATGGGTGCGATCGTTGCGGTCGTGAACATCGAAGGCGTCAAGGCCGGCGATCTGGTTCTCGATGGCGCCACCCTGGCCAACATCTATCTCGGCAAGATCACCAACTGGGACGACGCTGCGATCAAGAAGCTTAATCCGAGCCTCAAGCTGCCGTCGGCGGCGATTGCGGTCGTGCATCGTTCGGACGCGTCGGGCACCTCGTTCAACTTCACCGACTATCTCTCGAAGGTCAGCGCCGACTGGAAGAGCAAGGTTGGCGAAGGTACCGCGGTTGAATGGCCGACCGGTGTTGGCGCCAAGGGCAACGAAGGTGTGTCGGGCAATATCGCCCAGGCCAAGAACTCGATCGGCTATGTCGAGTACGCCTATGCCAAGCAGAACAAGCTGACCTATACCAAGCTGGTCAACAAGGAAGGCAAGACGATGGAGCCAACCATGGCTGCGTTCCAGGCGGCCGCCGCGAATGCCGACTGGGCTCATGCTCCGGGTTACTACGTGATCCTGACCGACCAGCCAGGTGCGGCTTCGTGGCCGATCGTCGCGTCGACCTTCATCCTGATGCACAAGGTGCCGACCGATGCGACCGCTTCGGCTGAAGCTCTAAAGTTCTTCAAGTATTCGTTCGAGAAGGGCGGCAAGGCTGCAGAGGATCTCGATTACGTTCCGATGCCGGATAGCGTCGTGAAGCAGATCGAGAAGACCTGGTCTGCGGACATCAAGAGCTAAATTTTGAGTGGCGGGGAGCCGGTCTCCCCGCCATCAATTATTCCGGTGAACCTGAAATAACGTATGCAGCCTGCCTGCAAGATTTAAAGACAGTGCCTGTTGTCGAATAAGGGGATTGGCGTGGCAGAGATGGCCGTTCATGATGCGACGATGGAAGCCGCAGGACCGTATGACCGCGCCCGGGCGTTGAACGCCTTTAAGTTCGGCGACAAGTCATTCTATTGGGTTACGCGTCTGTCCGCGATTTTCGTTCTTCTGTTGCTGGGCGGCATTATCATCTCGCTGATTGTCGGCGCCTGGCCGGCCATGCGGGAATATGGTTTTCATTTCCTGACGACGGAGCGCTGGGCGCCGTCGCTGGATCCGCCGATCCTCGGCGCTCTCGGGCCGCTGTACGGGACGCTGCTGACCTCGATCATCGCCATGGCGATTGCGATTCCGGTCGGCCTCGGCATCGCGATTTTCCTGACCGAACTGTGTCCGATATGGGCGCGCCGTCCGATCAGCATTGCAATTGAATTGCTCGCTGGCATTCCTTCGATCATCTACGGCATGTGGGGCTTCTTCGTCCTCGGTCCGTTCATGGCTGATACCTTCCAGCCCGCGATCATCAACCTGTTTCAGGGCGTGCCGGTCCTAGGTTCGATCTTTGGCGGTCCACCGTCCTATCTCAGTCTGTTCAACGCCTCCCTGATCCTCGCGATCATGGTGCTGCCGTTCATCACCGCGATCGCACGCGACGTGTTCGCGACGGTGCCTCCGGTTCTGAAAGAGGCGGCCTACGGTGTCGGCTGCACCACCTGGGAAGTCGTGCGCAACGTCGTCATTCCCTATACCCGCGTCGGCGTGATTGGTGGCGTCATGCTGGCGCTCGGACGCGCGCTTGGCGAGACGATGGCCGTCACCTTTATCATCGGCAATTCGTTTCGGATTTCGCCCTCGATCTTCGCGCCTGGCACCACGATCTCGGCGGCGATCGCCAGCGAATTCGCCGAGAGCGATGGTTTGCATCAATCTGGCCTGATGCTGCTCGGCCTGCTGCTGTTCGTATTGACCTTTTTCGTTCTGGCCGCCGCGCGCTTGATGCTGATGCGGCTTCAGCAAAAGGCAGGCAAATGAGCTTGAATCCGATTTATGTTTCACGTCGCCGCAACGACAAGATCATACGCGTGCTGTGCTTTGCGGCCGCCGCCTTTGGCGTGACCTGGCTGGCGCTCATTCTTTTTACGCTGTTTTATAACGGCATCGCCGGTTTCAGCGTGCAACTCTTCACCAAGAGTACGCCGCCTCCCGGTTCGACCGACGGCGGGTTGCTGAACGCGATTGTCGGTTCAGTATTCATGACCGTGATTGGCGTCGGCATCGGCGCGCCGATCGGGCTGTTCGCCGGAACATACCTGGCGGAATACGGTAAGCACGACAAGCTCACCTCCGTGATCCGTTTCATCAACGACATTCTGCTTTCCGCACCATCGATCATCATCGGTCTGTTTATCTATGGCGCGGTGGTCGTGCCGATGGGCGGCTTCTCGGCCCTGGCGGGTTCGCTGGCGCTTGCCGTGATCGTCATTCCGGTGGTGGTGCGCACCACCGAAGACATGCTGATGCTGGTTCCCAATCCGCTTCGCGAGGCGGCGTCGGCGCTCGGTCTGCCGCGTTCGCTTGTCATCAGGCGCGTGGCCTATCGCGCCGCACGTTCGGGACTGATCACGGGCATGTTGCTTGCGACAGCGCGTGTGGCCGGTGAGACCGCGCCGCTGTTGTTTACGGCCCTGAGCAATCAGTTCTTCAGTCTCGACCCGACCAAGACGATGGCGAACCTTCCCGTCACCATCAACAATTTCGTGCAAAGCCCCTATGCCTACTGGAAAGAGCTGGCGTGGGCCGGCGCGCTCCTGATCACCCTGACCGTGCTGGCGTTGAACATCGGCGCCCGGTTGCTCGGCGCCGAAAGGACTGCAAAATGACCGAAGTATCTTCAATCGTGACCCAGCCTCCACACCCCGTGATGCCGCCGGCCGCAGGGCAGCCCGAAGGTCCGGCCATGGTCGTGGCGCAAAATCTGAATTTCTATTACGGCCAGCATCACGCGCTGAAGAACATCAATCTGACGCTCGGCACCAACAAGGTCACTGCCTTCATCGGTCCTTCGGGTTGTGGCAAGTCGACACTGCTGCGGATTTTCAATCGCATGTACGATCTTTATCCGGGCCAGCGCGCCGAGGGCACGCTGACCCTCGATGGCACGGATATCCTCGATCCGAAGATCGACCTGAACCTGCTGCGCGCGCGGATCGGCATGGTGTTCCAGAAGCCGACGCCGTTCCCGATGACCATCTATGAGAACATCGCGTTCGGCATCCGCCTCTATGAGAAGATCTCGAAGTCGGAGATGGATGATCGTGTCGAGCACGCGCTTCGCGGCGGCGCATTGTGGAATGAGGTCAAAGAGAAGCTGAATGCTTCGGGCCTTAGCCTGTCCGGCGGACAGCAGCAGCGTCTGTGCATCGCACGCACCGTTGCCGTCCGTCCCGAGGTCATTCTGTTCGACGAGCCGTGCTCGGCCCTTGATCCGATCTCGACCGCAAAGGTCGAGGAACTGATCACCGAACTGAAAAACGACTACACCATCGCGATCGTGACGCATAACATGCAGCAGGCCGCGCGCTGTTCTGACTACACCGCGTTCATGTATCTCGGCGAGTTGGTCGAGTTTGACGAAACCAACAAGATCTTCACCTCGCCGGCGGATCGCCGGACCCAGGATTACATCACCGGACGGTTCGGCTGACGACCTTCGGTTTCGGAGAATTTAAATGGCCTCAGAACATACCGCCAAAGCGTTTGACGAAGATCTTCAGGAGCTCACCCGCCTTGTTGCGGAGATGGGTGGATTGGTCGAGCGTCAAATCGTCGATTCAGTAGATTCGCTGATCCGTCGCGACGTCAATCTTTCGCTGCGTGTCGTCAACGCCGATACCGAGCTCGACCGCCTGCAGCATATGATCGAGGAGCGCGGTGTTCTCACCATCGCGCGCCGCCAGCCGATGGCGGTGGATCTGCGCGAGATCGTCGGGGCTTTGCGTGTCGCGACCGATCTCGAGCGCATGGGTGATCTGTCCAAGAACATCGCCAAGCGTGTCGCCTCGCTCGACAGCGATTTTCATCCGCTGAAGCTGATCCGCGGTCTTGAACACATGACCGACCTCGTTCAATCGCAGGTCAAGTCGGTGCTCGATGCCTATGCCTCGCACGACGTTCCTGCCGCGATGGCGGTCTGGAAGGGCGACGAGGAAGTGGACGCGATCTGCACATCGCTGTTCCGCGAACTTCTCACCTACATGATGGAAGACCCGCGCAACATCGGTTTTTGTATCCACTTGATGTTCTGTGCCAAGAACATCGAGCGGATCGGCGATCACGCGACCAATATCGCCGAAACGGTTTTCTACATGATAGAAGGTCAGCCGATCACGGAAACCCGTCCCAAAGGCGATATGACGAGCTTCGCCAATACGTCGACCGTCGGCTAATCCAAGGGAAGAGAGCGACTCATGAGCGCACGTATCCTGGTTGTTGAAGACGAAGAAGCGCTGACGACGCTGCTTCGTTACAATCTCGACGCTGAAGGGTATGAAGTCGAAACCGTCGCACGCGGTGATGACGCCGACACGCGGCTGAAAGAGCGCGTACCGGATCTGATCGTTCTCGATTGGATGCTGCCGGGCCTGTCCGGCATCGAATTGTGCCGCAGGCTGCGGGCCCGCCCAG
>JAIENY010000005.1 GCA_019750915.1 Xanthobacteraceae bacterium
GCACCAAGACGTTTTTCCATTCGAGTTCATACACGGCAAATCCCGTGGCCTGTGCTGCAGCCGCAGCAAATCTGCGATTATGGAACGACGCGGCGGTGCAGGAAACGGTATCGACGATCGCCTCCCTGCAGGAGACGGCATTGGCGCCCTTCTTTGAAGACACCCGCTTCGAAAAAGTGCGCCGCTGCGGGACCATCACCGCGCTGGACCTGAAAACGCGCGAAACCGGATACCTCGCGGAGGTGGGCCCCAAACTGCTGGCTTATTTCAACAGCACCGACGTTCTGTTGCGGCCGCTCGGCAACACCATCTACGTGATGCCAACGTACTGCACGACACCGGATGAACTCGACCGGATCTATGCAGTCATCGATGAGGCCGCCAACTCGGTTATATAGGGCGAAATCGCGCGGCCTAGGCCGCGCGGACTGTCGCTAGAAACTTCTCAACTTCCGATTTCAACCGCTTGTTCTCACTCGACAACATCTGCGCAGCGGTCAATACCTGTGCCGATGCCGATTCGGTTTCACCGGCGCCGCGATGCACATCCGCGATGCTCCCCGCAACACGCGAAGTGCCAATAGCGGCTTGCTGAACATTGATAGTGATTTCTCTGGTCGCGGCGCCCTGCTGCTCAACCGAGGCAGCGATTGTCGATGCGATCTCCGACAAACGCGAAATCGTGACGCCGATTTCCTTGATCGCAATGACGGACTCCTGCGTCGCGGCCTGCATCGCTGCGATCTGCGAACTAATTTCATCGGTCGCTTTTGTGGTCTGGGCAGCAAGGGTTTTGACCTCCTGCGCCACCACCGCAAAGCCTCTCCCGGCTTCACCGGCTCGAGCGGCCTCGATCGTCGCGTTCAGCGCAAGCAGATTGGTTTGGGACGCGATCGAGGTAATCAGCATGGTCACGTCGCCGATACGTTCGGCAGCGGTCGAAAGCTCATTCATTCGCACGTCTGTACGCTGCGCCTGCGACACTGCCTCAGCGGCGATGTCGTTGGAGTCATGGACCTGGCGGCCGATTTCGGTCACCGACGCGGCCATCTCTTCCGTCGCGGACGCAACAGACTGCACGTTGCTGGAGGTCTCTTCCGACGTGCTCGCGACAACGGCGCTCAGCTCTTGCGTTGCAACGCTGCTTTTGGTGAGAACGATGGCAGACGTCTCAAGATCGCTCGACGCCGAATTGACGTGCTCGATAATCGTTCCGACGGCGTCCTCGAAAGTTTTCGCAAGGCTATGAAGCTCCCCTCGGCGAACGTCGGCGAGCTCACGGTTCTTCGATTCGCGATCGGCCATGTCTTCCTCGGCCTTTGCTATGGCTTGAACCTTGAAATCTTCGATTGCGCGAGCCATTTGGCCAATTTCGTCATGACGATTTAACCCTGGCAGCTCAACCGAAAAGTCACCGGCACCCAGGCGCCGCATCGCGGTTGCCATCGCCACCACTGGCCGGGAAATACTGCGACCGACGATGAAGGCAAACAATACGCCCAGAATGGCTCCAACGATCAGCAGGACCGTGAGCGTCAACTGTTCGTGCTCGAGACGAGTCTGGGAGCGCGCAATTTCAAGGTCGCGGTTCTCAACAGCGGTGGCGATCAGATTGTCAGTCAAAGACTGAACCTGCCCGAACTGTCGTTCAGCGCCCTTGATGAATTGAATTCCCGAGCCGGAATCGTCGGTCATCTCAACGGCAGCCTTGGATTGCTTGACGTAGCCGCTTACTGCAGTTTTAAGCTTCGCGAAAAGCTCCGGATTGATATTTCCGCCCGCCTCCAGCGCGTTGAGTGATTCGAGCACCTTGTTCGATGCCGTCGCCGCATCCTTTGCGAACTTCTCGACCTTTTCATCGTCCTTTTCCGCCGCAGCCGTCGCCGCAAGACGGTAAAGCCGTGTATGAGCGGTCCACAACGCCGTGGACAGATCATTTGCCAATTCAGAGCGCCGCATCGGACCTGAAATAAGGTCCGCGGTACTTTGCTCATTGGCCTTCAGGGTGTGAAGGGCGTATGTGCCCACCCCGATAAGCGCGACGACGAGAACACCAGGACCGAACTGAACTTTCCAAGACAAGCCAAGATTCTTTATCCAGCCGAGCATACAAGCCCCCAGAATTCGTCGCGATTATGGATTGAAAAAATTACTTGTAGACGCCGCCGCAAACAGCAGTGCTGTCTAACTTTTCGCAGTACATCTGCTTGGGTTCGACCTTTTTGCTGACTGGATTGACGAATTTATAGTCCTGCCAGAAGCCGGCTGGCTGCTTGTTCACAAGCTCCATACGCTCCTTGACGTACGGTTTGCCGTCTACGTCCTGCGCATCCATCATGTCCCGGCCGATCAGCTTAGCATTCGCGCCGTGCGCAAGAACCTTGCCGTCCAGGCTGTAGACTACGATGTAGAGATCGCGGTCGATGAACTGACCGCTCTTGTTGTCAAATTCGGCGTAAGCTTTGTCTGCACCATTGGTCTTTACAAAAGTGATGGCCTTTTTAACCATCGCGATCGCATCGTCCTTAGTCGCGCCGCCTTCCGCAAACGCAGAACCACCCAGAACCATAATCGCGGCGATAGCGACAATCGATTTCGTTGCCCAGTTCCTCACGTTTCGTCTCCTATTTTCTTATGCGGATTCCTTCCGCTCAGCGGGGTATGACACAAATTGTAAAATCGTCCGTTAACATGATACCGCGCTGCACCCCGAAGGGCAGCGCGTGCATCATTTCAGCAGCAGCTCGCTGCAAATGTTTCAGGAATCGAAATTTGTGCTGGTTGAAACAGGCGCCCATTTCATGATTTCGGCCTGCAATGCACCCAGCTTCGCGCCCACAAAATTCAAGGCGTCATGCCCCAGAAGCAAATGCAGCGGCGGTTCGGCAGACTCAACGGCTTTGATAATCGCCCGCGCCGCCTTATGGGGGTCGCCCGGCTGGCGGCCGTTACGCTGCGCCAGAGACTGACGAAACGCGCCGGCACTTTCCGCGTAGTCGGCGATCTGGCTTTCCGTGTGGGCCATCGAGCGCCCGGCCCAGTCGGTCCGGAACGATCCAGGCTCCACAATCGTGACCTTGATTCCAAGGTGCTTCACCTCCTTCGCCAACGCCTCGGAGATGCCTTCAAGCGCAAATTTGCTGCCATTGTAGATGCCGACGCCGGGGAACGTGGCCAACCCGCCCATGGAGGTAATGTTGACGATATGACCCGCACGGCGCTTCCGCATGAAAGGCAGAGCAGCCTTGATGGCAGAGACCGGTCCAAACACATTGACCTCGAACTGGCGGCGAACCTCCTCCAGCGTGGCTTCTTCGATCGCGCCTTCGAAGCCGTAACCGGCATTATTGACGAGGACGTCAATCGGACCGACGTTCTTTTCCGCATCCGCGATCCCCTGTCGGACCGCCGCCTCATCGGTGACATCCATCAATACAGCATTCGCTTTACCCGGTGCGAGCGCTTCAAATGCCGTCTTCGCGTCACCGCTGCGAACCGTACCGACCACCGTTTTTCCGTCTTTCAATAACGTCTCAGCAAGCGCACGCCCAAAGCCGCTGCTGACACCCGTGATGAACCAAATCGACATCCGCTTATCCTTCAGTATCTGGGAGAGCGGCCGTCGTGGCACGGCCGCTTCCAATATCTGGAAATGTTTTTTCAAAAGACAGCACCGGCCGACCAAATTGTCCTTTCAAAAAAGCATGATCGCATATTCGTTTTTGATCGCTTAGAGCGGCGTCATTTTGTGCTAAAGGGCCACAGCCCTATGACTCCAGCTGAAATTACCAAAGAGGTGCACCATGGAATACGTCAAATTTGGCAAAACAGGTCTCAAGGTGTCCCGCCTTTGGCTCGGCTGCATGACGTACGGCGTGCCGGAGCGCGGCAATCATCCCTGGACAATGCCCGAGGCGGAAAGCCGACCTCTTATCAAGCAGGCTATCGAGCTTGGTATCAATGTCTTCGATACGGCGAATGCCTATTCAGATGGAACGTCCGAGGAAATCGTGGGACGCGCGGTGAAGGAATTCACGCGCCGCGAAGAAATTATCATCGCCACCAAGGTCTATAACCGAATGAGGCCGGATCCGAACGGCGCCGGACTCTCACGCAAGGCAATTTTCACCGAAATCGATAATAGCCTGCGGCGGCTGGGCACGGATTATGTCGATCTCTACCAGATCCACCGCTGGGACTACGATACGCCGATCGAAGAAACGCTCGAGGCCCTTCATGACGTAGTGAAGGCGGGCAAGGTTCGCTACATCGGCGCATCGTCGATGTATGCGTGGCAATTTGCCAAAGCCGTCTACACCTCTCGGGTCAACGGCTGGACAGAATTCGTCAGCATGCAGGATCACATCAACCTGCTGCATCGTGAGGAAGAGCGTGAGATGGTGCCGTTCTGCATCGATCAGAACATCGCTGTGGTGCCCTGGAGTCCGCTTGCCCGCGGACGGTTGACACGCGACTGGGACGACGTCAGCGAGCGCACGAAAACTGACGTGTTCGGCAGCACACTCTATATGCAAACGATCGACGCTGACAAACGAATCATCGAGGAAGTCGCGCGTATCGCAAAAGGACGTGGCGTACCGCGTGCACAGGTCGCGCTTGCATGGGTCGCGCAGAAACGCGGGGTAACGGCACCGATCATCGGTGCCTCTAAACCTCACCATCTTCCCGATGCTGTCGCGGCGCTGTCGCTTCAACTGACAAACGACGAAATCAAGGCGCTGGAATCGTCCTATGTTCCCCACCACGTCGTAGGCTTCCAATAACGAGCATGACAGGGACCAAAGCTCACGTGCCGACTGTCGCGATCATCGGGGGTGGATTCTCGGGCGCAGCGGTTGCCTGGCATCTACGCGCCTCGACTCCGGACACCGAAATCGTCATGATCGAGCCGCAACGCGATCTGGGCCGCGGCCTCGCCTACAGCACGAACGATCCTGCGCATCGCATCAACGTCCCGGCGGTGCGCATGAGCATCGACAACAATATGGCCGACGACTTCCAGGATTGGGTCGTCGAAACAGATTATCTGGCAGGCGATCCCGATGCAGCGCTGCCGGACGAACGGCTGTTTCCCTCTCGTTATGCGTTCGGCAGCTACCTTGGCGACCGGATCGGATCGTTAAAACCCGCCGTCAGGCATATCCAGTCAAAAGCCGTCACCGTCGAACGGAGCGGCAATGAGTATCGGGTGCTCTGCGACAACGGCGAAACGGTTCAGGCGAATGCCGTGGTCATCGCGGTCTGCCACGCACCTCCCGAAACGCCACGCTCGTTGGCGTCCCTGCAGGACCATCCGCGTTTTTTTGCCAATCCATGGCAGAATGATGCGCGCTCGCTGATTGGCACCAATGACCGCGTTCTCATTGTCGGCACTGGATTGACCATGGCCGACATCGTCGCATCGCTAGACAGGGCTGGACACCGCGGCGAAATCGTCGCGGTATCCCGGCGCGGAATGCGCTCGCAACCCCACACCGACGATCTCCGCGAACTTAAGAGTGACTTCACATCCCCGCCCTCAATGCGAGCCAGCGAACTGGTGAAGCGGGTCCGCGGCGCGGTGATCGAAGCGGCCCAAGACGGAAAACCGTGGCAGCTCGTGCTCGATCGCGTTCGCGAACAGGGTCAGATCATCTGGCAGGCACTTCCGGCACAAGAGCGGCTTCGTGTGCTGCGTCATCTGCGCCCCTATTGGGATGTTCATCGTTTTCGTATCGCGCCGCAAATCCACCGCGTTCTGGAGCAGCGGCTTGCAGACGGCTCCCTGGCACTGAAAACCGCGGCGGTTCGCGCAGTTCCTGCCTCAGGAGCGGGGCTGGCGGTGGAATTTCGTCAACGCCGCGAACAGCAATGGAAGCCCGAGCGCTTCGATGCGCTCATGCTGGCAACGGGGCCGGGTCACGCAAGCGTCGTTCAGACCAACCCGCTTCTCGCCCGCCTCGTCGGCGAGGGATTGATGAGGCCTAATATCTTCCATTTTGGTGTCGACGTCGATCCAGAAGGACATGCCATTTCAGGCGCAGGAGGATCCCAGGCAAGGCTGTATGTTGCTGGACCGCTGGCGCGCGGCACGTTTGGGGAACTGATGGGCATCAGCGACCTGGCGGACTACGCAGAAAAAATCGCTCGACGTTTGGCCCTTGAACTCACGACGTCGCAAGACACCGATCAATTGGCGAGCACTTGAATTTTCATTCGTAAAATCGGAAGCCCGCCCGGTCATGCCGAGCGGGCTTCCTTGTGTCATCCAGTTCGCGTCAGAACAGACGCGCAAAGATCACATACAGTGTACCGGAAAGCATGATCGCCGCCGGCAGAGTCAGAACCCACGCCATCACCATGTTGCGGATGGTCTGCATCTGCAGTCCGGATCCGCTTGCCGCCATTGTGCCCGCGACACCCGACGACAGCACATGCGTTGTCGATACCGGAAGACCGAACATATCCGCGGCGCTGATGGTGGCCGCAGCCACGATCTCGGCCGAAGCACCTTGCGCATAAGTCAGGTGCGTCTTGCCGATCTTTTCACCGACCGTGACGACAATGCGCTTCCAGCCGATCATGGTGCCAAGGCCGAGCGCGATCGCGACAGCCACCTTCACCCATGTCGGAATGAACTTGGTTGCGCTATCGAGCGAGCCTTTATAGGCGTTGAGCGTTGCGACATCCTGTTTGGTGAGATCGCTTTCTTTGTCCTTCATCAGGAAGCGGATAGCCTCCGATGTCAGGTACATGTCGTTACGGGTATTACCGACCAGTTCCGACGGAACCTTGTCGAGCGTGCCGTACTTCACAACCTGATCACCGACATCCTTCACCAGCACCGCCAACGAGGGATAGGTGCCTTCGTTGATTTGATGCTCGGCAACGTAACGCGTTACAGCCGGACGGGGATCGCCGGTGATCGCATAACCTGCTCCCTTGGCCGAAATGATCGCTGAAGCGGCATTTGACGTTTCCTGAAAGTGCACGACCTGCGACTGCGGCAGCGCACGGTTAAGGGCATAAGCGGTCGGAACGGTGCCGATCAGGATCAGCATGATCAGGCCCATGCCCTTCTGGCCGTCATTCGAACCATGGGCGAAGCTGACGCTGGTGCAGGTCAGGATCAGAAGTCCGCGGATCCAGAGCGGTGGTTTCTTGTCGCCCTCGGGTGCCTTGTAGAGCGACGGATTGCGGATGACGAACTTCATCACGATCAGCAGCAGCGCCGCGGCGAGAAAGCCGATCAGCGGCGAAAGCAACAGCGCCTGCCCGATCTCGACGGCCTTGCCCCAATCAACGCCGGAGGTGCCGTCGCGGCCGCGCATCAGCGCATTGGCGACGCCAACGCCGATGATCGAACCAATCAAGGTATGAGAGCTGGAGGCCGGAAGACCAAAATACCAGGTGCCGAGGTTCCAGATAATAGCAGCGATCAACAGCGCGAACACCATCGCAAATCCCGCTGAACTACCAACCTGAAGGATCAGTTCCACCGGCAGCAGCGAGACAATTCCAAACGCCACCGCGCCGCTTGAAACGAGCACGCCGAGGAAATTGAAGAATCCCGACCACATCACCGCGATCTCGGCGGGAAGTGAATGCGTATAGATCACTGTCGCCACGGCGTTGGCCGTATCGTGGAAGCCGTTGACGAATTCAAAGCCGAGCGCGATCAGCAGCGCAACGAAGAGCAGCATATAGGGCACGTACGAGGTGACGCGCGTATGCGTGGCATCCACGTCCGCATAAATACTGTAGGCGACGTACAGCAACCCAGCTGTGAGAATCCCGAAAAACAGGATCAGCGTGAGCGGATTAAAACCTTTATCGAGATTGGGCCGGGACGCAGGTTCGATAGAACCCCCGTCCATCGGCTGGTTGAACGTAATATCGGCCATGATGACGCCCCCGTTTGAAATTTACGGGGTCCTTTTTGGCCTTCTTGTTTGAAGCTCGAATGACAACGCTGGAGCAAGCCTCACGACGAAGACGCCGCGCGCAACATCTAATCAGAAAAGCGCTTTGGGAACAGCAGCCTGCCTTCGACAGAACCGGCCAGATCACTCAATGCCGATGTTTGCGGCGCGGTTTTCTCGTCCGCTCCACTGGATGGACGGGTTGGGGATATGCCAGCCGGCGTGATTGTTCCAGCCGCATGTCATAACCCGGTGACGGTTGGGCCGTCGGCGGCGCCGCCAGCGCGGCAGAAGCCGAAAAGGCCGTCCACAAGGTGCAGAGAAAAAGAGAGGATAACACTGGCCTTGTCATCGGCTCATCTCCTGACATTGCTCCCGATAATTTAATTAAACGCAGCTAACAGGCAAGCCGTTCCTCACCGGGATTCTGCCGGCCGACCGCCCAGCTGTAAGCGGAGATCGGCTGCGGACGTCCCAAGAGATAACCCTGCATCTCCGAGCATCCCGCCGCGGCAAGAAAGGCCAGTTGCTGTTCTGTTTCGACACCTTCGGCGATGATGCGAAGATCGAGGGCCTGCCCGAGGCCGATAATTGCGCGGATAATCGTCGAAGACTGGCCGTTCTTGCCGATCTGGGCCACAAAAGTTTGATCGATCTTGATTTTGTCGAACGGAAAAGCCTGCAGATATGACAGCGATGAATAGCCAGTTCCAAAATCGTCGATCGACACCCGAACGCCCAGATTCTTGATCCGACGCAGTACTGAACTCGCCCTGGTAAAATCCTCGATCAGTACGCCCTCGGTGATTTCCACCTCCAGCCGCTTGGGGTCAAGACCGGTTTCCAGCAAAATGATGTGCAACTGGCCAGGTAAATCTCCGTTCCGGAAACTGATCGGCGAAACATTGATTGCGATGGACAGCGGATTCGGCCAGCTCGCGGCCTCCTGGCAAACCTCGCGCAGAATCCATTCGTCGAGCTTCGTAATCAGACCGGTTTCCTCGGCAAGCGGAATGAAGATGCCGGGCGACACCAGACCACGCGCAGGGTGACGCCATCGGACCAGCGCCTCGAATCCGAACATCTTTCCGTCTGCCTCGGTCTGCGGCTGGAAATACAGTTCGAACTCCTTGTTAGCGAGAGCGGAGTCGAGGTCCCTTAGCAGGGCCCGCTTCTCACGAATTTCACGGTCCATTTCTGGTTCGAAAAATCGAATTGAACCGCGTTCTTCACGCTTGGCGCGATACAGAGCGATGTCAGCGTTCGTCACGAGAGTTTCAACATCCGCGCCGTCTTGCGGAAATATGCTGACTCCCACCGTGCATCCGCTGACGATCGACTTGTCGCCAACCATGAAGGGTGCACCGAATGCAGCAAGAGCACGCATGCAGATGTCCCCTGCCCGCGACGGCTGTGGACCGTTGGAGGAAACAATCACGAACTCATCCCCGCTCAGCCTGGCAATAAATTCGTTGCCACAAGCCAGTTCGAGGCGGCGCGCAACCTCGCACAGGAATGCGTCGCCGGTTGCGTGACCGTAAGTATCATTGATCTCGCTGAATCGATCGACATCCAGGCTCATGATTGTGAATGACCGGCTCTGTGCCGCGCATTCTCTCCACACCTTCGCGATGTGGTCATTGAATACGATACGATTTGCCAGTCCCGTCAATGGATCTTGCCGAGCAAGATATTCGATTTTCGCCTCGGTCCGACGTCGCTCGGTGATGTCCTCGTGGGTGACGACCCAGCCACCGCTTTTTGTCTTCCGACAAACCACACAGACCGTACGACCATCGACGAGTTCAACAGTGCGATGCAATGTCGATCCGCCATCGAGCGTCAGTTTGAGATCGGCGCGATAAGGATCGAGGCCTTTTAGAATGGTGCCAGCTTCGGCGCGAAGCGCATATAAATCGTCCGCAGTACAGCCTGCCCTGACCTTATCGGGCGGAAGATTGTACATGGAAACATAACGCTGGTTCCAAACCTGAAGCCGATCGTCCGGCCCGAACATACACAAGCCCTGCACCAGATTGTCCACGGCCGCGTTGAGCTGAATGTTGTACTCTTCGATCTGGCGATGGCTGTTTCTATCCGAAATCGCGCTAATCATGCTCGCTACGACGATGCCGGCGGCGACGGACGCGATCGCGATCGAAAGCGCCATCGGTGAAAACCAAGAGGCTTCGGCTTGAACCAAAGATGCGTGGATCAGACCCATCGCCGAGACTGAAACAAAATGGTGCGCCAGGATTGCGATTGAAAGCAGCACAGCGCTCGCGACGAGACCGAAGAGACCGTTGCTTCGTCGCAGGACAATGAGAGACAGAACGGCGAACGAGATATCCAGCACGATCGAGCTGACAACCAAGTGCGGTATCCAGATGACAACGCTCGTCATATTCAGCGACGCGACACCGAGATAGTGCATCAAGCCAATGCCAAGTCCCACGACGGCTCCGCCGACTGCACTCGACCAAAGGGTGTTGTCGTAGACAGCAATCGCAAAACCCGCGATGACAATCAGAATAGCAACGATCAGCGAAATGAGTGCAATCAGAGGATCAAACGACAGCCCTGCACTGGGCGGGTAGCCGAGCATCGCAATGAAATGTGTCGACCAGATTCCGCAACCCGTCACAAAGCCCGCGACACCAACCCAGACCATGCGCGGCTTTGCCGGATCGCCGGACGCCCGCCGATAAAGGCTCATAGCCGCGAGACTGGCGAACAGGCTAACGCAAGCAGACAGCGTGGCTAGGCGCCAGTCGTGGGTTTGCAGACAGGTGAGAACATACAGCATCGGCGGTCAAAATTAATTTCCTGAACGCGGAAACTATCGAAATACCGTCGCAAGCCGCTTAACGCCCAATCGCTTATGCGTCTGATAGTGAATCGTCTGTTAAACGCTCCGCCGGCAGGGAGATACCGCCCTGGAGTATCGCCCTCACGAAGACAAACCCAGTGAGATCGCTATCTGTGCAGGCCCGCCCTTGCTCAATTGTCGACCACCGCCGTCATTGCTTTTGCAATGCTTTCTCATGCTGGCTCAGGCCAACCTGCTTGTAGTCGTAGGTCGGATAAAACTCCGTCCGGTAAGCTCCCCAAGCGGTATCTTCGAGGACACGGTTGACCTCGCGGATACGGGAGGCCGGAAGTCGCAGGGTAATGACTTGCCCGATACCCATCGTGACGTACCAGCTCACCACCTCGACCCCCTCCGGCGGGAAGGCCTTGTAGAAGTTCTGGCGTGCCAATTGGTCGTTCAGTTCACCAAGCGGACGGGATTGATCGTGCTTGAGGAAAACCGTGAGCAGAATGGCATTATCTGCCGTGGCGGGCGCGGTTGATGTGGGCGCCGGCGGCGCGACCGTTGGAGTCTGGGCTGAAACAGCTTGAGCGCTAACGGTGAGCACGCTCGCGACGCAAATCAGACGGACAATCTTCATTGACATGATCCTGCTCCATACGACGGCACGCCATCAGTACACGGAATCATGGGTCAATCAAAGCGGCGCCATGAACGGATCGCTTTTGAGGCGAAGGCTTGGCCAGCCACGCCTCACATCTGCGAGAGAACATGGCTATTCTATTTCGCAGAGGTCGCCGTCTGCTATCGTCGTGGCCGCTCCGAAAAGAGAGCATCCAGGGAGAACATCATGACCGGTTACGCTACGCGATACCTTTCCGTCGCCGTTGCCGCCACACTCGCATTGAGCACGAGCGGCCTGGTCCGCGCTGCGGAGCTCAATCCCGCGGCCATCGCATACAAGCTTCCGGACCAGATTCCGTGGGGTCCTCCGAACAAGCTGGGCGCGCAGACTGCCGTCGTGGTCGGCGATCCGTCAAAACCCGGTTTCTACGCGGAATTTCTGAGATGGACCAAGGGCAACCATTTCAGCCACCCTCATTTCCATCCCAACGACCGCTTTATCACAGTCATTTCCGGCACCTGGTATCTCGGCTCCGGCAATAAGTTCGATCCCGAGAATGGAACCGTGGCGATGCCTGCGGGCAGTTTCGTCACCCATTACGGTAAGCAGGTGCATTGGGACGGCGCCAAAGACGAAGACGCCGTCCTGCTGATTGTTGGCGAAGGACCGGAAACCGCCACCTCGGTCGATGAAAATTAGGGCCTTAGCAACTCGCGTAAATCCGATGGGTGAACCGATAAACCACGGTTCGCCCATTTACGCATTGACAGGCTTCATCTCGTTGGGCGCATAAACCTCCGCTTTGCCTCAAATTCCCAAGGAATGGCCGTGAACACGATCAATCACCCGTCACATCTCGATGCGGCGGATGCGCGCCGCCGCATTAAACAAATATTCGTCGGCTCGATCGGCAATCTGGTCGAATGGTACGACTTCTATGCTTACACCGCGTTCGCGCTTTATTTTGCACCTGCATTTTTTCCGCACGAAGACCCGGTCGTTCAACAGTTGAATGCCGCGGTCGTGTTCGCTGCGACGTTTCTCATGCGACCGTTGGGGGGCTGGCTGTTCGGCTACCTTGCCGACCGATACGGCCGCAAACTTTCGCTCACGCTTTCCGTCCTCTGCATGTGCCTTGGTTCGCTGCTCATCGCGGTCACGCCGACCTATGCATCGATTGGCTTTGCAGCGCCCATGCTTCTGACAATCGCAAGAATTATCGAAGGACTCAGTCTCGGTGGCGAATACGGCGCCAGCGCCACCTACCTAAGCGAAGTAGCCGACGAGGATCACCGCGGCTTTTACTCAAGCTTCCAGTACGTCACGTTGATCGGCGGCCAGTTGACCGCTATCATTGTCTTGCTGCTGTTGCAGAACGTTTTTCTCACCGAGGCGGAACTGAAGGCCTGGGGCTGGCGAATTCCATTTCTGATCGGTGCTGCGCTCGCGGTCATCGCGGCTGTGATGCGGCGTGATCTTCACGAGACGGATGCCTTTATCGAGGCAAAACAAAAAACCGCAAAACGCGGAAGCCTGCGTGTGCTGTTCCAGTATCCACGTGAATTCCTGCTCGTTGTCGGCCTGACTGCCGGCGGCACGGCGGCGTTCTATACGTTTACAACCTACATGCAGACCTTCGTTCGCCTGTCGGTCGGACTTGACGCCACGACCACCACGATCGTCATCTTCTGCACGCTGGTTTTCGCGACCATCCTGCAGCCGATCTATGGCGCAATCTCTGACCGCATAGGTCGCAAGCCTTTGCTGATATTCTTTGGCGTTGCGGGAACGCTTGCGACGGTACCCCTCCTGACCATGTTGCAAGGCACCAAGTCGGCTTTCACGGCGTTCCTTCTGATCTGCGCGGCGTGGATTTTCGTCGCCGGCTATACGTCCATCAACGCGGTGGTAAAGGCGGAATTGTTTCCGACAAACATTCGCGCGCTCGGCGTCGGTGTCCCCTATGCCCTGACGGTGTCGATCTTCGGCGGCACAGCGCCGGTCGTCGCGCTCTGGTGCAAGACACAGGGTCATGAAAGCTGGTTCTATTATTATCTCGCCGGCATGATCTTCCTGTCGCTGCTCATCTACCTCACCATGCGCGATACGAAGCACAGGTCGGCCATGGACCGCCACGAATAACAATGAAAAAGCGGGGCGCGATATATTCGCGTCCCGCTTGTCACATCAGGAGGTTTTAAGACTGATGCGACTTTAGAGATTGGCCTTCACCAGAACGCGGAAGGTGCGTGACTGGCCCGGCGAAATATTGTTGTCGCCATCGGCCGAAGCCCAATATCCCTTGTTGAAGATGTTCTCGACGTTGAATTGCGCTCGCCAGGTCTTGTCGAGCTGCCAATACAGAGCGGCGTCGAACCGAACGAACCCGGGCAAGCGAACCGAATCGTCATTAGACGCATATGAATCGGAAAAATAGATCACACCAAGGGCAGCCGACCAGGTTGGCGCAAACTGATACTTATTCCACCACGAGAACTGGTTGTAAGGAACGAGTTGCACGCGATTGCCAGCAACGATCGGCAACGAGTTGCTCGGCACGGTAAGATCTTTTGCAATCCTGGCGTCGGTATAGGAATAGCCCACAATGGATTGCCACAGGTCGGTGACATAACCGTTCAGAGCCGTTTCAAAGCCTTTCACACGCGTTGCGCCGTTCGGAAGCTGTAGGTTACTTCCGTCCGTCGTGGGAATCGGCTGGTTGCTGCGGTTCAATTTATAAATCGCTGCCGTGTACTGAAGCTTGGGTTGGATGTCCCACTTCACACCCAACTCGGTATTCTCAAACCTCTGTGGCTGGAGGATCAACGTTGCGGGACTGAGAGCACTGAACTGATCGCCGGAGGCAGGAAGATAGGAAATGCTGTAAGCGGTGTAGATCGAGAAATTATCAGCTGGCTTCAGGATAATTGCGGCGCGGGGCGAAACCAAGTCATCCACTCGGTTGCGGCGAGCGCCACCCACGACATTGAGATCAGTTGCTGTCAGATCAAAGTGATCAAACCTCACACCGCCGACCAGTTGCAGCCAACGTGTGATATCGGCCTGATCCTGTATATAGCCGGAGGACACATTCAGACGGTAGACGCTGTTTGCATCACCTGTTGAACCGGCAACAGCTGGATTATTGATCAAATGCCTGAAGGTAATGAGACCTAAATAAGTCGGGTCAAATGGATTAACGGGATCGCTGCTCCTTGTGCCGTTCGAGAAAAATCCCGTGTTGCGAAGCGAGAGTCCAGTTTGTCGATCAAACTCGGAACCAAAAGCGATTGTGTGAAAGATCGGTCCAGTAAACGCCTTGTATGTAAAATCGGTCTGGTTAAAAAAATTCTCGCGGTTGGTCGTGTTATTGTAAGCACTATAAGTAAATTGCTTGGTCGCAAGATTGGCCGCACTTCCCGGATAGACGTTCTGATAAGCGCGATTTATATCCGCATAAACCGTGGAGTTCTTGACAGTGAGCCCGCCTCCAAAGTCGTGTTCGATTACACCAATCGTTTGCTGCACATCGGCATGTGTCCGATTGTAAAGCGGGCTCCCGAAAAACGTCGAAAAATCTCCATTGGGAGCAAAGGGCGTTGTCGGGTTGAACCTTGATGCCCCACCGGGAATAGCGATCGATGGGTTACCGCGATCCGGCACCTCGCTGTCGTGATAATATTCGTAGCTCAGCTTGATCTTGGTATCCTGCGTCGGACGCCATGTCAGCGTGGGATTGATTCCATATCGCTCCAGATGGCCGAAATCGCGGAACGTATCGGAGCCCTCGTAGAACGCGTTCAGCCGAACTGCCAGATCCTGATTTACAGCCTGCCCGGCATCCAGCGTGATCCTGCGATCACCCCACGAGCCGGACTGAACAGTTGCCTCATAAATTCGGGTGCCGTCGGCTTCTTTCAGCGTCCTGTTGACGAGACCGCCACCCGCACCACGGCCAAAGATCAGCGCGCTCGGGCCCTTCAGAACCTCGACGCTCTGCGCGTTATATAGATCGCGGAAATACTGAACGTCATCGCGGAAGCCGTTGACAAAGAAATTCGCACTGGAGTCCACACCGCGAATAACAAGCTCGTCGCGATTACCCTCGCCCTGATGTACCGCTACGCCGGGCACGTAACGCGTCAGATCGGTGATGCTGTGCGTTCCCTGATCCTGAATGAAATCCTTGCTCAGAACAGAAATCGACTGGGGGATATTGAGCAGCGGTGTATTGGTTTTGGTCGCCACCGATGTGCTGTTTGAGAAATAGCCGACCGTTCCAGTACGCGCCGCGAAAGCGTCGGCTGGCGCGGCCTGCACCGGCGGCTGATTTTGTCGCTGGTTGGCCGCATTGCGCGATGTGCGGCGAGAACTGTTGGCCGACGATCTAACCGGCTTTCTTTTGGCAGGCCGAGGCTTCACGGGATCCACCGTGACCTGTGGCAGCGTCGTCGACGATGACTCACTCGCCGGCGGCTGCTGCGCGACCGCCTCATTCATCGTAATCAGAAGTCCAAATACAGCAGACGACAACGCAGCGATGCGAGCGCATCCACTGAATGAACGAGCGACGATATTCACGGCAGCGATCCCCCAACAACATTATCGCCTATCCAGTGGCGATCGATAATCGCGCTAATATGAAGATCGCAAGCGAGCGTCGAGGGGGCGGCGCCAACATCACTTCTAAAAATGGAAATGGAATAAAACAGCGTTCATGTTTTGTAGGCATGCTACACGGCTGCAGAGGCCGCAGAATGTCGCCTATTCAGGGCATTTCCCTGAACTAGCCCGCGATAGAGGAATTCCGATGCCAGGGACCCGGCCAGACCATTTTGAGATATTCTAAGTTTCCTGCGCTAAAGTCGGCACGCACAACGACGTGTCGTCCCCGCTCAAGAAAAAAGCCCGGCTGCGAGCCGGGCTTTTTTGGTCGTCAGGTGACGTTGGCTTTCAGCTTCAGCCAAGCCGTGTGCAGATCGGATCGCATCTGCCCCCATTCCGAGCGAGCGACATCCCAGTTCACAATCTGTTGTGACTGTGCTGCCGACGATCCGTTAGCGACCGTCGAGGTCGCCATCGAATCATGCATATAAACCACCGAAATCGTCAAAAGGCATCCCAAAATCATTCCGAAGAAAGTGCGCATGTTTCATCCTCCTGCGCGATCTAACGTCCACAGGCGAACACCGGTTCCGAAATTTTTGCGGAAACTCACAGCGTCAGAATGAATTCCCTGACAGCTTTCGCGAAACCCTCATCCTGGTTGCTATCCGTGACGGCGCTTGCTTGTGCCTTCACTTCATCACTGGAATTGCCCATCGCAATGGAAAATCCACTCTTTTTGAACATCAACACGTCATTCGGCATATCGCCGATGGTCGCAATTTGATCGGATCGAATGTTGAGCAGTTTGGACAGCGTCAGAACCACGCCTCCCTTATTTGCTTGGGGGCTGGTTACGTCAAGATAATATGGCTGCGACCGCGCCGCGCTCGCTTTCTCGCCGAACGCGGCCTGAACAGCTTTCTCACACTCCGCAACCTTGCCGAGATCGTCGGACACGCCGACGATTTTTACTACGTTGCCAAAGTGATCCTGTGTGAATTCATCGACCACCCGCGCGTCGAATTTCACGGTCCATGCCTCGCGCGCGACATGCGGCGCATCCTTGTCGCGGATCAACCATTCCGTCTCAGTATAAATCCAGACATCGAGGCCCCGCTTTTCGATCAGCTTATAGGTCTGCCTGGCGACCGATGGATCGAGCTTATGGCTCTCAACTACGGTCATATCCGGGTTCACATACACCCCGCCGTTGAAGCCGGCGATCACGCCTTCGAGCTTCAATGGCGCAACCAACATGCTCATGCCGCGCGGCGGTCGCCCGCTTGTAATTGCCAGCGTGATCCCTGCCCGCCGCAGATCATCCGCCGCGGCTCTGGTTGCGTCGGTCAGGACCTTTTCCTGAGTTACGAGCGTTCCATCCACGTCGGCAAGCAGCAACCGGATATCTTTTTGAGCCAGCTTCAGGTCCATTTTCGAAAGATTTTCTTGGTTCCGGTGATGGCGAGACAATACGCTAAGAGATAGCGACTTGATAATTTGCACCTTCCCATGTGTTTCGAAGCGGCCAATAGAAGGTGAACCGAATAACGGTTCCGGGCGCAAATGGTTCGGTCGCGATGTCGTAGATAAATGTCTGCAATCCAGTTGCCTCTGCGTGGTCGTCCTGCACCGTAGCCCAGTCGTCGACAGACCAATGGATCAATGCCGGCTCTGGCAGGTCAAGACGCAAAACGCGATCCTTGACGATCCACCCGATCATGGACGTTGGCCGCCACACGATTGGCGCTGGCGGCGGACTGCCCTTGACATGCCGCTCATGAGTGTGACGCGGCATGTCGAAGACGGCGCCATCGCGCAGCGAGCGAAGCAACTTGATGTGCTCGGCATGAGCCCACACCAGCGGCATCGCACTACCCGAAGGACGGCCGAGGTAAAGCTCTCGCTCAGGAATGTCTGCGCTGTCCCAGATCTGTTCGGGCAACAATCCGCCGCTCGACGCGGAATCTTCAAGAGCCGTCAGCAAGCGCCGGGCCTCATCGTACCGTCCCGCGGCAATCTCGTAATGCGCCCGCTCGCCCGTCAACAAAGGCCAAAGCCGACCGATACCGGACCCGTTGAATGGCGTGCCGTCGGCGTGCTCACCATACCCGTCATCGTTATAGCGGTACCAGTAAGAGCCGGATGGCAATTCGCGTTTTAGCAACATGTCGATCGCCTTTACGGTATTGACGATCCGTGGGTCATCCGCAGCGCGCAGACCGAACCTCACCAATGCGAGAGCGTCTGGACTGATAAGGCGGTTAGCTTCGAGGACGGTATTGCCATCCTCACGGTTTCGGATGGGAATGGGTCCGCGCGAATAGCAATTCGGTCCGCCGTCAAACCCGATACGCATGTAATAACCGTCGATGCCGAGGCTGCGAGAGAGTTCCGTATCGACGGCATAAGTCCAAACATCGATCTGTTCGTTCCAGAAATCAGCTGTTTGGCGCAGGTATTTTGCAGCCATATCCAAGCCCATGAGATCCATGGCCTCGGCCGCCGCAAGCAATGCCGAAATCTCAACGGCCAACGTGAACGGTGAATAGCCACCATCCTCTTCCCAGCGATCCTGAGGTGTCGCCGGTCCGTTGCGAACGATGAAACTGGCGGCGCTCGCGATCATTGCGTTATAACGCTGCCGCTCGGACGGCTCAATCGCGTCCTCACGAACCAGCATATCATACAGAACGATCGGAAAGGCTGTTTCGTCCATCTGGACACCCCTCCAGTATGGGCGCCCGTCGAGCCAGGAATTTTGCGACCAGTGCCCATCCGCTTCCTGGGTCGCGACAAGATAATCCAGTACAGCTTTTGCTTCCACCTTTGTCCCGGCCGCAAGCAGACCGACCGCTGTCTCGACAAGATCGCGAGGCCAGATCAGATGATAGCCGCCGAGATCATCGTCGCCTTTTGAGAAGCCCCACGGAATCGAAAGGCTCGCGATCATTGCTCCGGAGGGCTCGTCCCTGTGGCTGGCAAGCACGGCGGTGCTAACACGAAATCTGTTGAGCCCGGCTGCATCGTCCGGCTGATCCAGCGGAAGAAGCTTGCGTTGCCATTCACGCCAGCCCACGCAGTACCTTTCAAGCGCACGATCCAGCGGCTGTTGCAACCCGAGCAGCGCTCGAATGGCCGCTTCCTCCGGCAACACACCGAAGCCGATCGCCAGCGCGAACCTGCCCTCATTCGCGAGCAGATCGACGGTACCAGTCAGGGCGACGTTGCCCTCTTCAGCGCACCGAAACTCTGTTCTGACGCCTTCGCCGCGCGACAGCGTCTGCCAGCCGTCCGAAAAGCCGACATAGCCGGCGGAACGCGCCAGCCAGGGCACCGACGA
This sequence comes from Xanthobacteraceae bacterium, assembly GCA_019750915.1. Taxonomy (GTDB): domain Bacteria; phylum Pseudomonadota; class Alphaproteobacteria; order Rhizobiales; family Xanthobacteraceae; genus Afipia. Next base: position 19,308 of record JAIENY010000005.1, read on the forward strand.
CGCGACTGCGAACGCCTGCAACCGACCTTTCGCAAACAGCATTTGCCTGCCTTTGAAGTCATCGTACCACGCAGTGTTGTTAGCTCCGGCGTTGACGAGATGCGGCGAAACAAGAGCATGAAGATTGTAGTCCGAGAGATTGCCGACCAGCGCTTCGAAATGGACGTCCTGAAATACGACCTCGCGAACTGGATCGGAGAAAACCGTTTTTGAAATGCGGTATCGTCCGTCATTCGAACTGTTGACGAGACGAAATGCGGGAACTCCATCCTCGACCATCTCGATAAAGCTATCGGTATCCCTCTTCTCCTCGGAAAAATATCCGTCGCCGGTGACCATGAATCCGAAGTCCCGGATGCAGGCAGTGTCGAGGCGGGGCGCGTAAATTTCATTGAGAATGCCGTGGCTGATCGTGAACCAGACCCGGCTTTCGGCCGTCGCTGCAGTGCCCACTCCACTCTTTGCGCTCGAGGTCCAACGCGGCGCAATACCGGGGGCTCCCTCAGGATTTTTGAAATCTGTCACGCCACGGTCCCGGTTATTTAACGGACCGCAGCCTAACCTGCGCATGGTTAGGTCGCCACATCCGATCACTCAAGCGTGACACTATGCTTTCCGCTTAACCATGTGGACCCTGATCTTCTCTTGCGGAACGGTAAATGGGGTCTGTGCGTTACGCGATCTTCTGTTTTTTCGTGCTGACACCAGGGAGACAACAAATGTGGCGTAAAGCGACAGTTGGAATAGCTGCGATAGCCTTGGCGATGGTGGTAGCCACAGGAGACGCTTCCGCTCGAGGTTGGGGGCATGGCGGCGGTGGCTGGCATGGTGGCGGCTGGCACGGCGGTGGCGGTTGGCACGGCGGAGGATGGCGCGGCGGTGGTTGGGGCTGGGGACCGGCCGCTGCTGGTATTGGACTTGGTCTCGGCTTGGCGGGAGCGGCTGCTTATGGCGCCTATGGCTATGGCTATCCCTATTATGGATATCCCGGTGGTTACTACGGTTATCCCTATGCTTCCTACGCCTACTACGGCGGCGGCTGCATAAGGGCGCGGCGCGTCTGGACGCCTTATGGATGGCGTATCCGTCGCGTGAACGTCTGCTACTGATCAGAACGATCAAAGTAAGACATGGCTGGCAATGTGCTCTGGCGGGCCATGTCATAAGCTCATTTCAAACAGCGGTTAGGCTTGCAGCTGAAACCGCAATATTTCTGCTGCAAAGGCTTCATGAGCAAACCGCTGTGGTGGCAGACGGCCACGATCTATCAGGTCTATCCGCGCTCTTTCCAGGACTCCAACGGTGACGGCGTCGGCGACCTCCCCGGCCTGACCCGGCGGCTTCCGTATCTGAAAGACCTCGGCATCGATGCGGTCTGGGTATCGCCGATATTCTGTTCGCCGATGGCCGACTTCGGCTACGACATTTCCGACTATCGCGCGATCGATCCGCTGTTCGGCACGATGGAAAATTTCGACGAGATGCTGACCGTGGCCCACGGCCTCGGACTCAAGCTGTTGCTCGACTTCGTACCCAACCACACGTCCGATCGGCACCCCTGGTTTTTGAAAAGCCTCTCTTCGAAGCAGAACGACAAGCGCGACTGGTACATCTGGCAAGATCCCGCACCCGATGGGGGACCGCCGAACAACTGGTTGTCCGAATTCGGCGGCAGCGCATGGCAATTCGATGCGGCGAGCGGCCAATATTACTATCACGCCTTCCTCGCATCGCAGCCTGATTTGAACTGGCGAAACCCGAATGTCCGCGAAGCGATGCATGACAACATGCGTTTCTGGCTCCGAAAAGGCGTCGATGGATTCCGCGTCGACGTGATCTGGCATTTGATGAAGGACGAACAGTTTCGAAATAACCCGCCGAATTCAGCTTACGTGAAAGGCAGACCGCCGCATCAAAGGATCATTCCGCTCTATTCGGCCGACGTCCCCGAAGTTCATGATGTCATCAAGGGGCTGCGGGCCGTGATTGACGAATTCGATGAGCGTTTATTGATCGGAGAAATCTACCTTCCGCTGGAAAAACTCGTCACCTATTACGGCCAGATTCTTCAAGGCGTACATCTGCCATTTAATTTCACGCTGCTCGAAACCGGGTGGAGTGCGATCGAGATCGCGAAACTCGTATCGAACTACGAAGCACTTCTCCCGGAGGGCGGTTGGCCTAACTGGGTCCTGAGCAACCACGATCGTCCTCGCGTGGCAACGCGCGTCGGCCGGGATCAGGCGCCGGTGACCGCGATGCTGCTGCTGACATTACGCGGCACACCCACGATTTATTACGGTGACGAGCTCGGTCTTCCCCATGTCGAAATTCCTCCAGACCGCATTCGTGATCCATTTGAAAAGAACGTACCGGGTATCGGCGTCGGTCGCGATGGCGCACGCACGCCGATGCAGTGGGACGCGTCCCCCTTCGCAGGATTTTCGACGGTCGAACCGTGGCTTCCGCTGGCGCCGGACTGGCCCGCAAACAATGTGGAGAATTTGCGGCAGGATCAAACGTCGATCTACTGCCTTTATCGTAATCTGATCGCGTTACGGCGCGACTCACCTGTACTCTCGACCGGCACCTATCGGCCCATCGCTGTCTCGGGTGATTTGATGCTCTACGTCCGCGAGCTGGATCGCGAGCGCATACTCGTCGCGCTGAATTTCGGATCGTCACCGATCGAAGCCGAGTTTCCATCAATTCATCTCCACGGCACTGTCCTGCTTTCGACATATGGAGATCGTGAAGGTGAAAAAGTAACGCAACTCGATTTACGCGGGAATGAAGGACTTCTAATTCGACTTCCAGACGCAACGATATGACGACATTCGAGTTACCTCCCCGGGCACCCTTGGCGAGCAATGGAATCGCTTCGGCGATTTCCGAATCAGCAACGTTCACGGTTAACGAGGAAACGAATGAATCGTCTGAATTCGAAAGTCTGGTCTGATCACGATCTGAAGAAACTGCGAGACTATGCCGAAGACGGCGCATCGCCATATCGGACGGCGGCCGCTCTCAACCGAACCGTGGCGGGCGTGCGGAGCATGGCGCAGCGCCACGGTATTCGCTTCGTACCAACAAAAATGAAGAGCATAAGCCGCCCGGCTGGAATGTCGAGCGGCGCTTGATGAGAGACTGAAGCACTCGCGTTATGCGAGCGACCTCAGTTCATGAGCAGCCGCAACCATGTTGACCAGCGCCGGCCGCACCTCTTCCCAATTTCGCGTTTTCAACCCGCAATCTGGATTGATCCATATCTGCAGGTCGGAAAGGCGTTGTCGCGCGAGTTTGAGAAGATCGGTCATCTCGTCGATCTCCGGCACGCGCGGTGAATGAATGTCGTAAACGCCGGGGCCGATTTCATTCGGATAGCGATAGTTTTTGAACGCATCCAGCAACTCCATCTTCGAGCGCGATGTCTCAATCGAGATGACGTCGGCATCCATCGCACCAATCGCATCGATGATGTCGTTGAATTCCGAGTAGCACATGTGAGTGTGAATCTGGGTGGCGTCATTGACCCCGGACGCGCAGACGCGGAAGCTGCCAACCGCCCATTCAAGATATTTTTCCCATTCGGATCGGCGCAACGGCAGACCTTCGCGAAGCGCCGCCTCGTCGATCTGGATCATTTTCGCGCCCGCCTTCTCGAGGTCGATGACTTCATCACGAATCGCCAGCGCAATCTGCTCGCAAGCCAGGCTGCGGGGAATGTCGTCTCGCACGAACGACCAGTTCAGGATCGTGACCGGACCTGTCAGCATGGCCTTCATCGGCTTCAGCGTCAGCGATTGAGAGTATTTCCACCATTCGACCGTCATCGGTTCCGGGCGCGAAACGTCCCCGAATAGTACAGGAGGACGAACGTAACGCGACCCGTAGCTCTGAACCCAGCCGTGCTTGGTGAAGGTGAAGCCCGACAGCTGCTCTCCGAAATACTGCACCATGTCATTCCGCTCGAACTCGCCATGCACCAGCACGTCAAGCCCAATCGCTTCTTGCCAATGGACAGCGCGCGCTGTTTCTTCCCTCAGAAAATGTTCGTAACTGGCATCGCTCAGCGTGCCTTTGGCATGAGCGGCGCGCGCCTTTCGCACATCTACCGTCTGGGGAAACGAGCCGATCGTGGTCGTGGGAAACAGCGGAAGGTTGAAGCGATGGCGCTGAACGATGGATCTGACCTCGAAGGCGCTGTTTCGTGAACGCATCGCGTCATCGATCAAATTCACACGTCTGTCGACCTCAACGTTGTGGATTTTTGGCGACGACTTGCGCGTGATCGCAGCGTATTCGGACGCCGCCAGCGCCCCCTTGACCTCGTCGCGATGACCGGCAAGTGTCTTGCCGAGAACGACAAGTTCATCGATCTTCTGCAGTGAGAACGCAAGCCAGCTTTTCACATCGGGATCGAGTCCGGTTTCCAGTTCCAGATCAATCGGCACATGCAGCATCGAACACGACGGTGCAATTTCGATCCAGTCGGCTCCTCGACCGGCGACAACGGGCAAGAGACGGTCAACGATCGACGGAAGATTCGCACGCCAGATGTTGCGGCCGTCGATCACTCCGAGCGACAGAACAAGGTACGGCCGCGCCTTTGCGAGAACCGCATCGAGTTGTTCCGGCGCGCGCACCAGATCGACGTGCAACCCCGCCACCGGCAACGACATCGCTGTTTCGACATTATCCGCCAAGGCACCGAAATAGGTGTTGAGCATAATCTTGAGGCCGGGCACTGCCTGCGCGATCTCACCGTAAGCCCTGGCCAGCGCGTCGCGGGTCGCCTCATCGAGATCGATAACGAGGATCGGCTCGTCCAGCTGAACCCACTGCGCGCCCTCAGCAGCGAGACGTTTCAGCACCTCAATGTAAACCGGCACCAGATCGCCAAGCAATGACAGCGCGTCAAAAGATGTGTCCTTGCTCTTGCCGAGTTTGAGGAACGTGACGGGGCCGACCAGCACCGGCCTTGTCTCGATGCCGAGCGCCCTGGCTTCCTTGTACTCGTCGATCGGCTTGGTGGATGACAGCGCGAATGCCTGTCCGCGCGCGAACTCCGGCACCATGTAATGGTAGTTGGTGTCGAACCACTTCGTCATTTCCTGCGCGGGGACACCATGATGGTGATGGGTGTGGCCATGCGCGCAAGCGGCTTCCCCGCCTTCCGATCCACGCGCCATCGCGAAGTAGGTCGACAGAGGCACGGCGCCGTCCTTCCAGCCGTAAACATCCGGAACGGCGCCTACCATCACACTGGTGTCGAGTACATGATCGTAAAGTGAGAAATCGTTGGACGGGATCACGGTCACGCCGCGCGCTTTCTGGCGGGTCCAGTTTTCGGCGCGCAATCTCGCAGCAGTCGCAAGCAGCTCGGACTCGCTACTCTTCCCGGCCCAAAAACTTTCAAGAGCGGCCTTCAATTCACGATGCGGACCGATACGCGGTGTGCCGAGCGTTGCGACGGCGAGTGACGAGACAGACATGCTTCAACCCCGAAGTTGGGGGCGGCAGCTCATGGCGGACGCATGAAAACATGGCCGCCGCAACGGCCATCGCAAGCATCCCACCGGGAGAACCCCGCCCGTGGATAGATGGTGTCGCGGCAGGTCTCCTGGCTTGCGGGTCGCGGCCCACATCCGTCTTCCCAAGGCATTCGCCTCAGTGACTCGCATGGATGCAGGCTCGCCGCTCACAGTTGCGGGGGCAGCGCCGGATTTGCGCAAGAGCGCGTTTCACCGGCTTCCCTCTTAGCCTCGCATCGAACGGGATGCGAAGAACCTCGACAGCGGCGAATATGGCGGGGGATTGAAAACAGTCAACGCGGCGAGCGTGGGATTATGGCTCGCCGCCGGTGGAATCCTGCCCATAGAACTTGACGCCAAGCTCGATCGGCTCACGTCCGTTGGCGCGGCGGTGGGCATTGGTATCACGCAGCGAATAGACGCAGCCGCAATATTCCTGCTGATAGAATTCCTCGCGCTTGCTGATGTCGATCATCCGGGCGGAGCCGCCACCCTTGCGCCAGTTGTAGTCCCAGTACTGCAGGCCATCATACTTGGAAGCGGCGCGCTTTCCGCAATCGTTGATCTGCGCCATGTTCTTCCAGCGGGAGATGCCAAGCGAACTCGTGATCACCGGGAATCCATTCTCGTGCGCGTAAAGCGCCGTGCGATCGAACCGCATGTCAAAGCACATGGTGCAGCGGACGCCCCGCTCCGGCTCCCATTCCATCCCCTTGGCGCGGGCAAACCAATTATCCTTGTCGTAATCGGCGTCCACGAACCCAACACCGTGCTTTTCCGCGAAACGTACATTCTCGTCCTTGCGCAGAAGATATTCACGCTCGGGGTGAATGTTCGGATTGTAGAAGAAGATGGTATAGTCGACGCCAGAGGCCAGCATCGCTTCCATGACCTCGCCGGAGCACGGCGCGCAACATGAATGCAGCAGGACTTTTTTCTGCCCACCGGGCGGATTCAGGATCGGGCGGACATAATCGTTCATCACAGGACTCACTAGAGCCGAACTCGCTGGTCGTGGCTCGCGGGTTGGAGCCTTTATCTAATGTGAGCCTTCGCGTCCGTAAAGTTCGAGCACGATTCGGGATCGGCTTGCTGCCGCACTCTTGAAAAGGTTCTTGGCCGCGGAACCAGAATCGAAGCACTGTGCCTGTGCCTCGGGAGTTTACCTTTTTCCTTCTTGTGATCCGGAAAATCGGGGATATCGGGGACCGCCTTAAGAAGTTGTTGACTCTCGCAGGCGAATATCACCACATATAGGCGTCACGGTCCGCTAGACCTCAAAATCTAGTGGCTAAGAGGGAAGCCGGTGAACCGCATGGGGAATGCGGAAATCCGGCGCTGCCCCCGCAACTGTCAGCAGCGAGCTGCTTCGCAACACAGTCACTGGCCTCACCGCCGGGAAGACATGAAGCCGCACCGACCTGCAAGCCAGGAGACCTGCCGCGACGCCAAGAAAACGTCCACGGACGGGGTGTCCGGCGGTCGCCAGCATTCGGCTGACCTGCCGAATGCTCAAGCGCCTCGAATCCCCGTCACTATCAAACTCGCATCACGGGGCTAGTCGATGTCGCTGAACTTGCAGACCGCAAAAGCGGAAAAATCACCGCTCATCCAGTTGAGCCTCGATTCTCTCACGCCGGCGCCAAACGAGCCTGCGATGCAGGTGATCCGGCGCAACGGCACGGTCTCGCAGTTCGATCCGGCGAAGATATCGATCGCCATGACAAAGGCGTTTCTGGCCGTCGAGGGCAACACCGCCGCCGCATCACGCCGCGTGCATGAGGTGGTCGAGCAGTTGACCGGCGAAGTCGCCGCCGCCCTCACCCGCCGTGTCGGCGAAGGCCGCACCTTTCATATCGAAGATGTGCAGGACCAGGTCGAACTCGCGCTGATGCGCAGCGAGCATCACAAGGTCGCCCGCGCCTACGTTCTCTACCGCGAGGAGCGCGCTCGCGAGCGGGCCGGCAAGGCAACCGCCGGTGCCGCAAAAAGCAACGAGCCCACGCTTCACATGACGCTCGCGGACGGCACGCGCGTCGTGCTGGACAGTCAACGGCTTGAAACCATTGTCCGTGAAGCCTGCGCCGATCTCGATGGGGTCGATCCTGCTCCCGTGCTCGCGGAAGCACGGCGCAATCTTTACGACGGCATCAGCCAGGATGAGCTGGCGCTGGCCTCGATCATGGCTTCGCGCACGCTGGTGGAACAGGAGCCAAACTACGCTTATGTCAGTGCACGGCTTCTACTCGACAAACTCCGAAGCGAGGTCCTGAGCTTCGTCCACGGTGTGCCAACCACGGCGACGCAGGCCGACATGGCAGCGCGCTATGGCGAATATTTCCCGGCCTATGTGAAAGCCGGCATCGACGCTGAGCTGCTCGACCCTGAATTGAGCCGTTTCGATCTCGGACACCTTGCCTCCGCGCTAAAGCCGGAACGCGATCTGAAATTCCAGTTCCTTGGACTTCAGACTCTTTACGATCGTTACTTCCTGCATGTGAAAGGCACGCGCCTGGAATTGCCGCAAGCCTTCTTCATGCGCGTGGCGATGGGTCTTGCGGTGCGCGAGATTGATCGTGAGGCACGTGCGATCGAATTCTATAACCTGCTTTCGTCCTTCGATTTCATGGCTTCGACGCCGACATTATTCAATGCGGGCACGCTGCGCCCGCAGCTCTCGTCCTGCTTCCTCACTACGGTGGCGGACGATCTCGATGGCATCTTCAAGTCGATCAAGGACAACGCGCTGCTGGCGAAGTACTCCGGCGGGCTTGGCAACGACTGGACTCCGGTGCGCGGCCTTGGCGCTCACATCAAGGGCACCAATGGCGAAAGCCAGGGCGTGGTGCCATTCCTGAAAGTCGCCAACGATACCGCAATCGCCGTGAACCAGGGCGGCAAACGCAAAGGCGCCGTCTGCGCCTATCTGGAAACGTGGCATATCGACATCGAGGAATTCCTCGATCTGCGCAAGAACACCGGCGACGACCGCCGCCGCACCCACGACATGAACACCGCAAACTGGGTGCCCGACATGTTCATGCAGCGCGTGGAGAAGGACGGCGAATGGACGCTGTTCTCACCGGACGAAACGCCTGACCTGCACGATCTTTACGGGCCGAAATTCAAGGCTGCATATGAAGCCTACGAAGCCAAGGCAGAGCGCGGCGAAATGCGGGTATTCAAGCGCGTGCGCGCCACCGACCTGTGGCGGCGAATGCTGACAATGCTGTTCGAGACCGGCCATCCATGGATCACGTTCAAGGACCCGTGCAACCTGCGCTCGCCGCAGCAGCATGTCGGTGTGGTGCATTCCTCGAACCTTTGCACCGAGATCACGCTGAACACCTCGTCCGAGGAAGTGGCGGTCTGCAATCTCGGATCGGTCAACCTGCTCAATCACACAACAGGCAGCGGCCTCGACCACGACAAGCTTAAGCGTACGGTTTCGACCGCTCTGCGGATGCTCGATAACGTGATCGATATCAATTTCTACACCATTCCCGAGGCGCGCCGCTCGAATCTGCGTCATCGCCCGGTCGGCCTCGGTCTGATGGGATTCCAGGACGCGCTGCATGCCCAGCGAATCCCCGTGGCGTCCGATGCGGCCGTGGCGTTTGCCGACGAGAGCATGGAGATCATCAGCTATCACGCAATCTCAGCCTCGGTGGACCTCGCCGCTGAACGCGGGCGCTATCCGTCGTTCGACGGCTCTCTGTGGTCGCGCGGCATCCTGCCGATCGACTCGGTCGCGATCCTCGCGGAGGCGCGCGGCGGCGCTGCGCTGGAGGCGTCCTCGACGCTCGACTGGACAAGCCTGCGTGATCGCGTCCGCACCACCGGCATGCGCAACTCCAACGTCATGGCGATCGCTCCGACCGCCACGATCTCCAACATCTGCGGCGTGGCGCAGTCGATCGAACCCGCCTACCAGAACCTTTATGTGAAATCGAACATGTCGGGCGACTTTACCGAAGTGAACGAATTCCTGGTGCGCGACCTCAAGGCACGCGGATTGTGGGACGAGGTGATGGTGTCCGACCTCAAATATTTCGATGGCAGCGTGGGCCAGATCGACCGCGTTCCCGACGATCTCAAGGCACTCTACGCCACCGCATTCGAGATCGACACCGCCTGGCTGATCGAAGCTGCCGCGCGTCGCCAGAAGTGGATCGATCAGGCACAGTCGCTCAATCTCTACATCGCCAATCCATCGGGCAAGAAGCTCGATGCACTTTATCGGCTGGCGTGGAATCGCGGCCTGAAGACCACCTACTACCTGCGCTCGCGCAGCGCCACGCATGTCGAAAAGTCGACGCTGAAAGGCACCGACGGAAAGCTCAACGCCGTCTCCGCGTCGGCGCCGGCTCTGTCACACGTGCCGATCATCGTGCCACAGGCATCGAAGTCCGCGGACTTTTCCGAAGCGCTGGCCTGCTCGATCGACAATCCCGACTGCGAAGCCTGCCAATAAGAAGAAAAGAAGGATATCCAAATGCTCGACTGGTCAGAATCAACCGCTGCCGGCACTCCCTCGCCGGCCACCGTGTTCAACACCCAACCGCCCGCGGAACAGACAGGGCTCGGCGCGATCGACCGCTCCGGCGGACGCGTCTCCGTCGACGAAAAGCGGATGATCAATTGCCGCGCCGACGTCAATCAGCTTCTACCGCTGAAGTATAAATGGGCATGGGAAAAGTATCTCGCCGGCTGCAACAATCACTGGATGCCGACTGAAGTGTCGATGCAGGCCGACATCGCATTGTGGAAGTCGCGTGATGGACTGACTGAGGACGAACGCCGTTCGATCAAGCGCAACCTCGGATTTTTCGCGGCGTCGGAATCGCTCGTCGCCAACAACATCGTGCTCGCGATCTACCGTCACCTCACCAATCCGGAATGCCGTCAGTACCTGCTGCGGCAGTCATTCGAGGAGGCCGTCCACACCCATACGTTCCAATACATCGTCGAAAGCCTCGGTCTGGACGAGGGCGAGCTTTTCAACATGTACCGCGAAGTCCCCTCGATCACAGACAAGGCGGCTTGGGCGCTCAAGCATACCCAAAATCTCGACAATCCCGACTTCAACACCGGCACGCTGGAAAGCGATCAGGCATTCCTGCGCGATCTCGTGGCGTTCTACGTCGTGTTCGAGGGCATGTGGTTCTACACCGGCTTTGCGCAGATTCTCTCGCTCGGCCGCCGCAACAAGATGGTCGGCATTGCAGAGCAATATCAGTACATTCTGCGCGACGAGAGCATTCACCTGAATTTCGGCATCGATGTCATCAACCAGATCAAGCTGGAGAACCCGCATCTGTGGACCAAGACATTCCAGGAAGAAGTGCGCGGGATGCTCAAGGAAGCCGCCGAGCTTGAAGCCGCCTATGGCTGGGACACCATGCCACGCGGGTTTCTCGGCCTGAACGCGGCGTTGTGCGAGCAATACATGCACTTCATCGCCAATCGGCGCTGTGCGCAGATCGGACTCGCGCCGGTGTTCGCGGAGACGGAGAATCCATTCCCATGGATGTCGGAAGCGATGGACCTGAAAAAGGAAAAAAACTTCTTCGAGACACGCGTCATCGAATACCAGAACGGCGGCGCGCTGTCCTGGGAATAAGCGTTCTCCGCAATTTCAGAAAAAGGCCCGGCTTGTGCCGGGCTTTTTTATTCGACCGGCGTCCCAACCACCACGCTGCCGAACTTTGTGAAAAATTCGCCCGCCAGCTTCCTGGCCGTGGAATCAATCAGACGCCCGCCGAGTTGCGCGATCTTGCCGCCGACCTGCGCGTCAACGTCGTAATGCAGCACGGTAACATCGGGCGCCTCTTCCTCCAGCCTCACCTGCGCGCCGCCCTTGGCGAAACCGGCAACACCGCCCGCGCCCTCCCCCGAAATACGGTAGCCGTTTGGCGCATCGATATCCGACAGCGTCACTTTTCCGTTGAACGACGCCTTCACCGGGCCGACCTTGAGCGTGACGGTCGCTGTCATTTCCTGATCGGAGATCTTTTCGAGTTTGTCGCAACCGGGAATGCATTGCTGCAACACCGCTGGATCGTTCAGTGCCTCCCACACGGCCTGCTTCGGCGCGGCGATCCGCTCACTGCCATTCATCTGCATATCGAGTTGTCCTTTATCTTTGCGTCAGACGGCGCAGTAGCGGTCCTGAATTTCCTTGTCGGCAAGAAGTGCCGCGGAGCCGCTCTCGTAGACGATCTCACCCTGATCGATAATGATCGCGCGGCTCGCCAGCCGCAGCGCCCATTCGACGTTCTGCTCGACGAGCAGCAACGTCACGCCGGCATCGCGCAGACGCCGGAACAAAACTCCCATCTCCTCGACCAGCACCGGCATGATGCCTTCGGACGGCTCATCGAGAAGTATCATCTTCGGCTTGGCGATCATCGCTCGCGCAATCGCCAGCATTTGCTGCTCACCGCCGGACATTGTCGATCCTTGCTGGTCCAGCCGCTCCTTCAGGCGCGGAAATGTTTCCGCGATCTCCTCGATCGCGGCGCGCTCGTTGATCGCCTTGTCGCTGGCCAGCAGACCGAGCCTGAGGTTCTCACGCACGGTCAGATCCCGCACGATCCGGCGTTCTTCCGGAACATAGGCAAGACCGAGGCGAAACCGCGCATGCGCGCCGAGCGGCATGATCTCGTTGCCATCGAAGGCGACCTGCCCGCTGTTGCGCGACATCAGGCCCATGATGGTGCGAATGGTGGTCGTCTTGCCAGCGCCGTTTCGCCCGACCAGCGCGACGATCTCTCCCGGCTCAACAGAAAACGAAACGCCATGCAGCACATGGCTCGCGCCGTACCATGCATTCAGGCCTTTGACGTCAAGCATAGCCATGGCTTTGTCCCAGATAAACGCGGCGCACTTCAGGATCCCCCTGGATATGCTGCGGCGATCCGTCCGCAATCAGCTTGCCGTGGTGAAGAACGAGAATACGGTCGCTGAGGCCCAGGATCATTTTCATCTTGTGTTCGACCAGGAGGATCGTCCGCTCCTTCGCCAGACGTTCGATCAGCGCAACCATGTCCTTGGTTTCTTCCGGTCCCATGCCTGCGGTCGGCTCATCGAGCAGCAGCAATTCCGGATCGGCCACCAGCGCGACGGCAATTTCAAGCGCCCGCTGCTGACCATGCGCCAGAAATTTCGCAGATGAATTCCGGCGGCCATATAAGCCGACGGAATTGAGCGCCTCGTCGGCTTTTTCATCCAAGTCCCGCATCCGGTCCCTGTGCCTCCAGATATTGTAGCGCGAGCGCAACGCCTGCGCGGCGACACGCACATTCTCGTGCACGCTTAGCAACGGAAAGATGTTGGTGATCTGGTAGGAGCGCGCAATTCCAAGATGGGCGAACCGGTGTTGCGGCGTTCCGATCAGGTTCTCACCCTTGAATTCGATCCGTCCGGTCGATGGTGGCAGAACACCTGACAGCACGTTGAAGAAGGTGCTTTTACCCGCACCGTTTGGTCCAATCACTGCCGTGACCTTGTTGGCCTCGAAGCGAGTGGTGACACCTTCAAGGGCGATGAAACCGCCGAAGGTACGCCCGACATTTTCGACCGAAAGCAATGGCGCGCTCATTTTGTCCTCCACGCCAGCAAGGTGCCCCAGATTCCTTTCGGCAGGAACAGCACAAACAGCACGAACACGGAGCCAACGATGATCTGCCAGTGCGAGGTCCAGATCGAAAAGACATCCTCCATCACCAGGAATGCCAGCGCACCCACGAACGGGCCGAAGAACGATCCGGCGCCGCCCAGCAGCGTCATCATCACGATCATACCCGAAGTCTGGTAATGCAGTGTGTCGAGCGGCACGATCGCAAGATGCATCGCCATCAGCGTCCCGGCCAGCGCGCAAATCAGGCCCGACAACGTGAACGACAGCAATTTTGCCCGCTCAACATTATAACCGCATGCCCGGGCGCGCGTTTCATTCTCGCGGATTGCCTCGATCACCGCGCCGAATGGCGAGTTGAGAATGCGCGACACAAACCACAGCGCGAGCGCCGCAAATGCCATCAGCACATAATACTTTTTTACCGGATCGAGAAAATTGATGTGCAGTCCAAAGATATTCAGCTCGCTGACCGTGAAACCGCGCAGGCCGTTCTCGCCACCGGTCCAGCCCGAGGCCTGAAGCGCGGCGTAGTATACAAGCTGCGCCAGAGCCAGCGTCACCATGGAGAAGTAGATACCACGGGTGCGGATCGACAACGCGCCGATGACCAGCGACAACAATCCGCCGGCCAAAATGCCGAGCGCCATCGCCGCATACCACGGCAAGCCGAAATGAGCGATCGCGATCCCCGTGACGTAAGCCCCAACCCCAAAAAAAGCAGCGTGGCCGAACGACAACAACCCGGTGTATCCGAACAGCAGATTGTAACCGACGCAGACCACGCCATAGATCAGCACGTTCACGGCAAGCGCCTTCGACGGCAGCAACCACGGAAGGATGCAAAGTATCAGGATCGACAGCGGCACGCGCCATGTCGCCAATTGCCCGCGCCAGCCGTGAGCGGACGGCAGCGGCGTCGGCCTCCCGTCAATGGAGGCAAGTGAGTTGACGATGGGGTTGCTATCGGTCATGCGTGCGCGCCCGCCTTGCCGAACAGCCCTTGCGGCCGAACGAGGAGAACCAGAGCCATCAACGCGAACATGACGATCTGAGCCATTTCCGGCGCGAACAAAGCCGTCATGCTCACGGCGACGCCGACAAGAAGGCCGGCCACCACCGAACCAACAAGCGACCCCATGCCGCCGATCACGGTGACGACAAAGGCTTCCGCGAGCACAAGCGATCCCATTTCCGGGTTCACGGTCCGCATCGGAGCCGCAAGGACACCGCCGAGCGCCGTAAGCCCCACACCAACGCCGAACACCAACAGCCAGACCTTGCTGATATCGACGCCGAGCACCCGCATGATCTGCGGATCGCGCGCGCCCGCACGTACGACAAGACCGAACCTGGTCTTTTCAAGCAGAAACCACAGTGCCAGAAGGATCGCGGCAACGACGCCGATGACGAACAACCGATAAATCGGAAAGTAGCCGATACCCAGATTGACCACGCCGCGAAGCAGTGACGGCGTCGGAAACGGGATGCCATCGCTGCCGAACACGATCCGGACAGCCTCCACCAGAACATAGCCCAGGCCGAACGTCAGCAGCAGCGGGTCATCGACCGAGCGGCTATATAATGGCCGGATCAGAAAGAATTCGACCGCCATACCGAAAACACCGATCGCAATCGGCGCCACCAGCAAACCCCACCAGAAGCTGCCCGTGAGCGACGCCACCCACAGTCCGGCGTAAGCTCCTACCATGAACAGAGCGCCATGCGCGAAATTCACCACACCGAGCATGCCGAAAATGATCGACAGTCCGAGCGCGGCCATGACAAGGATCGCGCCGAGCGCGATCCCCGAGAAAAACTGCATGGCGATCAGGCTGAAGTCCATGGCAGCGCTCGTTCCGGTCAGGTCGGAAAGCCGAGTTCGGCACAGGTGCGAAGCACCGCCTCCGATGCCGGCTCTGCCGTAACCACCTTGAACAGATCGTCCTTGGACTTCATATCCGAGTATTTCTTGGACTCCAGCACAAGAACGGACTGCACCGACTGATGGTCGCACTTGCGGTAATGCTGCGGTCCTTTCGCGACGTCGTATTTCAGATCCTCGAGCGCAGTAATCATCTTGCCGGTGTCCGTCCCGCCTGCCGCCTGCATGGCGAGCAGCAACGACATCACGCCGGTGTAGCCGTAGGCGCCATAATCGGTCGGGATGGCCCCGCCGTTCGCCGAACGATAGGCGTCGTTGAAGGCTTTGGCTGACGGGATGGTGTCTTCAAGACCCCAATAGTAATTCGCTCCGCCTACAACACCCTCAAACACTTCCGGGCCAACAGCGAGACGCTGGTTGTGCAGCAACACAGGAACCACGATCTTCATCCGGTCCTTGATGCCGAAATCGACCGCCTGCTTGATGGAGTTCGCCTGATCGCGGCCGAAGTTGCAGATACACAGAATATCCGGCTTCAGTGAACTAATACGCGGGAAAAAGGTGGAATAGTCGGCAGCACCGAACGGATGCAGGATTTCGCCGACCGTCTGCACGCCGATCGCCTCACCCGCACGCTTGAACCCCTTCAGCATTTCGTGGCCGTAAGCGTAGTCCGAAACCAGATACGCGATCTTGGCTCCCTTCTTGAAAGTGGTTTTCGCCACCGCCGCCGTTGTCATGGTCGGATTGAGGGCTTCGTGGAACGTGTACTTGCTGAAGTCTTTCACCTCGTTGATCGTGTCCGATTGGCTGATCGAGATATAAAGGACGCCCCGGGCACGGGTGACTTCATTTGTCGCAAGCTGAATCGCGCTCGACAGTGCTCCGACAATGGCATTGACCTTGTCACTTTCGATCAACTCAAGCGTGCGCGTTGCTGCCTCGCCGGCATTGAGCTTATCGTCACGCACCAGAAGCTCGACCTTGCGGCCGCCGATGCCGCCCTTGTCGTTGATCTGCTGGACCGCGAGTTGCGCGCTCTTGACCTGATCTTTTGCTTCCGCCGCGAATGGGCCGGTCAACGGCGTCGGAAATCCGATCTTGATCGTGTCGGCGCCCTGCGCGCGGGCGATCCAGGGCATGGCGATCAAACTCGCACCGGCACCGAAGCCTTTCAATGCGGTACGACGAGACAAGGGAAAAGTATTCGGCTTGATCAATTCATTCATTTTTGTTCCTCCAGATTTTATTTTTAACGTCACATCTCAGGTATGTCCCAGGGCCCTCAAAATGCGCGCGGGCGTCATGGGAATTTGTAAAATGCTGGCATTGAAGGGCAGAAGCGCATCGTTCACCGCATTGAGTGCGGCAGCGGATGCGGCGGCGGTGCCGGCCTCGCCGCAACCCTTGGCGCCGAGTTCGGTGTCGCGTGTCGGGGTCTCGACATGCGAGATCCTGATATCCGGCATCTCGACCGCCATCGGCACAAGATAATCCGCCAGCGATCCGTTGGTAAGCTGGCCGTTGTCATCGTACAGGCACTCTTCGAAGAACGCCGCGCCAAGACCTTGCACCACACCGCCGCGAACCTGCTCATCGACCAGCAACGGATTGATGATCCGGCCGCAATCCTCGACCACCCAGTGATTGAGGATTTTCACAAAGCCGGTCTCGGCATCGAGCTCGATGTAACAACCCTGCATGCCGTTGGTGAACGCGAAGGGATAGCCCTGCGGCGCGTAATGATGCGCCACCGTCAGTTGCGCGCTGGTTTCCGGCGGCAACGTGTCTGAACGGAAATAAACAATGCGGGCCACTTCCGCGAGCGCGATGCGTTGCTGACCACTCTCGGCATCGACGATCTCGCCACTGCGGATATCAAGCCGCTCCGGTCTTTCCTGCAAAATGGCGGCCGCAACCGACAGGACATTGGCCTTCAGCTTCTTCGTACCCTGCAACGCCGTCTCGCCGCCGATGCCGGCACCGCGACAAGCCCAGGTCGCGCCGCCATGCGGCGTGATCTCGGTGTCGCCGGTGACGACCCTGACACGCTCGTGCTCGACGCCGAGCGTCTCGGCCACGATCTGCCCGATGATCGTCTCCGTCCCCTGTCCGATTTCCGTCACCGAGATCAGGCATTGCACATCGCCCGACGGCGTCACCTTGATGACCGCGCCATCCTGCGCGGAAATCCGCGCCCCGCCTACGCCGTAGAACGCCGGACTGGGATTGGTGATCTCGACAAATGTCGCGATACCGATGCCGCGATGAATTCCCTTCTGAAGAAGGGATGACTGCTCGTCGCGCAGCGCCTCGTAGTTCATCATCTCCTTCAACCGCGCGAGGCAGACCTCGTGCGATAGCGCCTCGAATTTATATCCGGCGGGTGACGCGCAGGGATAGGCGTGATCGGGTATGAGATTTTTCGCCCGCATCGCGAACGGATCGAGCCCGACGCGCCGCGCCGCCATATCGACAAGCCGTTCGGTAACCGCGCAGGCGACAGGATGACCGACCGCGCGATACTGACTGGTTTGCACCTTGTTCTGGAACACGACGGACAGTTCGGCCCGATAATTCTCGAACCGGTACGGTGTCCCGATCAGCCGCACGACCTGATTACCCTCGACCACGCTGGTGCGTGGGAAGCTTGAGAAAGCGCCGACCGCCGTGACGTCATCCACGTCCATGCCCAAAATGGTGCCGTCATCGTCCAGCGCGAGCTTGGCGCGGACTCGATGATCGCGGGCATGGATGTCGGACAGGAAGGATTCCAGGCGATCCGCCACGTATTTCACGGGACGGCCAAGCATCATGCTCAGCCCCACCACCGCCATGTCCTCATGATAGACGTGCAGCTTCATGCCGAACGAGCCGCCAATGTCTGGGGCGATCACGCGTACGCTGGCTTCGGGTATGCCGAAGTGCCGCGAATACAAATCCTGAAACTGATAAGGCGTCTGCGTCGCATGATGCACCGTCAGCTGGCACTCGGCGGGATTGTAGTCGGCGACAATCGCACGCGGCTCCATCGTCACCGCGGTGTGCCGACCGAAATTGAATTCTCCCTCGACGACATGCTTCGCCGCTGAAAATACATCGTCGATACCGCCGGTATCGATCTTCGTATTGAAGCAGGTATTGCTGCCGATTTCCGGAGAGATGATCGCAGCTCCAGCCTCGCGCGCCGCATCGATATCGACCACCGGCGTGATTTCCTCGAACGAAATCACCACCGCTTCTGCCGCATCCTCAGCCTGCGCGCGCGTTTCCGCGACCACCGCGACGACGGCGTGTCCCGCCCAGACCACCTTGCCAATCGGCAGAGGCCATTGTTCAGGCGACTTCATTCCCCTGAAGTGGTCCAGCGTTCCGACCCACGGCTTGCAGATCCGCATCATGTCTTCGCCGGTCGCGATCAGGTGTACGCCCGGCATCGACCTCGCGTCGGCAACATCGATGGATACGATGCGCGCGTGCGCGTAAGGACTGCGCACGAAGGCCGCATGCAGCATACGGGGCAGTTCGAGATCGGTGACATAGCGCCCGCGTCCGGCGAGCAGACGCTTGGCATTCGGCCGCGCAACCGCGCGACCTATATAGGAATTCGGCTTGTCGATGGCGTGAAGCGGTGCGTTCATGCGCCTGCCTCCTTGTTCACGCGAGAATCCTGCCCGAGCGTGCGCTTTTGTGCCGCGGTTTCGATCGCATCCACGATCGCCTCATATCCCGTGCAACGGCAGTAATTGCCCGACAACGCGTCGCGAATCGCCTCGCGCGACGGACTCTGTTCGCTGGAAAGGAGATGATACGCCGTTACGAGAATGCCGGGCGTGCAGAAACCGCATTGAAGCGCGTTGCGCTGATGGAATGCCTGCTGGATGTCGGCGATGATGCCCCGGTCATTGAGTCCTTCGATGGTCTCGACCGCCGCGCCGTTGGCCTGAACCGCAAACATCAAACAGGAATGAACCGGCAATCCATCCAGCAAAACAAGACATGCGCCGCAGGCCCCCATCTCGCAGCCGAGATGGGTCCCGGTCAGTTGCAGATCATGGCGCAGAAAGTCAGCCAGCGTGTCGCGCGGCGCAACAAAGCGCTGCACCGTTTCGCCGTTGACCGTGAGCGCGACCGGCATCTTGTCGCTCATGCCGCCCCCGTCACACGATAAAGCAAGCGACCCAGCAGAACGCGAGCCAGATGCATCCGCATCGATGCCGTGAGGTGCTTGTCGTCGGGAGGATCGAGGTCCTGCTCCAGCAACGCTTGTGCCTGCTGGATTACACCTCCATTCAGCTCATGACCCAGCATGGCCGCTTCTGCCGCGCGGGCACGAACAGGGGTCGGTCCGACCGAAAGAAAGACGATGCGCGTGTCGCTGACCTTGGCTCCGTTAAAGGCGGCGATCACGCCCGCACCGACGATCGCGTAGTCACCGCGACGGCGCGACAACTCGTCAAAAGCCCAGCGCTGATTGGCTTTGACCACGGGCACACGCAGTGCCACCAGCAATTCGCCTGACTCGAGGGCGGTCTGGTATAGATCAACGAAGAATTCGTCGGCGGGAACGCGGCGCGTGCCCGAAGGACCTGCAATTTCCATCTCGGCGCCCAGCGCCAGCATTATTGCGGGGAATTCGGATGCCGGATCCGCTAGCGCGACACTGCCCCCGAGCGTCCCCTTGTTGCGAATGGCGGGATGAGCGACGTAAGGCGCTGCCTCGCTCAAAAGCGGCGCATGCCTGCGGATCAGCGGATCGCTCAGGGTTTCGAAGTGCCGGGTCAGCGCGCCGATGCGCAGCCAATCGCCGTCGAGTGATATCCCTCGCATCGATTCAATATGGGAAATGTCGATCAAAACAGAGGGGGCCTGCAGACGCATCGCCAACGCAGGAACCAGGCTCTGGCCGCCCGCGATATAACTCGCGTCGTCACTCGCCGCCGTGAATGCGCCGAGTGCGTCAGCAACCGTCGTCGCCCGCACGTAATTGAACGCTCTGGCCTTCAAACGTAAACCTCCCTCGAGGTCGCCATCCAGATTTGTAACCATCTGGTAATTTATCCAACCATGCACCCCAACCCTCGTCAAGCGAAATGACCATTTGGTCACTTTATCATGTTGCGCTACCGTGACGCAGGATTGCGTGGATCACGGCGCGGCAATGGCAAAACGAGCGGCAAAACCAGCGAAAAGAACGGTGCAAGGACCACGGCGACGCAACATGCCCGCTGCGGAGCGCGAGCAGTTCATTCTGAATCAGGCGATCCGGTTCTTTGCCGAGCGCGGTTTTGAGGGACAAACCCGCGAACTCGCCAAACGCATGGGATTGACCCACGCCACCATTTACCGGCACTTCCCCAGCAAGGAAGCATTGGTCGAACGTGTTTACGAGCACATCTACCTGAGCCGATGGAATCCGGAATGGGGACCGCTGATCCGCAATCGCTCCATCCCGCTCGATGCCAGGCTGTCGCAGTTCTATCTCGAATATGTCGAGCGGGTATTCGATTATAACTGGGTTCGGATTTTCGTCTCGTCAGGCCTGAAATCGTTCGACATCACCAAGCGCTATCTGGCGATCGTCAAACGTGAAATCATCGAGCCGGCTTGTCTTGAATTGCGTCACGATCTGCACCTGCCCCCTGTTGAGGTCGTGCCGCTGTCGGAACGCGAAATCGAGACATTCTGGGGGTTGCACGGCCGGATCTTCTATATGGCCATTCGCCGCTTCGTTTATTGCACGCCGACACCCTCTCACCTTGACGACATCGTGCGCGATTCGGTGACAAGTTTTCTCAGCGGCGCGAAGGAGCTGATGCCGAGAATCGTCGCGGAGAGTGGAAAAACGACTGCCTCCGCGAAGAGCGCCCTCGCCGCGCCTGTCGAAGCTCAGTAGCCGCTGCCGGCATTGCGCGCCATGAAGGTGGCCGGCGTCCCATCTTTCGGATCGACAAAGATGATGTCGGTCGGCTCGCGCCGCGGCGTATCGATGGAGAGAAACACGACCGGATGTTCGTAGAGCTCAGGCATGGCGTGCACCGTTCCTTTCTCGAAGAACAGCAGCTGACCCGGCGCGAATTCAGCCTTGGTGGATTCATCCTTCATCCAGAAGGTGCCACGCCCCGAAAACACATAGAGGTATTCGTCGCACGTGGCGTGGTAATGCGCGGGCGTCGGCTTGTAGACGCGGAACACGCGTGAGCTCGCCTGATCCCGGTCGGTGAGATAAGTATCGACAAGCAGCGTCTTGGCTGTCTCGGGCAACGCATCGGCGATTGACTTGATATCGAAGTGGCCGGTCGAAATGGATTGGTCTGTCATGCGAATGTCCAGAACGTGGATGGGTTTATCCCGGCTAGCAGGATTCAACGGCCCGCGATATTCGCCTTGATACCAATCAAAAAGCCGTGCGTTTTCGCGCACGGCTTTTCAGGAATGACAATCCAGTTTTCGTTTAGACGTGCGGCCAGACGAACGGAATGGTGTCCCAGAAATCGCAATGCCCGTTGGTGGCAGACAATTTCATCTGCGGGTGGGTGCTGATTTCAAGAAAACCGTCATTCTTCGGAGAAACGGCCTGCCACGCGGGAGCGTCGCCGCCGTTCGGATTTCCGTTCTTGGCCATCCGCGCCCAGTAGCCGACCATGAAGCGCTGCACCATCAGATCCCTTTCGTCCGGCTTATACTTGCCCTGCCAGTTGAAAAGAAACGGATGCTCGGCGGTGTGCGCGGCACCGACCGCCTTGAGCGCGGGATCGTTCTCCATCACGTGGTTAAAGAAATACCTGAAAACCGGCTGTTTCTGCGCTTTGGCGAAAGCCATCGCAACGCGATGGGTCTGGCAGGTGAACTCCGCGTCGGTCGTCACCTGAGCAAAAGCCGCGCGAGGCGTGGCATAGTTGCTCGCCGGATAAACCGCGAGAATCTTGTCGCGCGATTTTTGCCCGAACACGCGATCGATAGCCGATTCATAACTTGCCTGATCGGTAACCTTGCCGGCGGTGTCTGCCCACGCCACCGTTTCACCGGCGGTATTGCCGACGATAACCGGAATCGCAGGCGCCCTCTTTTCGGCGATCGCCTTGATCGGCTGCTCCTTGAACAGAACGCCATCGAGGTTGGGACCATAGGTCCGCGGCAACACGGTAAATTTTCCGGGGATTGCGCCGACGACCTCCGCCGCGCTCTTGCCGCGCAAACACGCCGCAACGTCGCCGGCGGTATCGCATCCGAGCGCATGAACAAGGTTCTTGCCGGTATCGTTCTCGACATCCTGAAGGGTCGGAATTTCACATCCGGTCGGAACGGGACTTTCCATCGCAGCGCCGTCGATGAGACCGCGGGTCTTTGGCGAAGTGATCAGGGCACAGATATTTCCGCCGCCCGCAGACGAGCCGAACAGAAAAACACGGTCCGGATCGCCGCCAAACGCGGTGATGTTGCGATGAACCCATTTCAACATCGCGACCTGATCGAGGCTGCCGTAGTTGCCGGATATTTTTTCCGGACGCTCCGCATCGAGCGCGGGATGAGCAAGAAAGCCGAGTGCGTTCAGCCGAAGATTATATGTAACAACAACGACCCCCTCGGGGACGAGCTTCTCGCCGTTGTAAACCACACCCCCGAAGCCGGGCGAACCCGCGCCCGAGTATTGATGGTTCCCGCCCCCGGTCAGCCAGATCATCACCGGCAGCAGCCGCTTGGGCTTCTGCTCCGGCCGCCACACATTTATAAAGAGACAATCCTCGCTGCCCTCGACCTTGCCGTCGACAACCTGCGGGCACATCGCGCCATACTGGCTGCCGTCACGCACACCGTCCCAGTGAACGTCGGTGATGGGCGGCTTCCACCGCAATGCTCCAACAGGGGCCTGTGCGTAGGGTATTCCCTTGAAGGCAAGTGTGCTGCCTTGCTTTGCGCCCTGAACTGCACCGCCATCGACGCACGCGATCATCGGCGAGTCAGCGTGACATTCGGTCTTCTTTGAAGGCGCGGCTGTTGCACCCAGCACTGGAAACATTCCAGCGCACACGGTAATGGCGAAAATTTTTCTTAACATCGAACATCCTCAAGAGCCGGCGGCTGCGGATATGCCACGGGGCCAAGGGTGAAGCACTGAATTTTTCGTGACGCAGCCATGCGGAATAAAACGCCCGTTCCGGTTTTTACGCATCTCGCGAACCAACGAGTCGCGCACTGCACGCGTTTGCAGCGCAACTGCTCGATCCCGCGCCGTATTTTTGAAGCGTTTGCCCAAAGACACGCCAATTCACCCTTCGGAACCGCGACCGCAAGCTAAAACATACGCAAATGCGGTCTCAACGGGATCGGTCATTCTGGCATGCAAGTTGCGTGGGTGGGCATCATGCAAACCAAACCTCAGTTGAATATCCGGAACGTCACAAAGTCCTTCCGGAACAAGGATGGCGAAGTCCGCGTCCTCGATGATTTGTCTTTCACAATCAACGAGAGCGACTTCGTCAGTATCATTGGCCCGAGCGGATGCGGGAAGACAACGATCTTCAACATCATCGCAGGTCTTCTCGAACCCGACGGCGGCACGATCCAGTTTCGTGGGCAGGAAGTCGACAGCCTGCGCGGCCGTGTTGGCTACATGATGCAGAAGGATCTGCTGTTTCCATGGCGCACGGTGCTGGGCAATGTGATGCTCGGCCTCGAGACCCGTGGAATGGATATGGAGAAAGCGCAGACCCGCGCACGGCTATATCTGCAGGAATTCGGGCTTTCAGGCTTCGAGAATGCCTATCCGAAAATGTTGTCAGGCGGTATGCGCCAGCGCGTGGCGTTGATCCGCACATTAATCATGGACCCGGACATTTTGTTGCTCGACGAGCCGTTCTCCGCACTCGATTATCAAACCCGTCTCTATCTGGAAGGCGTACTGAAAGACGCCGTTGAAACGTACAAAAAGACCGTCATCCTCGTGACACATGACATCGACGAAGCCGTGGCACTGTCGAAGCGCGTCGTCGTCCTCAGCGGACGTCCCTCGCGCGTGAAACAGGTTCACAGTATTGATATCGGAGCTCGTTCGCCGGTGGCGGCCCGTTCCGACTCGCGATTCTCCGGCTACTTCCACACCCTCTGCGCCGAACTTGATATTCAGACCGAGGCGAACACGTGACCATTGCCATGTCCAACGATACGCCCCAGGCGAAAAAGAAGAAGCGCGCCCATCGCGTTGCCATGCTCGACACCACAATCGGGCGCACCCTCCTGCAAACCGCAGCCGTCGCCACGTTCTTCCTGCTCTGGGAGCTTGGAGTTCGCGCCGGATGGATTTCAGCCTTCCTCGTCGGCTCGCCGGCCGGGATTTTTGCGTTGGCGTGGAAAATGACGCTCAGCGGCGAACTGCTGTCCGACACCTGGTACACGCTGTTCGAAGCGATGCTGGGCTTCATCATCGGAACGATCTTCGGATCGTTCATCGGTCTGGCGCTGTGGTATTCGAGTTTCGTCGCGCGGCTGGTCGAACCCTTCATCATCGCGATCAATTCAGTACCGAAGATCGCCTTTGCCCCGATCGTAATCCTGTGGTTCGGAACGGGCCTGTTCTCCAAGGTGATGCTGGCGGTTTCGCTGACCGCTATCGTCGCGCTTATCGCGGCATATCAGGCGGCGAAGGACGCAGATCACGATCTGCAGGCGTTGATGGTCTCGATGGGCGCCTCAAAGCACCAGATCTTCAACAAGGCCGTGGCTCCATCCACGCTTCCCGCCATCATCGCGACGTTCCGCATCAACATCGGTTTCGGTCTTGTCGGCGCCGTCGTCGGCGAATTCATTTCGTCGCAACGCGGCCTCGGCCATATGATCTTCAACGCATCGAGCCTGTACGATCTCAACAGCGTTTGGGTCGGGCTGTTCGCGCTGATGATCCTCGGCTTTATTCTTTATTACGTCATCGATGCAATCGAACGCGTGATGCTTCCGTGGAAACTCGCAAACGCAACCCAACAAGTCCGCGTCTAACCTAAGGTATGGAGTTTATATAATGTCTTTGTTCAAGCGTCTTGCTCAGGCCTCCGCCATCGCCCTGGTTCTCGCCAGCGGCCCGGCGTTTGCCGAAAACAAGAAGGTCGTGCTGTCGCAAGCATTTCAGTCGATGCTCTATCTGCCGCTTTACGTCGCGATCGACGAGGGTTTCTTTACCAAGCAAGGCATCGACCTCACGAAGGAAACCGCCGGTTCACCGAGCGTAGCGCTCTCCGCGGTTCTCTCCGGCAGCGCGCAATTCTCGCTGCATGGCCCGGAATGGACCGCGATCGCAGCGTCGAAGGGTGCTCCGGTCAGCATCATCGCAAACGTGGTCAACGGCGCAGCGGTCTGGATCGCGACCTCCCCGGATTTCAAATTTGACAGCGTCAAGGATCTGAAAGGTAAGAAGGTGGTCGTCGGTCAGATGCCGACAACCAGCACATCACTGTTCCTGAAGCTGCTGAAAGAAAACGGCATGACCAAGGACGATATCGACATGATCCCGGTTCAGATCGGTTCGGAACCCGGACCGTTCCTCGCCAAGCAGGCGGATGTCGCTGTGATGTATGAGCCGGGCCTCGATCAGGTTGTCGGAAAGGGCATGAAAGTCGCTCTTGGCTTCCCCAAGCAGTACGGTGCCTACGCATTCTCGGACATCACGGCGAAGAATGACGTTGATCCGGATATCGCGCAGCGCGTGGTGAACGGTCTCGAAATGGCTTTGCGCTTCATGAGCGCGCATCCGGACGAAACCATTGCAATCGCCAAGAAAGAATTCCCCACGCTCGATCCAACCGTGGTGGAAGCTGCCGTCAAGCGCATGATGGCGGAGAAGGTCTATCCGAGCAGCGTCGATATCAGCGCCGAGGCGTTGAAGGTCGGCATGGATACGCAGATCGCTCTCGGAAATCTGAAGGAACAACCGAGCTATTCGTCCTTCGTTGTAAAGAAATACATCGAACCCGCTCTCGCGTTGAAGTAAGCTTCGTAAACGTAAATCCACAACGCGCCGGCTGAAGCCGGCGCGTTGTCGTTCGATAGCCAAATAACAATCTCTTTTTTTGGAGCAACAATGCAGCTGAACAAGCTGAATGTGAGTCAGGACTCAGCCGCCGAACCGGGCGTCCTCGATCTCATCCGCGAATACAGCGTGGACAGCGGCCGCGCCGCACAATACCTCAATCGCCAACTCGAAAAAGCCAAGGCTCTCGAGCCTGTGCTCCACGCGTTCGAGTACCTGCCGCAGACCCTTGAGGTCGCCAGCTCGGGCCCCATGGCCGGCGTGCCGATGGCGGTAAAGGACATCATCTCGACTTTCGACATGCCGACCACCAATGGTTCGGCAATGTTCCGCGACCATATTCCCGCCAACGATGCATGGGTGGTGCGGCGTCTGCGTGACCTCGGCGGAACGGTGTTCGGCAAGACGGTATTGACTGAATTCGCCTGGCGTCATCCGGGCGCGACCGTCAATCCGTGGAATCCGAAACATACGCCGGGCGGCTCGTCATCCGGGTCTGCCGCATCCGTAGCCGCGGGTCTTGTGCCGCTGGCGTTCGGGACTCAGACGCTCGGATCTACCGTGCGTCCCGCAGCGTTCAACGGTGTTGTCGGACTGAAGCCGAGCTACGGCGCGATCCCGCGC
Source organism: Xanthobacteraceae bacterium (assembly GCA_019750915.1). Lineage (GTDB taxonomy): Bacteria > Pseudomonadota > Alphaproteobacteria > Rhizobiales > Xanthobacteraceae > Afipia. Next base: position 46,010 of record JAIENY010000005.1, read on the forward strand.
GTTGGCGTGCACCACTTGAGCCCGTCCCTCGATCACATCGGATTCTTTGCCCGTCAGGTCGACGATGTCGCCTATGCGCTGTCGCAATTCGTAGGCACCAGCGATCTGGATCTGCACGGACGGCCATTGCCGCCATTCCACGTCCCGATCGATAATGGACTTACATCTTTGGAGAAGCCGCGCATTGCGGTGATGCGTCTGGCGCAATGGTCGCGCGCCGAACCGGAACAGCAGAAACTGTTCGAGGATACGGTAAAGAAGCTACGTGCCGCGGGCGCCATTTTGAAAGACATTGATTATCCCGAGATGGACCGCGACGGCTGGCAGTCCACCACGACGATTCTGGCATGCGAAGCGAGCGTCATTTTCGACAGCTATATTGCCGCTCAACCTGACAAGATCAGCGACGCGATGAAACAGCTAGTAGAGAGCGGAAAGTCGATGAGCGCCTACGACTATCTGGCCGCCAAGCGCTTCCGCGACAAGCAGCACATCGAGTATCCGAAACTGGTATCCGATTTCGACATCGTGCTGACGCTCCCCGCCCTCGGCGAAGCGCCGGAAGGTCTCGATTACACGGGCGATGCGGAATATTGCGCGCCGTGGACCCTGCTTGGCGTTCCGGCTATCGCGCTGCCAGCGGGGTTTGGTAAAAATGGTTTGCCGCTCGGCATTCAGGTCGTCGGAAAATATCGCGAAGATCTGCGCATGCTCCGTGCTGCGAAATGGATCGAAAAGGTCCTCGACTTTCAGCCCGGCACTCCGGCGCTCGCCGCTTCACTCTAGACAGAAAAAGGCCGCGGTCACCGCGGCCTTTTTTATTGGGGACGGCAGCAGCCTTACTGCTGCAGCTCAAATGCGCCCGCGATGTTCAGCCTTACATCATCGCCAAGCAGGGGCAGATACTGCTTCACGCCGAATTCACTGCGTTTGATCGTGGCGGTCGCTTCGAAGCCGGCCGTGAACGCTTTGTCGAGGGGATTAACGCCGGCTCCAATAAACTTGGCATGAAGTATGACAGGCTTTGTCACACCATGCAGAGTGAAGTTACCCGCGATCGTTGCCGTACCATTTGCGCCGGGTGTCACTTTGGTCGAGACGAATGTTGCGTTCGGAAACCTGGCGGCATCGAGCCACTGCTCACCCTTCAACTCGCCGGTAAGCTTGTCGGATGTCGTCATAACGGATTGAACCGGAATCGTGACTTCGAGCTTGGACGCCGCCGGTTTTTTTGGATCGAGAGTCAGCGTGCCCGATACATCGGAGAACACGCCCGAATAGTACGTGAAGCCGAAATGCAGGATCGAGAAATTGACCTGCGTGTGATAGGGCTCGACCTTGTAGGTGCCGGCCTTCACCGTGGTCGGATTCGCGGACGCAACCTGCGCGGTGGCGGCCTTTGGCAAGCTGACAAACATGAGGAGCGCCACTGCTGCGCCCGTTGCGGATAGCCATTTTTTCATCTGAGACAACTCCATAAGGGTGGTACACCTGCCAGCCGACGCGTCCCGGCCGCGGCGCTCTCCTGCCCGCCATCGCACGCTTGTTCCACCGCCGACAGCCATTATATTCCGGAACTATCCATCGGAATCTCCGATACATTATGGCAACTCCAAATGCTTGATACGGTGTCTCTCGATCAACTGCGCAGCTTTATTGCGGCGGTCGATGAAGGAAGTTTTTCGGCGGCAGCACGCCGACTCAACCGCGCACAATCTGTCGTCAGCGAACTCATCAGCAGCCTCGAAGACCAGATCGGCATCGAACTGTTCGATCGTTCGGGGCGGTATCCGAAACTGACCGGGGAAGGAACAGTCCTTCTCGCCGACGCGCGGTCAGTCGTGTCTGGCGTCGACTTCATGAAAGCCCGTGCAAAAGGTATCGCGTCAGGGCTTGAAGCCGAACTGTCCGTGGTCATGGACGTATTCTTCCCGATCGAGGCCATGACCGAGGCGGCAAAAACCTTCCGCGAAATCTTCCCCAAAACTCCGCTTCGTCTTTACGTCGAGGCGCTCGGAGCCGCGTATCAGCCCGTGCTTGATGGCCGCACGTCGCTCGGCATCGTCGGATCGCTACCGATCATGCCGGAGCTGTTGATTTCCGAGCGGTTGACAGGCGTGTCGTTCGTCATGGTCGCCGCGCATAGCCATCCCCTTGCGGCTTTTCGCGGCCCGATTCCCCGGTCGGAGCTTTCCAGACATGTCCAGCTTGTTTTGACGGATCGATCGTCTCTGTCGGAAGGGCGTGAGTTCGGTGTCATGTCGCCGCAGACATGGCGGCTTGCCGACCTGTTCGCCAAACACGCATTTCTGTTGAACGGCCTTGGTTGGGGAGGAATGCCCCGCCATGTGATCAAGCGCGACCTCGATGAAGGCCGGCTGGTGGAGCTATCGGTAGAAGATTCGCCATCAGGCGATCTCATCCTGCCGATGCATGCGGTCTATCTGGCAAGCTCGCAGCCCGGTCCCGCAGGCCGGTGGCTGATCGAAAGATTGAAGCTCTGCCCAAGCAAACAGAGCGCGAACGACAATCTGTTTGTCGATCAAACCTGAGAAACCCCTGATCAGCCGGCCGAATGAATTACGCCCTCGCCGTCGGTGAACAGTTTTGGTCTTCTATCGATCGGCGCTTCGAGAAACGGACGATCCGGTAAAATTCGGCTCGCTGTAGGATGCAGCTTGAGCAGCAACCAGCCCGCTATGGATGAGCCAGACAGTCAAGCCCACCACCGCCGCTGCAATCGCGATCGCGATAAGTTCGCGGAACCAGCGCAGCACGGCCCGTTCCAACATAGCATTCCCTCCAGAAGTTGAAGGAAAACGCTCGACAACCCCGCCCGTTCCGGTAGCCAGTTACGATTGCGGATGGCTGCTGTCATGGGCGGCTTGTGATTTTGCGCCGCCAAACACTCGTTTCGCCTTTTCCCGCCATGTCTGGACCGTGACGTAGAGCATCGGAATCAAAAAGATGCCGATCGAACTTGCGGCGAGCATCCCGCCAAACACGGCCGTCCCGACACCGCGCCGGCTGAGCTGTGCAGCGCCCGTTGCGATTACGAGCGGTACCAGACCGAGAATGAATGCGATTGACGTCATCATCACGGCGCGGAAGCGCATCTGTGCCCCCAGAGCCGCTGCATCGGCGATGCTTAAACCTGCCTCACGCTGCTCCTTGGCGAATTCAACAATCAGAATGCCGTTCTTGGCGGCGAGCGCGATCAGCACCACAAGGCCGATCTGGCCGTAAAGATCGAGATTAAGCCCGGAGATCTTGATGCCAATGTACGAGCCGAGCACACCGACGACCACGGACAGAAGCACCGGAATTGGTATTGTCCAGCTCTCATACAAGCCGACAAGAAACAGGTATGCGAACAACACCGCAAGAGCCATGATAATTCCGGTCTGGCCGGCGGCCTGCTGTTCCTGAAATGCCGTGCCTGTCCATTCGAAGCCATAGCCCTGAGGCAATGTCTTCTCCGACAGATTGGCCATCGCCGCAATGGCAGAGCCGGAGGACACGCCCGGCGCCGGGCTGCCGTTGATGGTGATCGAGCGATAATTATTGTAACGCGTGATCACCTGTGGGCCGGTCACGAACCTCAAACTTGAGATCGAGCGCATCGGAACCATATCGCCCTGATTGTTGCGGATATAGATTTTCCAGATATCGGGGATATCGGAGCGGTCAGTCGGCAGCCCCTGCACGTTCACCTGCCAGGTTCGTCCGAACAAATTGAAGTTATTCACGTAAAAGCCGCCCAGCGTGGCCTGAAGCGCGGTGAAGATATCGCTCATGTTGAGGCCGAGTGCCTGAGCCTTCGAACGATCGATATCGAGATAGATCGATGGGTTGGTAGCGGTGAAGGTCGAGAACACGCGCGTCAGCAACGGATCGGTATTGGCCGCGCCGATCAGACCGTTCATCACGCTGCCAAGCGCAACCGGATCCTGACCTTCCAGCGCCTCGAGCTGATATTCGAAGCCGCCGCTGGTGGAAAGACCGATGATCGGCGGCAGATTGAACGGCAGGACCTTGGCCTGGCTGATTTGGCCACCACCGACGAAGGCCCGTCCGATCAGTGCTTGTGCCGAGTCGGCAGCGGATTGCCGGTCCGCAAAGGGCTTCAGACGCGCCACCATGAACGCCGCATTCGGTTCATTGCCGCCATCGAGCAGCGAAAAGCCGATGATCGACAACGTATGTTCGATGGCCGGCATCTGCTTGAGCAATGCCTCGACTTTTTTGGTGACCTCGCTGGTACGCGCGACGGACGCGCCATCAGGCAACTGCACCGCAATGAAAAATGCGCCCTGATCTTCTTCCGGCAGGAAGCCGGTCGGCGTGATGCGGGACAATCCGACCACGCCTGCGGCAAACGCCGCGACCAGCGCGAGCGATATCGTCGCAAAACGGATGAGCCGGCGAACGATTCCCGTGTAGCGATCCCGCACCCAGTCAATGCCGCCGAGAACGCGGCCCAAAATACCGCGCCGCGGTCCGGTATGGCGCAGGAACACTGCGCACAGAGCCGGAGACAGCGTCAGCGCGTTGATTGCGGAGATCAGCATCGCGCAACTGATCGTTACCGCAAACTGACGGAACAGCGTGCCGGAAATTCCGGGAATGAAGGCGATGGGGACAAACACCGACAGCAGGACCAACGTGATAGCGATGATCGGCGCGGTGATCTGCGCCATCGCTTTCTTGGCTGCTTCTGCGGGCGAAAGATCGGGCTCCTCTTCCATCACCCGCTCGACGTTCTCCACAACGACAATGGCATCGTCGACCACGATGCCGATCGCCAGCACCATGGCGAGCAGCGACACCGTGTTGGCCGAATAACCCAGCACCAGAAGCAGCGCGAACGTACCGATCAGACTGACCGGGACCGCAATCGCCGGAATAATCGTTGCCCGCAGGTTTCCGAGAAACAAAAACACCACGATCACAACAAGAACGAATGCTTCGCCAAGCGTCTTCAGCACTTCATGGATCGTATCGGTGACGAATGTGGTGGAGTCATACTGAACGAGATACGTCAATCCCTTCGGAAATCGCGCCGACAGCTTGGAAAGCGTCGCCTGAACGGCCTTGGCCGTGGTCACGGCGTTCGCGCCCGGCGACAGATAAACGCCGATCGGAACACCTGCCCGGCCGTCGATCCGCGATTCACTGTCAAGATTCTGCGCGCCGATCTCAACATGCGCGACGTCGCTGATACGAAGGACCGAGCCGTCCGGATTGGCGCGCAGCACGATCTTGCCAAACTGTTCGGCCGTCGTCAGACGGCCCTGGGTCTGGACGTTGAACTGGAACTGTTGCTGATCGCTAATGGGCCGCGCGCCGATACGCCCCACCGCGGCCTGCACGCTCTGGGCTCGGATGGCGGCGATGACGTCCGACGGCGCAAGATTGAGACTGGTCAGGCGCTGCGTATCGAACCAGATCCGCATCGAGTAATTCATCTTCGCAAACAGCGTCGCCTGTCCGACGCCGGGCGTGCGCGAAATCGCGTCCAGTACGTTGATGATAGCGTAGTTGGTGATGAACAGCGGGTCCTGCTCGCCGTTCTCGCTGTAGAGCACGAGGAATTGCAACACCGCAGACGATTTCTTCTGAACGACAAGTCCCTGCTGCTGAACTTCGGTCGGCAGTTGCGACAGCGCGGTCTGCACACGGTTATTGACGTTGACGGTGTTAATGTCCGGGTTGGTACCGAGCGCAAACGACACAGTCAGCGTGTAGCTGCCGTCATTGCCGCTGGTCGATTTCATATAAAGCGCGCGGTCGACTCCGACGATCTGCGCTTCGAGCGGCTGGGCCACGCTGGATTCGACCACCTCTGCCGAGGCGCCTGGAAAAGTGCCGGAAACCGTGACTTGCGGCGGCACGATGTCGGGAAATTGGGCGACCGGAATCTGCAGCAGCGCCAGAGCGCCGGCAAGCGTGATGACGATCGCAATGACGATCGCAAGGCGCGGACGATCGACAAAGACAGCGGAGATCATGGGCTTTCGCTCGCCGGTTTGGCGCTGCTCGTACCAGCGGGCTCGTTCTGAACATGACCGTCGGCGGGCGCAGCCTTCATGCTCGACTGGATCAAGGCGCTCGCGGGTCCGGGTGTCACCGCCTGTCCCGGCCGTACACGCTGCAATCACTCCACGATGACCTTGTCGCCAAGCTTGATGCCTTCGATCACCGAGGCGATCGTCGGTGTGGATTGGCCGAGCTGGATGCGGCGCTGCTCAGCCTTGTTGTCCGGGCCAACCGTGAAAACATAGTCGCCTTGCTGGTCGGTCAGAACCGCTGAACGCGGGATAGCAAGAACCTCGACCGGCACGACTCCCTCCAGCAGAACCGTGACGAACTCGTTGTCCGTGAGCTCCCGCACGGTGCTGGTCGACGTCGACGAATTGTACAGCGTTGGATTTGGGATCACGCCGCGAAGCTGAATGGTATCGGTGCTTTGCGAAATTGTATTATTGACGAAGTCCAGCTGGCCTTTTTGCTCGTACAGACGGCCGTCCGGCAATCGCACGCGGATCACAACCGCCTTGAATCCTCCGTTGTTCGCATAACGCGCACGCAAGTCGAGCGCCTCTCGAACCGAGACAGGAAAAGTCACATACATCGGATCCTGACTGACGATCGTGGTGAGGTTGCCTGAACTCGGGCTAACCACGTTGCCTTCAGTAACCGCGGTGCGGCCAATCTTGCCCTTGATCGGAGAGCGGATGTCGGTGTAGTTGAGATTGATCTGGGACAGTTGAACCTGAGCCTGGGCAGCCTGCACCTGGGCTTCCAGGCTGCGCTGATTGGCGATGGCCGCGTCATAGGTCGATTGCTGGCCTGCGGGACCGCCCAGCAGGGTTCTGGCGCGTTCGGCGGTGAGTTTGGCGTTTTCCAGCGTCGCCTGTAACTGCGCGACCGTTGCTCTTTTTGCCGCAAGATCGGCTTCAAACGGCCCACGTTCCAGCAGATACAGTGGATCACCGTTTTTAACTTCCGCTCCCTCGACATAAAGTCGCTTGTCGAGAAACGCAGTCACGCGGGCCACAATAGCCACGCGGTTGACCGCCTCGATTCGCCCGAGAAACTGGTTCGTCTCGGTGATAGGCCGGTTGACTGCCTCAATCACGCCGACTGCCGGTGGAGCCGCTGCTCCGCCCGGAGCCTGAGCCTCTGCTCCGCAGATCGATTCGGTCAGCAACAATGCAATTACCGCGAAAATACCAACGTATCGTCTCGCAGGACACATCACGTCGTTTTCCCTTGGCGTTTTAAACCGTCGGTGGTCCCGCAATTTAAGCATGCATCTTCATTTTACGCGACGTCTCAAGGAACTTATTCGCAGCCTTCGACGTCAATATAAAGGGAGATGACATCTGCACCCAAAGCTGCAAATGTTCATCCCGTCATTGCCCGCCCGGCATGCGGATAGTCAGAATGAGAATCCTGCTTCAACTTTTCGGAAATTTTTGGGGCCGGATGTTCCGGCGCAAGAGTTCGTCATATTCTCAATTTCCGAATTGTCCGCTGGCTCCCGCAGAATTCGCGCGGCTGGTTCAAAGCGGGCGGCGTGAAGATTTTCAGAAACTGGCAAATCTGCTGGCGTCGCGGCCTTTGCTGGAGGACGCGTCGGATCGGCACCCTCTGTCGCCCGAATCCATTGCGACAACCCCGAAATCCGCCTCGCACCCGCCCTAGAGATTTCGAGGTAAGCGCCCACCACAGCATCATCCGACGCATGTGTGTGGCCACCGCTTCGAGGCCGTCACCTCAACTTGCGCACCGACGTGCAAAACCGAGTCGATCCCCGGACGATGATCCGTGTGCGAATCCCCGATCATCAGACGATCAGCAAAACCAAACCTCTCCACGAAACCGTTTTTATTACACGCACGGATTGCGACGTTATTTGAATGCTCCAGGAATAAAGCGGATTTGGCAGATATTTCCCCAGTTTGCCCACCTCATTGCTGATCGATTGGGCAGCTTACGCAGGGGCTTTAGGCTATTATTCCGTGCATGACGGCTCAATCGAGCATTTTTGATCGAAAAGCGCTGGCCCCGGAGCAGGTCGAAAGTGTCTTCGCCTTCCGTAGCTGGCGGGTGATGATCTGGATCGTCGTCACCGCTTTGATCCTGGCGTGCGGCTATGTCGTGTGGGGCTACACCGGGATCCGCCACGAGAAATTCTCGTTTTACGATGTAACCCGTCAGCGGAAAATTGATGTCGATATCGCCATCCGACGCGATCTGGCGATGCACAAAGACAATGCTGAAAAACTCCCGGTCGCCATCATCAATCACGGTAACACCGTCAGCTACACCGAATACTCCTTTATCTCGAACCTGCTCGCCACCAAGGGGTTCATGGCGGTCAGCATCCAGCATGACCTCGCCACCGATGCCCCACTGGCGACAAAGATCGGCGAGCCCTTCGTCGGCCGCGAGGCCGTTTACGAGCGCGGGGTGCAAAACATCGAGTACGTTCTTCAAAGGATCCCGCTGATCCGGCCGAACGCTGATCTGCGTCATCTTGTTATGGTCGGACATTCAAACGGCGGCGACATCGCGATGTATTTCGCCAGACTTCATCCCGAACTGGTGCGTGACGTCGTTACGCTCGATAATCTGCGCGTGCCCCTGGAAGGACCGTTCAAGATTCTGTCGGTCCGCTCGAAGGACCCGAATTTCGTCGCCGATAAGGGCGTCGTTCCTAGCGACGACATCTGCGAAAAATCCGGCATTACCATCGTGCATACCGACTATCGTCACACCGATATGAGCGATCGCGGGCCGGAAACGGTGCGAGAAACAATCGGTGCGGCAGTGACAAGATTTCTGACCTCGAAGAACGGCCAGAACACTTTTTCTCCCCGCAGCTGATGAAAAACTGACGCCCGATCAAAAGAAGGTTGGCCCCTCCGATCGGGACGTTAAGCTGTGAAAAACACGACGCCGCAACATCGGATGGCCGCGGCTCTCGACCGTACACGAAACTGTAAGCATACATGCCGGCTATCATTGCCGCGACAAACAGGTCGAACTCCCAACGCATGAATGCCAACCCGGCGATCGCTGGACCGGGACAAAGACCGACAAGCCCCCAACCGAAACCAAACAACACGCTCCGCCGGCCAAAAGTTGCTTATCAACGGTTCCGCGCAGCACGCAACAAAAAGCCCGGCCTCTCCGGAGCGCCGGGCCAGTGTGCAGGGAGGACTGCAGTCGCCGAGGAAAAGTTTCTCCCTGCATCTCACTTAAGATCAATAAAATATCGCAAACAATAGTGGGGATGAAGCACCCGGTTTTGACCTACATCAAAACCGGTACATTATTCCGCCGGCGCCGGACATTAAACCGATAAGAAGCGTGCGAAATCAGACCGTCATGAGACGGCCAAACGGCGCGTAAAGATGTCTGCGAGCCTCGTCTCGTCACACTCTCTGAGCAGGGTACACCAGTGCTCAAGTCCGCTCTCGGCATGTCGAACTCCATTCACCTGGACGACGACTTTCTCACCCGGCTCGATGTTGCCGTAGTAGAAAATCTCGCGTTGCACCGTCGCCAGCGAGGGCGATGCGTCAAGAACCTCCCACTCCGTACGATCGACCAGCGCTGGAAAAGAGGAAAAGTACAGAAAACGCGCCCCGTTGAAGTCAAGCGAGGGATTCGGTCGAATGACGAGATGCCGGTGATCGTAAGATCGAGCACGGTAGAAGCCGAAATGTTCGACCCAGTTATCGCTCCACAGGCCGGCTGCCGACTCGATGAAAGCTGAGGGTTCCACCTTCCCGGCGAACGGGAACGCCTCCAAGGTGACGCGCGCGACAGACCGGTTGACGTTCGCGACCTGACGCTTGACGAACGACGATATCATCTCAATCTCTCCGATCGCCCCTCCGCGACACGTCAGGATGTGACGACTCTCGAATTGCGTTCTGGAGATCCTCAACAGCGTTGACGTGAAATGAAGGTCCTCGTTCTCCTGCACCGCAGCCAACCGCGCGTCCTTGACGCGGACCGCGCGGAACACCGCGTATACCTGATCACCTGCCGCGTCGCGAAAGTTCGGAAATGGCTCGCCGGCCGCCTCCGCGAGCAGGAACCAATGCCGGTGACCGCACTCCTTCAGCAGCCAGTTCTCCGAAAGCCCGGTCAGACTGAGATGCGGCATGCCGATCTTGACCGAAGACGGCAATAGTCCTTCATTGCCGCCCGCTTGCGCCGATACGTGCACAGTCATACGGTCACACCACCGCGCGCAGCAAAGGGGAGCGTTCGAGCCCAGCCGACAGACTGCATTTGATATGCGTCATCAGGTTCTCGGCATCATTGCCGACCCCCACGAAGCGCCCCGAACCCCAAGTATGAAGCCACGGGAGCCCCAGCACAAAAACACCATCCATCGCCGTGACGCCGCGCGTATGCGAGGGATAGTTGTTGCCGTTGAAGATCGGCAGATCAATCCACGACCAGTCAGAGGCAAACCCTGTCCCCCACACCACACTGGTGATACCGGCCTTCGATACATCAAGAGACGTCGGGACATTTGTCGGCGTCCAGATCGGGCGATAGTGCTGCCCTTCCGGAGCAGTGATGTTGTTGTCGGCGATATGTTTGTCGATCAATCCGCAGATTCCGTTGTAGACCGCGTCCGCACCATCCAAGTTCTTGGCAAGATCGTCCTGAAATGACAGCGCGCCACGCGTAATGTCCTTCAAGCGCCCGTAAAGCCTCATTCCTTCGCTGGCAAACTTGCGCAGATCGATATCGCGTCCACCGCCCCGCCCGGTGAGATAATGATTGGCCTTCTTGCGCACGCCATCCCTGAGCGAATGTTTCTCAACAGGCAAGTCGTACTGACCGAGATCATCCAGCCAGTCCACCGCATCGCGGCCGCGATAAAACCGCGGACAGCGCGGCGCACTTCCAACGACCAGATGAACCTTGCGACCGGCAAGATGAATATCCTCGGCAATCTGACATCCGGATTGCCCGGACCCGACAACGAGTACCTCGCCTTCCGGCAATTGCGACGGATTGCGATAAGTGGACGAATGAATCTGTACAACAGATTCCGGCAGACGTTCGGCCATACGGGGGATATTCGGTTTGTGATAGCCGCCAACCGCGAGAACGACCGCGTCGGCCGTCAAAGCGCCTTCGCTTGTCGCAACCGAAAACTTTCCGCCCGCGTCTCTGGCCAATTTCTCGACCGCGACGCCTTCACGCACCGGCGCACCGAAGTGTCTGGCATAATTCTCGACATAAGCGACAATATCATCCTTCGGCATGAAGCCGTGCGGCTCGTTCCCCAAATAATGGAAGCCGGGCAACTTGCACTGCCAGTTCGGCGTCACCAGACAAAAAGCGTCCCAGCGCTGGGTCCGCCATGTATGGGCGACGCGCTCCTTCTCAAGAACGACATGATCGATTCCAGCCTGCTTGAGGTGGAAGCTCATCGAAAGTCCGGCCTGGCCGCCGCCGATCACGACGACGGAATGATGCGGCGTTGTCGATGATGTCATGGCAGGGCTCCTTCTCAGTCTACAAATCCGTTGACGTGAATGTTGGCGTCTGGTCGCCCGGCGTAGCGGCTGCAGGCGTCCCGGATCCGCGTCAGCTGCGACATCGCCAGCGAACACGGATAGCCGTATTTTGCTTTGACGCGGTCGCTTGCGATCGACAGCGCCTTGGAGGCGCGCTCAAGAAAATCAGGCACCGTGTAGCTCTCCCCCGCGGCGAGGTAGTCCTTGATGACGAGGGACGGCGAATAACAAAGCTCTGTCGTTCCATCGGGCCAGCGCACGGAAAATCGAACCTCAGGCAAGCGCGTTCTCCTGCTGTAATTCCTGATAGACCGGAAGATGCCGTTCCGCGGTCTTGTGCCAGCTATGCCGGGCCGCCGTTCCCGCTCCGCGTTCGATCAGGCGCGAGCGCAGCGGCTCGGTCAGGGCAACGAGCATGCTGTTAGCGATCGAGTTGGCGCTCATCGGATCGCACCACACCACTTCGTCGGACAGATATTCCGTAAAAGGTGCTATCTGCGACGTGATGACCGGTATATGACTTGCCATCGCTTCCAGGACCACCAGGCCGAAACCCTCTCGTAATGAGGGAAACACCAGCGCGGAGGCAATCCTGTAAAGCGATGGCATATCCTCATGTGGAACAGGCCCGGTTTCGATCACTGAATTGGTCCGAAGCGACGAACCCGCAAGCGCATCGCGCACTGCACGGCGATACCAGTGATGGTCGAGAATCGACGCCCCACCGGCGATGACAAGCTGGGCCAGCGGATGAACGCAGATCACCTGCCTGAATGCGTCGATTGCACGCGCGGTGTTCTTCCGTTCCTCGATGCCGCCAACCATGAGAAAAACGGGACCACTGCCGATCCCGTATTTTTCGCGGACCATGACCTCGCGTCCATCCGGTTTTGAGGCGTAGCGCTGCAGATCGACGCCGTTGCCGACGACGACGCTATCGAGGCCAAATCGTTCGGTAAGATTTTTTCTCCAGAGATCGCTGACGACGAAATGCTTTTGCGGCGTCCTGATCGAACGTGTCTGCAATGCCGACAGCCGCGGGTCGGGAAACTCGTCGATATGATGAACCGTGCGTGCGAATACGGAAATCATGCCGCGTTCCTGGAGTGTGGCGAGCGCATTCGCCGAAATTCCATCGTGGGCATGGAAGACATCGAACTGGCGATGCGCTTCATTCTCGAAGTGATCGATATAGTCGCGGACGCGAATCTCGACCATGTCCGTAATGGAGCCGGTCGTGATCGGTCTGGCGGGCACCGAGACTGTTTCGCAGCGAGCGGCACGAAAGAATCCGTTGCCGCTCGGATCAGGCGCGTGCACCACCGCCTCATGACCCAGCACCACCAGCGACTCCGCAAGCTCCAGCGCGTGGACAACGCCGCCGCGCGGATTGGTCGAGTGCGTCAGAATGGCGATGCGCAGAGGCGCCGACACGCTCATGCAGCAGCCCCCCGTTGCCCGCAGCCCAGCAACGATCCGATCGACAGATCGCAAACTGTCTCACTCGACACGCCATCGGTGATGGTCACGCGCCGATCAGCCGTCACCAAGCCGATATCGCCGGCGGCAATACCGCGGCGATGGAATTTCTCGATCACTTCCGAAACATGCGCAGGCGCCACCGATAGCAGGAATCCAAAACTCGGAAATGTGGACAGCCAGCGCTCACAGGCGACGCCGTCCGGCTTCGGAATAGCGCGAATATCGATCGACACGCCAACTCCGGAACAATCGGCGAGCATTGCCGCCGTTCCGACGACGCTTCCCTGACTGATATCCTTCGCTGATTTGCACAATCCTGATTCGGCAATGATCGGCAGCAGTTCGTAATCGCCGCGCAGCCGCCCATGCGGCGCAGTGGTCGCCGCTTCCCAGTTCAAAAACTGCTCGCGGTAGCGGCCGCGCAAATCGATCGCCGCGATCAAGCGGTCGCCGGGCGTCGCATCGAAACTCGTGAGAAGCCTCTTTGCCTTGCCCAGGATCGCGACCGACAACTGAGCGCGGTCGGTCTTCAGATTGGTATGGCCACCGACGATCGGAATACCGAATGCCGTTGCGGCCGCGTGCAGTCCGGCCAGAACTGGATCGGCTTCTCTGACGCCATTTGCCCAAATGGCGTCGACCACGGCGACCGCCCGCCCGCCCATCGCTGCAACGTCCGAAACGTTCACCATCACGCCGCACCAACCCGCGAACCAAGGATCGACGGTGACAAACTGATTCATGAAGCCTTCGATGGCGAACAGCGTGAAGCCCTCGCCGTCCTCGATCGCGGCACAGTCGTCACCCACCGGCACGCTCGAGGCACCCGACACTTCAAGCCGTGAAGCGACCGAGGCGATGTCACGCTTCGCGGACAGTCCGGCACTGCTGCGCAGCATGTTGGCGAGTGCTTCGAGATTGCCCATCCTCACGCAACCTTTTTCGGCAGCGCGACGAAACCGACTTCCGGCGCAGGAAACGGCGGGTAGTAATTGAGGTCGGCCTCCATGCGATGATGAAGGCGGCCGTGAATGTCGATCTCGTCGACCGAACGCCAATGCATCCGGCGGAACAACGGCACATTCTGCGCCTGCACATGAGCAAGAAATAGTTTACAGCCGCGCGCATGCGCCGACGACACGGCCAGCTTGATCAGCGACCCGCCAAGCGTGTTGACCGAGCGATGATCCATCGCGACGGCCAGCCGCGATCCCCACCACACGCCGGGCTCCGGCTCATGAATCCGCACCGTCCCGACAACCGCATCCGCACCGACACCCAGCATTGACAGGGCGACAATCGGGATTGCGACGTCGTCGACGGCGTCCCGGTCGTCGCCGCTGAAAATCTTCTGCTCCTCGCAAAACACCGCACGCCGCAGAGCAGCCGCAGCCTCGATTTCCCACCGCAGTGTCGCGAACTTGATCTGGAAGGCGCTTGCAACAAACGGCTTGAATGGCTCGAAGATCATGCCAGCGCCCTTTCATAGGTGGAGAGCGCCGAGCACGCGCCGCACTTGCCGCAGCCTGCCTTGATGTCGGTGGCACGCATGCCCGCTTCGCGGACCATGCGCGCGAGCGGAGCCAGAATCGAATTCATGAAAGCAGGCGATGGCGTCGGATGACTTTCCAGCGGCGTGCCGGAGATCGGCACAAACGGCACGACGAACGGGTAGACCCCGATTGCGACCAGCTTTTGCGACATATCGAGAATTTGCTCGGCAGTGTCACCGAGGCCCGCAAGTATGTAGGTCGAAACCTGCCCGCGCCCATAAACCGGCACCGCCGCTTCGAAAGCCGAGAAATACCGCGATAGCGGCACCTGTGCCTTGCCTGGCATGATGTGTTGCCGCACGTCATCACTGACGGCCTCAAGATGCATGCCAAGCGCGTCAACACCTGCGTTTTTCATCCGCTCGAACCACACATCGTCATCCGGCGGCTCGCATTGCGCCTGAATTGGCAAATCAACTGCGCGCTTGATGGCCACCGCGCTTTCCGCGAGGATCGATGCACCCCGGTCAGAACCCGGCGGCGTGCCGGTCGTCATCACCATGTGTTTGACGCCATCGAGTTCGACGGCCGCCTTTGCGACCTCCGCCAGCTGCGCGGGCGTCTTGCGCTCGATGGTGCGGCCCGCCGCAAGCGACTGGCCAATCGCGCAGAACTGGCAGGTCTTGGTCCGGCTCTGATAACGGATACAGGTTTGCAGCACCGTCGTTGCCAGCACATCGCGGCCATGCAGCACCGCGATCTTTGAGTAAGGAGTGCCGTCTGCGGTCGAAAGGTCATAGAACTTCGGCCGCAGTGGGAAGCTGATTTCGCCGAGCGTCATGCCATCGCGGCTGACCTTGCTCTTGCCGTTCTCATCCGGCCTCTCAACGAGATATGGGCTCTCAAACGCCGGCGCCGAATGCACCGGCACCATGACCGTCATGCCGTCGAGCGTCATCGCCTTGTGGTCAGAAGGGCCAGCTCCACCGCGGCGGCTTTCGACGCCTGCCTTTGGTTCAACCAGCCGCACTCCGAAGGATTGCAGCTCGTTGATAAGCTCCTGTGTCGGCATGGCCTGCGTCATCTGCTTTGTCCTCACCAGTCTCGGAAATGTCGGTCCTCGCTTCGCCCATTACATGCATGGGCGAAGTGGCTCTGTTGTCGATCATCAGGCTGAGAAGTTCGGGCCGCGCATAGTGGCCGACCGAATCCATCATCCGCTTGCGCTTCAGGATCAGACTCATGTCGAGATCGGCGATCAGAATTCCCTCGCCTTCCGTCAGAGGTGGCACAATATGCCGGCCTTCCGGGGAGATGATCGCGGTCATGCAGCCGCCACGCAGTCCCCCGCGCAGCTTCTCGTCCGGCATGATCGTCGCGATCTGCTCCTCGGTGAGCCAGCCGGTCGCGTTCACAACAAAACAGCCGCTCTCCAGCGCGTGATGACGGATCGTCACCTCGATCTGCTCGGCAAAGATCGGGCCGACCAGCGAGCCGGGAAATTGAGCGATGTGAATTTCTTCGTGCTGCGCCATCAGCGCGTAGCGGGCGAGAGGATTGTAATGCTCCCAACAGGCCAGCGCCCCCACCCTTCCGGCAGCGGTGTCGACCACCTTAAGGCCTGAGGCGTCGCCCTGCCCCCAGATCATACGCTCATGAAATGTCGGGGTGATCTTGCGGCGCTTCAGGAGCAGCGCGCCATCGGCATCGAATACAAGCTGAGTGTTATAAAGTGAGCCATGGTCGCGCTCGTTGACGCCGAGCACGATTACGATGTGATGACGCCGCGCCGCCGCGCTGACGGCATCGGTGATCGGTCCCGGCACCACCACCGCATTTTCGTAAAGCTTGAGATGATCGGCACCGGTCTGCACCGGCGGCTTCACAAACGAGAAATAGGGATACCAGGGGACGAAGGTTTCCGGAAACACCACCAATTCCGCCCCTTTCGAGGCGGCATCGGAGATCGCAGCCAGAACGCGGTCAAGCGTTCCGGCTGCACGTTCGATATCCGGCGCGATCTGAACTGCGGCAACTCTGACGATTTTCCTGTCGGTCAAAACAGCCTCCCGTACCGGCTCGCGGTCTGATCACAACGTCCAGGTGTTGAGGATGAACGCGTTGTCGCGGCGATGCAGCAGGATGCAATCGAGCACATCCAGCGGGCTGATCGGAATGATGCCGGGGATCAGTGAGCCTTCGCCATGGCCGTAAAGCATCTGGAGTGCGAACCGGCAGCAATAGACCTTGCCGCCTTCAGCCATGAATTTCTCAATCTGATTGCCGAAATTCTGCGCGCCTGGAAACGGCTCATCACCCAGCTTGGGGAAACCGCGCAGGACGCCGAGCGTGACGCCGGGGCCGTACAGCAAAACGGAAGTCTCGAACCCCTTGCGCTGCAATCGCAACGCCTGCAGCAAATTGACAAGACCGATCGAGCCTTCGAACGCAACGGTATGGAATGTCACCAGCGCCTTTTCGCCCGGCGCGGCTTTGACGTCCTCGAACTTCTTATCTTCATAGTCGACCAGAAAGTCGCCCTTTTCATGGGCCGGCTTTGTGACTGTTGGCATCTCTTACTCCCAAATGGACTGCTGACATTGCGCGGGTGCGCGGAGTAAGTTTTGCAACAAGCGTGCCAATTGACTGGTCAAATTAAAACATCAACAAATCCAACAATACCCATTCAATTTTCCATTCAATTCGTCCTGCGCGCGATAGTGTTTTCGCAGAAGGTGACGTGATAACAGGCATAACTTTGCCGACGCTTTTTGCACGGCGCCCTCCGCCTGACGGTATAAAGTGTTTGCAACAACATCCAGTCAATTGCTATGAATGGTTGTTCCTCGGATTGAATCGCAGCACATGAAAGACTGGACTCCCGACCTCACCGATCTCGAAAAGCCGCGCTATCTGGCCATTGCCGACATCATCGAAAGCGATGTGAAAACGGGCCGGCTGTCAGTCGGCGACAGACTGCCGCCACAACGCAAACTCGCGGCGCGGTTGAATATGGATTTCACGACTGTCGCGCGCGGCTATGTCGAAGCTCAGAAGCGCGGCTTTGTGGAGTCGCGCGTCGGCCAGGGAACATTTGTGATCGAACGTGCCAAGCAGACGCGGCGGACAAAACCCGCTTCGACCGGGCCCGTCGACCTTTCCATGAATCTGCCGCCTGAGCCGACCGATCCCGAACTGATCGCGCGAATGCAGGACGGCGTCGCCAACATCAGCGAAAATCTGCTCACGCACTTGCGCTATCAGGTGTTCGGTGGTTCACGCGCCGATAAGGACGCAGCTTCCGCATGGCTCGGGCGGCGCGCACTCATTCCCAGCCAGGAACGTGTCTTTGTTACCCCCGGCGCACACGCCGCGCTCAACGGAATCCTTTCGATCCTCGCTTCGCCCGGCGATGTGGTGCTGTGCGAGGAGATCACCTATCCGGGCATCCGCGCCATCGCCGCACAACAGCGCGTCAAACTCGTCGGATTGCCGATGGATAACGACGGCATCGATCCGGATGCATTCGCAGACGCCTGCAAGAAGCTGAAGCCGAAAGCGATCTATCTGAACCCCACTCTGCAAAATCCGACCACCATGACGATTCCCGAAAAGCGCCGGGAAGCGATCGCCAATGTCGCAAGACGGTCTCGCGTACCGATTGTCGAGGACGATGCCTATGGCTTCGTTCCGGCGCACGGACTGCCGCCCTTCGCCGCCATCGCGCCCGACCTGACGTGGCACGTCGCCGGATTGGCAAAATGCATCGGCGCGGGACTGCGCACCGCCTATGTGGTTGTCCCCGACGCGAAATCGGCATGGCCGTTCATGGCGGCGCTGCGCGCAGCGAATGTGATGGCCTCTCCGCTGACGGTCGCCCTCGCAACTCGCTGGATCGAGGACGGCACGGCCGACACCATCCTTCGCTTCATCCGTGCCGAAACAAGGGCACGGCAAGAACTGGCCGCGTCGATCATGCCGAAAGGCACCTATCGCGCGGATCCGATGAGCTTCAACCTGTGGGTCACGCTGCCGAAGCCATGGACACGGGCCGCTTTTATCGCACACACGCAGGCAATCGGAATTGGTGTCGTCGCAAGCGACGCATTCACCGTGTCAGGTGAGCCAGCCGAGGCCGCAAGGGTGTGTCTCGGTGGTCCGGCCGGACGCGACCGGCTGCAAAGCGCTCTGGAATACATCGCACACGCGCTCGATCATCCACCGGAGGTTTCCTCGCGTTTTCTTTGAGCGCCGCCCGACATTCACCGGGTGAAATCCATCCGCGTCCTTGGCCGGATCAATCGCATCCAGGACCACGCCGGCGTCGAGATGATCCGGCAAGGGCAACTGAACCAGAATACCATCGACATTGGCATCCTTATTCAGGTGATCGATTTCCGTCAGAAGCCGTTCGGCACTGATACTCTCTGGCAACTCGATCAGCCGGCCGTCGATTTCCGTTTCGACGGCCTGCTTTGTCGTAGGCTCCGCTCTCCGCATGACTGCCGACAATGATGACGTCCAACCGCGTCCGCCTTCCATGAAAATAATAAAAGGCTTTCGCGCGCACGGACGTCTTTGCACGCAGATTTGCAGCGTGCTTCACGCCATCAACAAGAGCTGCCGTCATGTCTCAGATATCGAGCGTGTTCTCGCGTTCCCACTGAGTGAAGTGGGACGCATAGCTGTTCCATTCCAGCTGCTTCAACTTGAGATAAGCGCTGGCGAATTCGTTGCCCAGGGCCGCTTTGAACGATGTGTCCTTGTCAAATGAGCGCAGCGCATCGAGAAGGTTTAATGGAAGCTTCGGCGCGTCTTTCACCGTATGGCCGAGTTCATACATGTCGATATCGAGGCGCTTGCCGGGGTCAGCCTTGGTCGCGAGACCATCGAGACCGACAGCAATAACGGCGGCCTGCAGCAGGTAGGGATTCACAGCGCCATCTGCCAGACGCAACTCGAACCGGCCCTTGCCAGGCACGCGCACCATGTGCGTGCGATTGTTTCCGGTCCAGGTCACCGAATTTGGCGACCAAGTCGCGCCCGAAATGGTGCGAGGGGCGTTGATCCGCTTGTAACTGTTCACCGTCGGATTGGTGATCGCAGCGAGCGCCTCGGCGTGCTTCATGATCCCACCAAGAAAGTTATAGCCCTCCGCCGAAAGACCCATCTCATCCGCAGTGTTCAGAAATTTGTTGGTCTTTCCCGACTCATCCCAGACCGAGACGTGAATGTGGCAACCCGAGCCAGTGAGGTTCGGAAACGGTTTTGGCATGAAAGTGGCGCGCAGGCCGTGCTTCTCCGCAACCGATCGCACCATGAACTTGAAAAACGAGTGGCGATCAGCCGTGACCAGTGCATCGGCGAACATCCAGTTCATCTCGAACTGTCCGTTCGCATCCTCATGGTCGTTCTGGTAAGGCTGCCAGCCAAGCTCCAGCATATAGTCGCAGATTTCGGAGATGACGTCATAACGGCGCATCAGCGCCTGCTGATCGTAACAGGGCTTTATGGCGTTATCCTTGGTGTCGGAAATCGCAGAGCCGTCCTGATCGATCAGGAAAAACTCCGCCTCCACACCGGTCTTGACGTGCAAGCCTTTCTTGACAGCCTCCGCGACAAGATTTTTCAGAACAATGCGCGGCGCCTGCGCGACGTTCTTGTCGTCCATCACGCAATCGGCCGGCACCCATGCAACATCCTTGCGCCAGGGCAACTGCACGACGGCGTCGGCGTCCGGCAGGGCAAACAGGTCCGGATGCGCGGGGGTCATATCCAGCCAGGTTGCGAAGCCCGCAAAGCCCGCGCCGTCTTTTTGCATTTCGGAGATCGCCGCGGCCGGCACCAGCTTGGCGCGTTGCGCGCCAAAAAGGTCGGTATAGGAGATCATAAAATAGCGAATGCCACGCTCTTTCGCGACGGAAGCCAGATCTTGTGACACGACGACGTCTCTCTCGTTGGCTGTTGATCCTCAGAAGTTACCGCGCCCGGGAATCCAGTCGGTCCCGGCCAATGGCACACGCGCCATCGCAGCAGCTTCAACGGTGAGCGCACACAAATCTTCCGGCTCAAGATTGTGCACATGGTTATGACCGCAGGCACGCGCGATCGTCTGCGCTTCCAGGGTCATGACTTTCAGGTAATTGGCGAGGCGGCGGCCCGCGAGAACGGGATCGAGGCGCGCCATCAATTGAGGGTCTTGCGTGGTGATGCCGGCGGGGTCCCTCCCTTCATGCCAGTCATCGTAAGCTCCCGCTGTCGTGCCGAGCTGCTGATACTCCGCTTCATGAAGCGGATCATTATCGCCGAGCGCGACAAGCGCGGCAGTTCCGATCGACACAGCGTCCGCGCCCAGCGCAAGCGCCTTCGCAACGTCAGCTCCGTTTCGGATTCCACCCGACACGATCAGTTGCACCTTGCGGTGCATGTTGAGATCCTGCAACGCCTGAACCGCGGGACGGATGCAAGCGAGCGTCGGCATACCGACGTTTTCTATAAAGACCTCCTGGGTCGCTGCGGTCCCGCCCTGCATCCCATCGACCACCACCACGTCGGCGCCTGCCTTCACAGCCAAAGCGACGTCGTAATAGGGCCGCGCGCCGCCGACCTTGATGAAAATCGGCTTCTGCCAATCGGTGATTTCGCGCAGTTCGAGAATTTTGATTTCGAGATCGTCCGGACCGGTCCAGTCCGGATGACGCGACGCCGAGCGCTGATCGATGCCCTTGGGCAACGTCCGCATCGCCGCAACGCGATCGGTGATCTTCTGTCCGAGCAACATGCCGCCACCGCCCGGTTTCGCGCCCTGCCCGATCACGATTTCGATGGCGTCCGCCTTCAGCAAGTCTTCCGGATTCATGCCGTAACGCGATGGCAGATATTGGTAGACCAGCGTTTGTGATTGGCCGCGTTCTTCGGTTGACATGCCCCCGTCGCCGGTCGTGGTCGACGTTCCCGCGGCCGTCGCACCACGGCCAAGCGCCTCCTTGGCGTTGGCTGAGAGCGAACCGAAACTCATGCCGGCGATGGTAATGGGAATCTTCAAGTGCAGGGGCTTTTTGGCAAAGCGCGAACCGAGCACAACATCGGTGTCGCAGCGTTCGCGGTACCCCTCCAGCGGATAGCGCGACATCGACGCGCCGAGGAACAACAAATCGTCGAAATGCGGCACCTTGCGCTTCGCGCCCGCGCCGCGAATGTCATAGATACCGGCCGTCGCCGCACGCCGGATTTCAGACAGTGTGTAATCGTCGAAAGTGGCTGACTTGCGTGGAACGGTAGGCGGATTAACGTAAGACATTCTTGAAAAGGCCCGCTGAACGTGAAGACTCAGTGCGAAAAACCTGCCGATTAACCGTAGGCGTCCGCGTGATCGATGTTGAAGTTGTAGAGCTTGCGTGCAGAGCCGTATCGCTTGAAGTCCTGCGCCTTCAGGTTCGCAACACCGGCGCGTTCGAGCAATTGCGTCAGCAATTCGAGATGCTCCGGCCGCATTTCCTTTTCGACGCAATCGGCGCCAAGGCTTTTCACGGAGCCGCGAACAAACAGCCGGGCCTCATAGATCGAGTCGCCCAGTGCATCTCCGGCGTCACCGCACACAACAAGGTTGCCTGCCTGCGCCATGAAGGCCGACATGTGGCCGATATTGCCTCGCACGACAATATCGATGCCCTTCATTGATATCCCGCAACGCGACGATGCATTACCTTCGATGACAAGCAATCCGCCCTTACCCGTTGCACCGGCATATTGGCTGGCGTCACCCTTCACGATGACCTCGCCCGACATCATGTTCTCGGCAACACCCGGTCCGACTGAACCGTGAACCGTGATCTTGGCCTGACGGTTCATTCCGGCACAGTAATAACCGACGCTGCCCTGAATGCTGATATCGACGGGGGCATTGACGCCGACAGCCACCGCATGCGCTCCGCGAGGATTGGTGATGTCCCAATGCGTTTCATTGGTGCCGTCGCTGATCTGATGCAGTGCCTGATTCAAGGAGCGCAACTCGCTCGTTGCCAGATCGACCGTGGGCATGATCAACGCTCCCAGAAATAGACAGTGGCGGGTTCAGGTTCCCAGACTTTCGCGTTTTCAATGCCGGGCAAGCCGACAAGAGCGCGATATTCAGAGCCGAAAGCCACGTAGCGATCAGTTTCAGCCAGCACTGCGGGCTTGCAGGCGATCGGATCACGCAGCACGCCGAAGCCGCTATGCGTGCCGACAACGAAAGTATAGAAACCGTCGAGATCGCCGAGGCTTTTCTCCAGTGCCCCGCCAAGGCTGAGCCCCTTGTCCATTTGCGCAGTCAGATACGCGGCAGCGACCTCTGAGTCGTTCTCCGTCTCAAACCTCATGCCCTCATGCTTGAGTTCGCGGCGGAGATTGTTGTGGTTCGATAGCGAGCCGTTGTGCACCAGGCACTGATCGGCCCCCGTCGAAAATGGATGAGCTCCCATGGTCGTCACAGCCGATTCGGTCGCCATGCGGGTGTGGCCGATGCCGTGAGTGCCGCTCATGCCCGCGAGACCGAAACGATCGGCAACGTCGGTCGGATAACCGACCTCCTTGTAGATCTCGATCCGCTCTCCCACGCCCATGACGCGTAAATGCGGATATTTTTCACGCAGAATTTCGCGGGCCTGCGCCGCAAGGGATTCATCCAGCCGAAGGACTGCGTGTGTGTCCTTGGTGGCAATACTGACTTTCGTGCCGAGCAGTTCGCCAAGTTCCGCGTCAAGTCCGGCAAACCGCGATGGCTCCGGCGACTGCAGGGTGATCTTCGCCATGCCGCTTTCTTCCTGCCCGTAAACCGCAAACCCCGCGCTATCCGGACCACGATCACACATCGTTGCCAGCATTCCCGACAATAACTTGCCAAGCTCAGGCTCGAGCGCCTTGTCCTTGATGAAGAGCCCTACAATTCCGCACATCGCCTCTGTTCCTGTTGCCCGTGGCAACCACGGCACGGATTGTCATTAGCAAGCCTCCAACTGGTTTTCAATAGCAAGAAATTAAGTTTCCTCTTGAGAAAGTATTCAGCCTGGGGCAGGTTACGCGCCACAAAAGGCCGCCCTTCACGGTCAGCGGCTCTTCGGAGTTACCTTTGCCACTTACACTGCTGAAATACGGACTGAACCCAAAGCGTCGTGACGCCCCGCAATTCCGATGGCAGCCGGAATTCAAGAGCAGCTACGATGTCATCATTATCGGCGCCGGCGGCCACGGCCTCGCGACCGCGTATTATCTGGCGACCCGCCACGGCATCAAGAACATCGCCGTGCTGGACAAGTCATGGATGGGCGGCGGCAATACTGCGCGCAACACCACCATCGTGCGCGCGAACTATCTCACGCCAGAAGGCGTCGCCTTTTACAAGGAATCGGTGGAGCTTTTTCGCGGCCTCTCCGAAGAACTTGATATCAACATCATGTATTCAGAGCGCGGGCATTTCACGCTCGCCCACACCGATGCCGCAATGCGGACGGCGCGATGGCGCGCGGAAGTCAACAAGCATCTCGGCGTTGATTCGGAAGTGATCGATGCCGACGACGTCGCACGTATATGTCCCACCATGAACGTGTCGGACAATGTGCGTTATCCGATCCTTGGCGCGCTCTATCATCCGCCCGGTGCGCTCGCACGCCACGACGCCGTCGCCTGGGGTTACGCAAAGGGTGCCATGGCACACGGCGTGGAGGTTCATCCGGGCACGGAAGTCACGGATATCCTGAAGGAAGGGAACCGCGCCGTTGGCGTTGAAACAAATCGCGGACGACTCTACGCCGGGAAAGTCATTCAGGCCGTGGCGGGCTCCTCGAGCCGCGTGTCATCGCTCGCCGGCTTCCGGCTTCCGATCAAGACTATTCCGTTGCAAGCCTGTGTATCCGAGCCCGTCAAACCGATCCTAGACCAGATTGTCGTGTCGGGATCGCTGCACGTCTATATCTCGCAAAGTGCGCGCGGCGAAATGGTGATGGGCGGGGCGACCGATCCTTACGGTCTTTATTCATCGCGCTCGACGCTTGACTTCAAGGAAGGCTTGATGGCCCACATGCTTGAGCTGTTTCCATTCATGGCCGAGCTCCGCGTGCTGCGGCAATGGGCCGGCATCGCGGACATGACCCCCGATTTCTCGCCCGTAATGGGACTCACGCCTCTTGAGAACTATTACATTGACTCCGGTTGGGGCACTTGGGGATTCAAGGCCACGCCCGTTTGCGGCTACCGGATGGCCGAATGCGTCGCCACCGGCCGGCAACCTGATCTGCTCAAGCCTTTCGCAATTGATCGCTTCCATAACTTCGATCTGGTCGGCGAAAAAGGCGCGGCGTCAGTCGGTCACTGAGAACACCTCATGAAGATTATGCATTGCCCTCTGAACGGCCCCCGCAACATCCAGGAATTTGTCTGGATGGGTGACGTCAAAAACACACCGGCTTCCTCCTGCTCGAACAAGGAATGGACCGACTATCTTTTCATTGAAGACAACGTCGCCGGTGAAGCTGACGAATGGTGGCTGCACGCCCCCAGCAATTACTGGTTCATCGCTCGGCGGAACCGCCTCACCGACGAAATCCTCTGGACCAAAACCACAGCGGATTATTTTGCGGATACCGCCCCATGATCGCTCAGAACAGACTTTCGGATGATCAGTGGGGCTCGCTGCTCGACCGGCAGCAGCCGATCGCCTTCACCTTCGATGGTGAGAATTACAGCGGCTTTGCAGGAGACGTTATCGCAAGTGCGTTAATGGCTTCGGGCCGTCACGTGCTGTCCCGATCGTTCAAATATCATCGCCCGCGCGGCGCGCTCACCATGGCTGGCCACGACACCAACGCGATGGTCCAGATCGGCGCAGAACCGAATGTTCGCGGTGACCGGCAAAAGATTGCGCAAGGCATGACCGCGACGTCGATCAACAAGATGGGCTCGCTGGATCGCGACTTGCTCTCTGCAATCGGTCTGTTCTCGCGATTTTTGCCTGTCGGGTTTTATTACAAGACGTTCTTCCGCCCTCATGGAGCCTGGAGGTTTTTCGAACGCCCGATACGCGCCCTCGCCGGACTTGGAACACTCGATCCCAAAGCCCACCACGGCTATTTCGACAAACAGTATCTGTTTTGCGATGTCCTGGTGGTCGGCGGTGGCCCAGCCGGCTTGAGCGCTGCGATCGCGGCCGCCGAAACCGGAGCGGACACGCTCCTGATCGACGAATGGCCGCAGCTTGGCGGATCTTTGCTCCATGGCCGCGTGAAGGCAAGCCGCGGCGATGCGGACGCCACACGAAACCAACTGGTTTCGCGGGCCGAGCAATTGCCCAATCTTAGACTGATGACCGAAACAACGGTCAGCGGTCTGTTCGCAGACAACTGGGTCGCTGCGCTCAAGGACAATCGCCTGTTCAAGATCCGCACAAAGCAGACGATCCTTGCGACCGGCGGATACGATCAACCCGTCGTGTTCGCGAACAACGACCTTCCCGGCATTATGTTCGCCGACGCCGCACAGCGCCTGATGCGGCTTTACGGAGTCAAACCGGGGACGCGTGCGGTGATCGCCACCGCAAATCGCTTTGGCTACGACGCCGCGCTCGATCTTCTTGATGCAGGAGTCAGCGTCGCCGCCATCGTCGATCTACGTGAAACACCCACCGACGACGAAGCTGCGGCCGCAGCCAAAGCGCGGGGCGTCCGGATCATCTCCCGTTCCATCCCGGTCGCCGCAAAGGGCCGACAGCGTGTCACGTCTGTCGCCGTTGCCCAGATCATCGATCAGGACGAGCGCGGACCATCGGAATGGATCGCGTGCGATCTGGTTTTGATGAGTGCGGGTTACACGCCCGCGATCAACCTTGCCTGTCACACCGGCGCAAAGGTCGTCTACGATCCTACCATCGCCATGCATCGTGCGGCAGATTTGCCGGACGGCGTATCATTGGCTGGCTCCGTTGCGGGTGTCTGGTCAGAGGCCCTCGTTGCCGAGCATTCGACGCGAATTGGACAACTCGCGGCGAAAGCCGCAGATGAATTGCATCCGATGGCGCCACTCAGCCTGATCGAGGATATCAGCGCGCGGGACATCACATATCCCTGGCCCATTACTCCGGATACCTCGCACGGCAAGGACTTTGTTGATTTCGACGAGGATTTGAAGGCTCGCGATATCATCGACACTGTGGATGCAGGGTACGACGACATTCAGCTTGTCAAACGCTATTCGACCGCCGGACTCGGTCCCAGCCAGGGCCGTCATGCCAACCTCAACACCATCCGCCTCGTTGCGCGTGAAACAGGACGGGATATCGAAAAAGTCGGAACGACCACATTCCGCCCGCCGCTTGTCCCCGAAAAATTCGGACATCTGGCAGGCCGTGGTTTTGAGCCGACCCGATTGACCGCCATGCATAACCGGCACGTTACTTTGGGCGCCAAAATGATGCCCGCCGGTTTGTGGATCCGTCCGGCCTATTACGGCTCGAAAGAAACGAGCGCAGACGCGATCGCCGCTGAGGTGAAGGCCGTACGTGACGGTGTCGGCATCATCGACGTCTCGACGCTCGGAGGATTGGAAATTCGTGGCCCTGACGCCGCCACCTTCCTTGACCGCATTTATACGTTCAATTTCCTCAAGCAGCCGGTGGGCCGAACCCGCTACGCTCTCCTCACCGATGAGAGCGGCGTTATCATCGATGATGGCGTGGCCTGCCGATTGCACGATCAGCACTTCTACGTCACCGCGACGACGAGCGCGGTCGATCAGGTCTATCGGCTGATGGGGTTCTGGAATCAGCAATGGCGACTCGACGTCGATATCGCCAACGTCACATCCGCATATGCCGCAGTGAACATCGCCGGTCCTCATGCCCGCGCGGTGATCGAGAAGCTTGAAAGCGATATCGATTTTTCGTCCGAAGGCTTCCCTTATCTTGCCGTACGAACCGGACATCTTACCACAATTCCCGTGCGAATCCTGCGCGTCGGCTTTGTTGGCGAACTGGGATATGAAATCCATTGCCCGTCGGATTTCGGCGCGACCTTGTGGGATATTCTTTTTGCTGCGGGAGAGCCGTTCGGCATCAAGCCATTCGGCGTCGAGGCCCAGCGCGTGCTGCGGCTGGAAAAGGGACACATCATCATCGGGCAAGATACCGACGGCCTGACCCATCCGGCCGAAGCCGGCATGAATTGGGCGCTGTCGAAAACAAAACCATCCTATCTCGGAAAGCGTTCGGTCGACATGCAGATCGCCAAGGGAATTACCCGCCAGCTTATCGGCTTTACGCTGTCGGATCCCGCAGCGCCTTGCCCAAAAGAAAATCATCTGATTATCGAGAACGGAAATATCATCGGCCGCATCACCTCGGCCGTGCAATCACCGTCGCTGAACAAGGTCATCGGTCTGGCCTATGTGCCGCCAGAGCGGAGCAGTGTGGGCTCATCGTTCAGCATTCGCATCGACGGTGGCCGCATGGTGCAAGCCAAGGTCATTCCGACGCCGTTCTATGATCCCGATAACAAGCGGCAGGAAATTTAAAAATGTCGGCCAAACCGCTGACGATTACGGATTTGTCCGCTCTGCCCCGTCTCGGCTTTAAGGGCCGCGGCACGCTTGCCGCGATGCAGGCCAAAGGCCTCGTCCTTGAAAACCAGCCCAACCGCGCATTCCCTCAGTCCGACGGATTGATCTGCATGGTGCTTGCGGCGAGCGAGGTTTTCTTGCTCGGGGCCGCTCGCGAAAATGCCGTCAGGCTTTCCGACCTTGAAAACAGCTGGCGCATCGACGAGGCGGGAGGGACCTACCCGCTGCTTCGCCGCCACAGCCATGCATGGTTTTCCATGCAAGGAGCATCGGCGCCGGAGATGCTGGCCAAGCTGTGCGCCGTCGACTTCAGAACGCATCGCTTCACCGACTTTCGTATCGCACAAACCTCGGTTGCTCGGCTCAATTCGATTGTATTGCGCGCGGATGCGGATGGAGAGCCGACCTATCACCTGCTAGCTGATAGCGCGTCCCGCGTATACATGTTAGCGTGCCTTCAGGATGCCGCCGAGGAGTTCGGCGGCCGTACCGCGAAGCGATCGCTCTGACGATGTGACGCCCGGCAATGGATACACGATGGCAAAGGAGCAAGCGAAACATCAGACGGCCAAGCAAGCTGCAAAGCGTGAAGCCGAGGATGTCGCGAACTGGAAGCGATCGGACGGCGAAAAGGCTCCGTTAGTCCCAACCAAGTTGATGAGTCAGGATCCTCATGCGCTCTCGGAGGCGCGTGACAACATTCTCGAAGTCGCGATAGGACGCGAGGTCCGGAACTTCCGCAACAAGCTCGGCATCAAGATATCCGATCTCGCCGCAGCAACAGGCATTTCACTCGGAATGCTGTCGAAGATCGAAAACGGCATGACGTCGCCCTCGCTGACAACGCTTCAGGCCCTGTCGCGCGCACTCGGTGTGCCGGTGACGTCATTCTTCAGGCGCTACGAAGAACGCCGATCCGTCAGTTTCGTTAAATCGGGAGAAGGCCTCGCGATTGAACGGCGCGGCACCCGCAACGGTCACCAGTACCACCTGCTTGGATATAACGGTGACCAGAACGCGCGCCTTGTCGTCGAGCCTTATATGATCACGCTGACGAAGGAGTCAGATGTATTCCCGCTGTTCCAGCATTCCGGTATGGAATTTCTTTACATGCTCGAAGGCAAAGTGGTCTATCGGCACGCCGACAAGCGCTACGCCATGTCGCCCGGCGATAGCCTGTTCTTCGATGCCGACGCGCCGCATGGACCCGAAGAAATGGTGAAGCTGCCGATCCGGTTTCTCTCCATCATCTGTTATCCACGCGGCGAAGACTGATCCCGCTCGGACAGGATCGTCTGGAGCGGAACAAGATCATCACGTCGAACGCAACAGTCTCGGACGTGCAATCGTCTGCGGCCGGTGCAATATTGGAGCGGCGCGGGTAAAACTGCGGCGTCCTCGCTTCAACGCAAAAAGCGGCTGGACGATTTCAGCAACAGCCGCCGCTTGATCAGCGCAATCCAGAACAACAAGATCGGCCGGGTGACCGATCTCAACTCCGTAATGCGCAATGTTCATCAGCTTTGCGGGACCGCTGGTCACCATATCGAGGCATGAGCACAGCGACGCGGTGTCGCCAATCTGGGCGACATTGGCGTAGAGATTGGCGATACGGATCAGCGAGCAGTCGCCAAGCGGCGTAAACGGATTGAGAACATTGTTCGTGGCTAGCGAACATGTGACGCCGTGTTCGGAAAGCCGGTGCGCGTGGGTGACACCACGAGGGATGTTGTGATCGCAATCTCGCCCGGTCAGAAACAGGTCGGTCGAGGGCAGAACCGTGACGGCGACACCCGCATCCGCAAGGCGCCTGCCCCATGCCGCAAATTCCTTTGGCGGCATCGCGGACAATTTTGTGACATGGCCGATGGTGACCCGGCCACCATAGCGCCGCGCCCCCGCTTGACGGCAGACCTCCTCCATATCAGTCCAGGACGGGTCCAGATCGAAATCGAGATGAAAGTCGATATCCAGATCGAAGCGCTGCGCGATGTCGAAGATACGATTGATATGCCCGGAGCGATCGCTGTCGGCATACGGACATCCTCCGATAAGATCGGCTCCGGCTTCGCACGCCTTCACCAGCACCTCCTCGGTGCCGGGATCGTTGATCAGCCCCTCCTGCGGAAAAACGCAAAGCTCAAGGTCAATCGCCCACGCATAATCGTTTTTAAGCCTTTGTATGGCGTGAAAGCTCGTCAATCCGATCCGTGCGTCGACCTCGACGTGAGTTCGCATCGCCGTCGTGCCGTGAAGGATCGCCTTCTCCAGCGTGCGCGCGGCGCGTGCGTAGACGTCACCCTCACTGAACCCGCGTTTGGCGGCCGCGACCTGCGCGATGGCTTCCTGCAGCGTCCCCTGCTCGATCGTACAGCGATCAAGGATGCAGGATTTGTCGAGATGGATATGGCTGTCGACAAAGCCGGGCACGACAAGCCGTCCCGCGGCATCCTCGCCCGGCGCATCGGATGTGATATGCGGCGCAATATCCCTGATGATTCCGTCCCGGATCGCGATATCAAAAACGTCGCGGCTGCGCCCGGCGATCGTGACATTGCGCAGGAGAAAATCGTTGGGCATCAGGAAACCGCTTTCGTCTTGCCGAGATACGCTGCCTCGAGCGCCGGGTCTTGCGCCAGCGCCGCAGCGGAATCTTCGTGAACGATCTTGCCGGACTCAAGGACATAACCGCGATCGGCGACTTTCAATGCCAAAGCCGCCATCTGATCGACCAGAAGAATCGTGACGCCCTCATCCCGCAAATCCGCGAGCACCGCGAACAGCTCGCTGATCATCGCGGGGGCAAGGCCGAGCGACGGCTCATCCAGCAGCAGGATTTTCGGCTTGGCCATCAGGCCTCGGGCAATCGCGACCATTTGCTGCTCGCCGCCGGACAACAACCCGGCGCGGGTATTGACGCGATCACGCAGCCTTGGAAACCGCCTGAGCAGCGCTTCTGCCTCAGCACGAAGATTGGCATCGCGGCGCGTTGTGGCGCCCAGCATGATGTTGTCGATCACGGACAGTTCCGTGAACAACTGGCGGCCTTCCGGCACCAGCGCCAGCCCACGCGCGGCGATCTGATGCGCCGCCAGTGCCTCGATGGGCTCATTTTTCAGAACGATCGAACCACCAACCGGCCGCAGGAGACCGCTCACCGCCAGCATTGTCGTGGACTTGCCGGCGCCATTGGCACCGAGCAATGCGACTATCTCGCCCGGTTTCACCTGCAAGGTGAGATTTTGCAGCACGGGCACCGCGCCATAACCAGCCGTCAAGTCCACGCACGACAGCACCACCGCACCCGCCGGCGCGTGAAACGCCACTTTCCGCGGATGGGCCTGCATCTCGCTGGCGCCAAGATAAGCCTTCAGCACGTTAGGGTCGTTGCGAACGATCGCCGGCGTGCCCGCGGCGATCACAACGCCTGCATCGAGCACCACGACATGACTGGAAATATCCATCACAAGCTGCATGTCGTGCTCGACGAGAATCACGGCGATACCGGTTTCCGCGATCTTTTGCAGCAACTCACCAAGCGAATTCTTGTCGGATCGCATCAGACCTGCAGCAGGCTCATCGAGCAGCAGCACATTCGGACGTGTGGCAAGTGCGCGGGCGATCTCGACCAGTCGTAAATCGACATGAGCCAGATCACGCGCATCGATATCGATGCGCCCGCGATAGCCGACGAAATCCAGCAGTGATTCGGCGATATCCTCATCGCCAGCCTGACCCGCTGCAACAAGCGGATTGCCCAATCGGCCGCGGCGGAGTGCGATCAGGATATTGTCCCGCACCGTCATGGTGCCGAATAATTGCGTGGTCTGGTAAGTTCGCGCGACGCCGTTGCGAGCAATGAACCAGGCAGGTCGCCCCGCAAGCTCGACGTCGCCAAGACGGACGCTTCCGCTATCGGGTTTGTAGAAGCCGCCGACAAGATTAAGGATCGTGGATTTACCCGCGCCGTTCGGCCCGATCAGGCTTGTGATTCGGCCTGGCGCGGCAACAAAGCTCACGCCGCTAGCAGCCTTCACGCCACCGAAGGCGATGCCGATACCGTTGACGTTCAGTTCCTCCAGGCCTCCGCCACCTGACAGAAACGTGCGCGGATCCGCTTTCGCTTTATGCCGCCCACCGTGAGTCGCCCGCCTGGGGATCAGCCGGGACAGCATTCCAATCACGCCCTCAGGCGCAAGCCAGAGCACCACGAGCAGTAACGCTCCAACGAACAACAGGCGGTATTCGGCGAGTTGCGACAAAAGCTCAGGCAGCAGTACGGTGATTGCTGCGCCCACCACGGGACCGAACAGCGAGCCCGCCCCACCAACCATCACGGCCAGTAAGAACAGGATCGATTGCGAAAAGGGGAAAGAGTCCGGCGAGACGAACATCAGCAGCGGCGCATAGACCGCGCCGGCAACGCCCGCGAAAACCGCCGAGATGGCGAAGGACGCGGTTTTGATCGTGACGGGATTCAATCCAATCGATCGCGCGGCCGTCTCACTGTCACGCACGGCCACCATCGCCCTGCCCCAACCGCCCGCCGCGAGCCGTCGGAACAAGTAAAGCGACACGGCAGCCAACAGGACCGCCAGAATGGCGTTTTCCCGCTCCGCGAACGGGTGGCCAAAAAAGGTCGGCGGCGCAAAACTCATCAGCCCGTTCTGTCCGCCCGTGACCGATTTCCATTCGATGGTGCCATGCTGCACGATGAATGCGAATGCGATCGTGATCATCGCAAGATATGGGCCCTCCACGCGCAAGGCCGGAAGCGCGAGCAACGCGCCGATGAACCCCGCACTCACGCCGGCCAGCGGAAGCGCCAGCCAAAAGCTGACGCCATTCGTCATCAGGACTGCAGAAACATAGGCGCCAATC
Organism: Xanthobacteraceae bacterium; assembly: GCA_019750915.1. Lineage (GTDB taxonomy): Bacteria > Pseudomonadota > Alphaproteobacteria > Rhizobiales > Xanthobacteraceae > Afipia. Next base: position 79,011 of record JAIENY010000005.1, read on the forward strand.
GCATAGAACCCGATGTGGCCAAGCGACACCTGCCCGCTAAGTCCAAGCAGCACGTTCAACCCGACGCCGACGATCGTGGTCAAGGCTACCAGTGCCAGTACAAAATGAGTGTAGCTCTCGGAGGCCAGCGCGATAGCAATAGCGACCGCCGCCGCGGCGATGATCGCAGGCGTGTCGATAGAGGACAGTCGCAGGCCCCTCACACTACACCTTCCTTGTTACGGCGCGGCCCAGCAGACCATTCGGACAAATCGCAAGCGCTGCGATGACCACGGCAAAGGCAACGATTTGGGTGTAACCGGATCCTGCGAATGACGTGACCATGGCCTCGATCAGGCCGTAGAGGATACCGGCAAGCATCACGCCCCAAGCGGATCCGATGCCGCCCAGGATCGCCACCGCAAATCCCTTGATGCCGAACAGCGTTCCCATGTCCGAGTGCACGCTCACCAGTGGCGCGATCATGATTCCAGCCAAGCCAGCCAGCGCGGCCGACAGCGCAAAGGACATTGCGATAGCACTGCGCACGTTGATTCCCATCAGCTGCGCGGCCCGCTTGTTCTGCACAACGGCAAGCAGCGCTTTTCCTCTTGCCGTCTTTCGAAATGCGTACTGCAAAGCAAATGCGATGCCGAGGCCGACCAGCGGGATTATCACTTGCAGTGGCAAAATCCCGGTGCCGAAGATCGCGACCGGCTTCTGCGCAAGAGTGGACGGAAAACCGCGTGGTTCTTTTCCGAAGGTAAAGAGAACAAGATTGTCGACAACGATTCCGCCGGCGACCGTGGCCATGAGCCAGGCGCTTGATCCACGCTCGGCGAACGGCCGCACCAAAATTCGTTCGACCACCAGACCAAACAGCGCGCATAGCGAAAGCGCTAATACAACAGCCAGCGGCATCGGCAGGCCCAGCCGGATCGCCAGGACGTAACCGAACACCGCTCCCAGCATGACCGAGGAGCCCTGCGCAAAATTGACCGTGTTCGAAATGGCGTAAGTGACGTGATAGCCGAGCGCAATCATGCCGTACATACTGCCGACGGCCACGCCACTGACGATCGCGGAAAACAACAGCATTCAAACCACTCTGGTGACGACGGGGCACAAGAGCGTGCCCCGTCGCGTTCTATTAGTTGGTGACGGGCACGATCGCTCCATCGACGAAATGCGTGAACAGATAATCACTTGACGTCAGCGCGTCGTGATTTTGTTCGCTGAAAGGCTTGTCGTAGGTTTTGATCAGACCATCGTAATGATCGATGGCATAAAATCCGTCGCGGATCTTCGTGCCGTCGGTCGAGCCGGCTTTTGCGACCGCCATCGCCGTGAGATGCATTGCGTCATAAGCGTTGGCGATGCCGACCGCCGGTGTCGCGTCAGCGAACGTTTTCACTTCCGGGTATTTTTTCTTGAGCGCCATGAAGACGGCTTCCGCTTTCGGCGAGGTTTTTCCGGCGAAACTGAAGGTCTGGATGAAGTGGACTTTTTCCGCAGCCGGACCGGCAAGCTCGGTGAAGCGGCCGCCTGCGGGGCCCCAATGCGAGATCACCGGCACGCTCCAGCCCATGCGCTCAAGCGATTTGACGACCTGCGAAGACGGCGCAACGTTGGCCACCATGAACAGCGTGTCGGCACCGGCGTCTTTCAGTCGCGTGAGTTGCGGCACCACATCCACATCGGCGTCCTGGAATTTTTCGATCCCGGCAAAAGGCAGGCCTTTGGCGGCGAGCGCTGCCTTCAGGCCACCCTCGTTCGATTCACCCCATGGATTGTTGATGAGGATCATTCCGGGTTTCTTGGCGCCGTATGTCTTGACGGCGTAGTTGACCAGCGCCTCATCCACCAGCTTATCAACCGCAGAAACGCGGAACACATAGTTGTCTGCCGCCCCGTTGCTGGTGATCGCCGTCCCTGCCGCCCATACACCTATGAACGGCACCTTGCTCTGGTTGGCGAAAGGAACGATCGCCATCGAAACCGGCGTATCAAGGCCACCAAACATGACGGCGACTTTCTCGCGCTGAACCAGTTCGCGCGCGGCAACCACGCCCTTTGCCGGGTTGCTTTCGTCGTCGCGGACGACCAGCTCGAGTTTTTTGCCGAGCACACCGCCCGCGGCGTTGATCTCATCCATCGCCAGCGACAGGCCGCGGACGATCGCCTCGCCCGATTTCGCCGATTGGCCTGACATCGCAGCGACCAGACCGAACTTGATGGTGTCGTCCGCCAGCGCGGGCGACGCGAGCAGAAGGGTGGCGCCGACCAATAGCGCCCGACGCGACAAGGAATGCGAGATTGCGAGCATGTGTTGATCCTCCGTTGACACGAGACTATTGGCAAGCTCCATGCCAGACTATTGGCAAGCCCCATGCCAGTGCACGACAAATAAAATAACGTGTTTTCAGTGCCTTAGATCATTGATCGTCGGCCGCCTGAAATTTCGCACACGAAAACTGTCCAAATTGTATGCAATTGTGCATACCATTTTTGCTTTCCTTGCTTCGTGTTGCCCCGCATCTTTCCGGTCCTCGCGCCCAGCAGGAGACCGCCATGCCGACCACCGCCCCCGCCCTGCCGCCCCACGCCTCCGATGACGTTGAAATTGTCCGCGCCTTCCTCGAAGCCTCGATGAAGCCGGACGTCGAACGCGCGGCGAGCTATGTCGCCAGCAATTTCAAGCTGACGTTCACCGGCGGACGCACCTACGATCATCCCGGCGGAAGCATCGGTTTCAATGCGAAGCGCTATCGCTGGGTGAAGAAATCAATGGATCGTTTTGACGTCGTGCCCGGCGTCGATGAAACCATCGTCTACAGCATCGGCACGCTCTACGGCGAATGGCCCGACGGCACAGCATTCGAGGATAATCGCTATATCGACCGTTTCGTCGTTCGCGACGGCAGAATTACGCATATGGACGTGTGGAACGACAGCGCAGAACGGATATTGGTCAGAAACGGTATCGAGGCCTGACCCGTCAGGAACGGTTGCTGTTGGTTGTGCCGGTCCTGCTCCGTGCAGACGGCGCCTCGCCGGCGTAACTGTCGAGGACGTCGGCAAGTTCGCGATTTTTGCGGGTCAAAGGCGTAATGAGTGCACGGTCAGCCACCGCCTTGAGATGACCTTCCATCACACCCATTGCAGCTCCCGCATCACCCGCCACGAGCGCATCGATGATTTCGCGATGCTCGCTGACCGCGCATTCGGATGAATGCGGCCGGCTGTAAAGTGCCAGGATCAGGCCGAAGCGGGACGAGACCTCACTCACATAGCGAGTAACCGTGGCGCTTCCCGTCATATTCGCAAGCACGATGTGGAATTGGGTCGCCAGACGGATCGATAGCGGCTCGTTGGCGCCGCGCGACCGCTCTTCATCTTCGACATGCGCACGCAATTGCTCGATCTGCGCACTGCTCAGGCGGCCGGCGAGCCGCGACATCACCAGCCGCTCAAGACCCAGACGAATGTCGAAAATATCCCGGGCCTCCTCCCAAGAGGGAGTCGCAACCACAGCACCGCGGTTACGCCGCAGCTCTACCAGTCCCTCCGCCGCCAGTTGACCGAGGGCGTGGCGCACAATGGTGCGACTCGCACCGAAGCGCTCGCCAATGGAGTCTTCCGGGAGCTTTGCCCCAGGTGACAGGGCCTGCTCCATGATGGCATGGCGCAGTGCCTTGTAGATCTGCCCGGTGCGATCTGTCGTTGGCTTCGTGGTTTTCGCCATCACCGCTACTTGATCGGTTTCACGGTCAAAGCAAAAGCAAAACCCTCAAGCCGTCAAGAGCGCCATCGACGCCGCGTTTGGCCAACGACCTGCCGGCATGCTCGGACGTGGCTAACCACCTCGCACACTGCGCATCAGCGGTAGCACGCTTCCAGCGCCGCCGCGGCTCGATAAAGCGTCATCTCATCGAGATGTCGCGCAATCAGCATCGCACCGATCGGACGGCCATCCGACGTTTTACCGACGGGAACGGATATCGCCGGATGCCCAGTGATACATGTCGGAGCCGTGTTGCCGACCATCTCGAATGCACGGCCGATGATCTCTTCCCGCGATGCGTCGATATCCGGCAACCGCGTGGTGGCCATAGGCGTGGTCGGCATCAACAGAAGATCGACCTCGCCCAACGCCCTGTTGTAGTCAGCGGTCAATAGTCGGTTGAGGTTTTGCGCCTTGCCGTAATACCGACCCCGATTGCGCGATGACATATAATGTCCGGTCAAGATTCCGAGCTTCAATGTCTCGGAAAGCTCGTCGGCGCGATCGCGCCAGCGCGCATGAGCATCCATCAGGCTCTCGAGAAATACACCTTTCATGTTCGTTCCATACGCGTTGCCGCGCATCATCAGATCAGTTGCGCCTTCGAGAAAGATCGGCGTCCAGATCGCGGCGCCAGCCGTATGGAGCGGCACCGAGATATCACGAACATGAGCACCGGTATGCGCGAGGCGTTCACCCGCCTCACGCACCCGCGAATCGACTTCGGCTTCAGCGCCGGCCGAACCGAAGCCTTCGGGCACGATACCGATACGCAAACCGGCCACGCCCTTTGCAAGAGCCTGCGTATAGGGCTGTGCCGGCGCACCGGACTGGCGCGGGTCAAGACCGTCCGGGCCGGCCATGACCTCGAGCATAAGAGCGTTGTCGGCGACCGTCCGGGTAATCGGCCCGGCATGATCCACGGTCAATTCGACCGCAAATACTCCGGTGTAGGGCACAAGACCGTGCGTCGGTTTCAATCCGACAGCACCGCAATATGACGCCGGAATCCGGATCGAACCGCCCTGATCGCCACCGGTAGCCATGTCGACGATATTGGCCATCACCAGCGCGGTCGAACCTGAGGATGATCCGCCAGCGTTGTGGCCAGGCACCAACGGATTTTCAACGACGCCATTGGCCGATGTATGGCTTCCGCCCGATGCGCAGTAATACTCGCAAACCGATTTCCCGAGTATCTCCGCTCCTTCGTCGAGCATCCGAGTGACGATGGTGGCATCCATTTCCGGCACATAGCCTTCTAGAATGGACGCGCCGTTCATCATCGGAACGCCGGCAACGCAAACGTTGTCCTTGATCGCGACCCTCTTGCCACTGAGTTTGCCGCGACGGGCGCCTTCAATGCGCGTCTTAACGGCCCAGGCGCCATAAGGATTATCCTCCGGCTGCGGGCGAACACCAGGCGTCCGGGGGTATTTGACCTCGGGCAGCGGAGCGACCATGTCCTCGACGAGATCATAGGCGTCGAGTTGCCCCTGCATCAGACCGTGAAACGAGACCGCGTCGGCATCGCTCAGATGGAGGCCGAGTTCGAGCGCAGCCTGCTGCAATTCAACAACATTTGGACGACGGACGGGCATCGAGTTACATCGCTTTCCAATCGCCGGCCGCTTCGAATGCGGCAGCGGCCTGATAAATAGTCGATTCGGCCCAGTATTTCCCGACCAGCATGCAACCCACAGGCAGACCATCGGACATACCGCAGGGAATTGACATGGCCGGGTGCCCCGTCACATTAAAGGGCGCGGTGTTCTCCAGCATTTCGAACGCTCTCTTCAGAACCATCGCCAGCGGCGCATCAGGCGACGGCATCGGCTGCGCTTTCATCGCTGTTGTCGGCATCATGAGCAGATCATACGCGCCGAGCATCTGGTCATAAGCCGCACGCAGCTTCCTCGCGAGATTTTGCGCCTTGGAATAGTAGTGGCCTCGATAGTGGCGTTGAAAGTATTCGCCGGTGAACATCGTGATTTTGAGGCTTTCGGACAGCTCATCACTCCGACTTGGCCAACTCGCGTGGTGATCGAGCAGCGAAGTGGTATAGAGCCCTTTCCAGCCCGTGCCCATTCCGTTGCCCTTCATCATCTGGTTGGTCGACCCCTCCGCAGCAATGGCAAGCCAGATCGGCATGGCCTTGTTGTGCATCGGGATGGAGACTTCATCGACAGTCGCGCCCAATTTGCGGAACAGATCGCCCGCACGACGCACGCACGCGTCCACATCCGGCTCCGATTCAGGGCGACCGAACCCTTCCCGCACAATCGCAATGCGCAAACCGCGCACGCCGCGCGCAAGCGCCGAGGTGTAACGATCGGTCTGAGGGGCATATTGCCGCGGATCGAGTGCGTCCTCACCCGCCAGCACCTCAAGGAAAAGAGCATTATCGGCCACGGTCATCGTCATTGGACCGGTATGATCAATCGTGTTTTCAATCGGCATCACGCCCGTATAAGGCACAAGACCGTGTGTCGCCTTCATGCCATAGCAACCGCTGAATGATGCGGGCATCCGGATCGAGCCACCCTGATCGCCGCCGATGGCCATATCCACTTCGCCAGCAACCAGCACCGCAGCGGATCCCGACGACGATCCTCCAGCTGAATATCCATGCCGGTGAGGATTATGAACCAGCCCCGTTGAATTGGTGTGGCTCCCACCCGACAGGCAGAAGTGTTCGCAATGGGTTTTACCGACAATGGTGCCGCCGGCATCGAGAATGCGGGTCACGATAGTCGCATCGACGTCAGGCGTGTAGCCCTTCAGAGTCGATGAGCCGTTCATCATCGGCACACCAGCCACGCAGACATTATCCTTGATCGCGATCGTCTTGCCAGCGAGCGGCCCGCGCGGCGCGCCCCTGATCTCTGACTTCACATACCAGGCGTTGAACGGATTTTCCTCCGCTGATGGACGATAACCCGCAGTGCGCGGATAACTGACGCTCGGCACGTTGTCCGGCATCGCGTCCAGCTCGTCGTAGCGCCGCATCGATCCTTCCATCTGAACCAGAAATTCCGCGAGACGCTCGTCCGACAGGCTCATCCCAAAATCCTGGGCGATCGCCTTGAGCTGGCGAAGTGTGGGACGTTTAACGGACATACGGACAGGTCTTTCCGAATCGACTGGAGGGACGAGAGTTGAGCGCGAATGAATTGTCGCAGGCCGGACTCCGGACGGCGCCATTTTCTCCTGCGCAACCGGTCTTGCTACGGGCGCCGATGGTTGGGTGGCAGAATTCGGTGGCGGCTGTATCGATCCGCTGCCGGCGACACTCGCGCCTTTGCCATTCCCCTGATGGGGACCGGTCTTGTTCGGACCCGCGGTTCCGTCACTCTTGAATCCAGTGAAATCATCGATCAGCGCCGAGTTGTCCAGCGAAGGATCGTCAATCACGCCCGCTATCTGGCCCTTTTTCATGATCAGAACACGATCCGCGAGGCCAGTGATGAATTCCAGGTTCTGTTCGATCAGAAGGACGGAAAGTCCGCGCTCGCGACTCAGCTCGCGCAGCTTCTCCTCGATCGTATCCACGATCGACGGCTGAATGCCTTCAGTCGGCTCATCGAGCAACACGATCTGTGGATCGCTGATCAGACAGCGAGCAAGCGCCAGTAGCTGCTGCTCACCACCGGAGAGAGCACCGCCTTGCCGATCCAGAAGGCGTTCCAACTGAGGAAATTCACGCAGGATCGCAGCCATCGCATCATTCTCGTCGTCCGAGCCGTGCGAAGCGATACCCATGCGCAGATTGTCGCGCACGGAAAGTGTGGGAAATATTCCTCGTCCTTGCGGCACATACCCGATGCCGAGGCGAGATCGGCCATGGCTGGACTCCCGAGTGACATCGAGACCGTCGAATGTAATCGATCCGCCGGTTACAGGAATGAGTCCCATCACTGTCTTGAGCAAAGTCGATTTGCCCATTCCGTTATGGCCGAGAATTCCGACAATCTCGCCCTCATGAATTGCGAAATCGAGGCCATGCAGGATTGGCACCCGACCGTAACCGGATCGCAGTCCCTTAACCTCCAGAATAACCGGCGCGTCGCTCAATGCTTGTGTCCCAGATAAACGTCGCGAACGACGGGATCGGCCGACACCACATCCATGGTATCCTCGATCAGGATTGTGCCGCGGTGAAAAACGGTGACCTTCTGCGCAATCGCGCGGATGAAGTTCATATCGTGTTCGACGATGACCAGGCTAGCGGTCTTGTTGATCTCGCGGATCAGTTCGGCGGTGAAAAAGGTTTCTTCATCGGTCATGCCGGCGGCCGGCTCGTCCAGCAGCACAAGCCATGGCTCTGCGGCAATCACCATAGCCAGCTCGACCCATTGTCGCTGTCCGTGCGCCAGCGCACCGACGGTCCGTCCGCGAAGATCGCCAAGTCTGACCCGTTCCAGCGTCTCCGCCGTCACGACCTGCGCTCGGCGCGCATCGTGCCAGCGGCGGCAGGCGAGCCAGACATTTTCCTCAACTGTCAGACCGTCGAACACATTCGGAATCTGCGTCTTGATTCCCACGCCAAGCTGCGAAACCTGATGAGGATCGAAGCCCGTGGTGTCGGTGTCGCGGATCATAACGGTGCCGCCGGACGGCTTGAGTTGACCGGTTAGACATTTGAAAAAAGTGCTTTTCCCGGCGCCGTTGGGGCCGATCAGGCAGCGCAACTCGCCTGCGTAAAGCCTAAAGTTGACCTGATCGTTGGCAACGACGCCACCGAAACGCATTGACAGATCACTGGTTTGAACGACCACCTCGCGTCGCATCGATTTACTCCGCCGGCTGCATCGTTTGGCGTCCGCGCCGCCGGTTACGCATTCGATGACGGCGCCCTCCCTTGCGACGCCCCAACCGAGATGCGATGTCCGCAACAGCGGGCACAACCCCGCGGGGCAATAACAGCACAAACAGGATCAAGACCAATCCCAGCACCATGTTACTGTTGAAATAGGATTGCGTGCCGAGCCACGAAGTGAGCCAGAACACCCCGAACGCACCAAGGATCGGACCCAGCAGAGTGCCGCGCCCGCCGACAATCACCCATATGATGGCTTGCGCGGCATAAGTCAGGTTGAATAGATCCGGTGTCACACGCCCAATTCCGTTGGCGACCAGCACACCACCGACGGCGGCGATCCCTCCACCAACCGAGAACAGACCAAGCTTGTACAGCCGGGCATCATAACCGAGCAGTTCCGCACGCGTTTCATTTTCCCGAATTGCGCTGCAGACACGACCGAAATGGCTTCGCGTCAGCCAGACACAACCGAAATAACACAGCAACAGAGTCCCCATGGATACGTAGAAAACCTGCTGCGGAAACAGCATCATTTTCGCATCCCACGGAATCTGCAACGGCGGCACCGAGGTTCCGTTGAAACCGCCGAGCAGTGCCTTTCCAATCTTGTATTCTGGGCCGGATGTCCGACGCAGCAGATTGAAAATGATGAGCGTCACCGTCAACGTTATCACGCCGAGGTAGACGTCGCTGATACGGCCAAAGAACATAAAGTAACCGAGAACCGCGGCCAATATCGCGCCAGCGGCGATCGCGATGACGATGGCGCTCGCAGTATCACCGAAATTCTGCGCGGCAATTGCATAGGCATACGCTCCGATACCGAAGAACGCCGTCTGACCGAAGCAAAGGATGCCGCCATAACCCCACACCAACCCCAGACTCAGCGCCAGCAGGGCAAGACCGATCGCAGTCGTGAGATTGATGATAGTGAACAACTGCAATACGTGCGGCGCACCGAACATCACGATGAGTCCGATGACTGCGATCGCAATTAATCCGCCGTTGGATTGTCTATGCTTCATAGGCTCTTTCGGAAGAAGCGACCGGTAATGCCATTGGGCATCAGCCGCAACAGCACGATCGCGGCACCCAGCAGGGCAACCTCGCCAACTGTGGGACCAGTAAGAAACGTAACGATGCCGTTCATTGCGCCGAGCAACACAGCAGCCGTTGCCGTGCCAGCAAGAATAGCCGTGCCGCCGCTAATGACGGTGATAAAGGCCTTTGCGATGTAAGTCGCGCCGATCGTCGGCACCACTCCGGTGATAGGCGCGAGGACGCCGCCAGCCAGACCCGCCACGGCAGAGCCAAGACCGAACGTAATCATATAGATCTGGCTGGTGGATACGCCGAGCGCGGCAGCCATTTCCGCGCGCTGCATCGTGCCGCGTGCCAACAAGCCGAGCTTGCTATAACGCAGCACAGCAAAGACACCCCCAAACAGCGCCAGCGTCAACAGGATCAGAAACAGCTCATATCCGCTGGACGCATAGTCTCCAATTGTCACCGCGCCGATTGGCGGTGAAATCGTCGTGGCGGTTTGCGGGCCGAAGATTGCGGTGACGGCTCCGATCAGGAACAGGCTCAGCCCCCACGTCGCCAGCAACGTGTCCACCGTCCGTCCGTAAAGGAAGCGGATCAACACCCGCTCGACGATCACCCCGATAATGCCGACAACGAGTGGCGCCAGCACCAGCATGGCAATCCAGATATTCACACCAAGGTTAGTCGAAACGACGACCGTGTAGCCACCAAGCATCAAGAACTCGCCGTGAGCGAGATTGATCACACGCATCATGCCGAAAATGATCGCCAACCCGAGCCCGATCAGGGCAAGGTTGGCGATTCCGTAGGCTATCTGCAAAACGAAGGCGAAGAAGAAGTCCAAGAGAGGCTGATCCTTTCAGCGAAGGCGGGCCCGCAATATCGCGGGCCCGTAAATTCACTTGATACCCGCGGCTTCCAGACCATTCTCAAAATAGAAGGTCGCCTGATCAGGCTTTGCCACCAGATCGCAGACCAGCAGTGTGTCACTTGGCGGCTGCGCCGGGAACGACTCCACAATGTGCAGTTTCTGGCTCTTTACCTCCGCCAAATAGATGTTCTGCAGGAGGTGGTTCGTCTTCGGCTCGATCGTGATCTTTCCGCTCGGACCGTCAATACTGACAGGGCTATGGAGCGCCTTGATGACTGCCATTCGTTCGGTAGTGCCGGCCTTTCGCACGGCTTCCGCCCACAAATGGACACCCTCATACGACCGCGCGGTCACTTCCGATACATAATTGATCTTCTTGCTGGCGTTGGCACGCAGATCGGTGATGAACTTCTTGTTTGCGGGTGTATCGACTTCCTCAAAGTAAGCGAACGAGACAAGCATTCCTTCGGATTCTTCCGGCGCGACGAGGGTGTGCTCACCACCGACAGTGAAGACCGTCGAGGCAATGGGGATCGACTTGTTGAGCCCGACCGCAGCGTACTGGCGATAAAACGAGATGTGCGCGGCGCCGACCAGCGCCGAGACAATAAAGTCGGGCTTGGCCGCCTCGATCTTCTTGATGGTTGGACCGAAATTCGTCACATCCAGCGGGAAGAACTCAACGTCAACAGTTGTGCCGCCATTATCCCTGACGTATTTTTTTACCCACTGCGACGTGATCTGCCCATAGTTGTAGTCGGCCGCCAGAACGTAAACCTTCTTGCCCCACTTCTTCATGGCATAAGGAATAAGCTTCTCGACTGTCTGAGCCGGAGTCGATCCGGTGCAGAACGTGTTGGCGTCGCATACGCCGCCTTCGTAAAACGTGTTGTAGAAATAAAGCGTCTGGAACCGATCAAGCACGGGCCGGATCGCCTCTCGCGACGCAGAGGTTATGCCACCCTGCACAACATCAACATGCTCGCCGGCCGCCGCCTGCGTTGCGAACTGGGTATAGAACTGGATCGTGGTTTGCGGATCATACGTAATGAGATCGACCTGACGTCCCAGGAGACCCCCGCCGGCGTTGATTTCCTTCACCGCAAGCTTGGTCGCCTCAAGCATCGGCGTTCCAAGCAGATCGAGCCCGCCCGATTGATCGAGCAGCGCAGCCATCTTGATGGGCGCATCGGCGGCACGTGCTGACCGGATGAGCGCAGGAGCCGACATTCCCAACGCCGCTGCGCTGACACCCTTCAAAAGGGTTCTGCGATTCAAAATAATCCCACGATTAGGCATTACAAATCTCCAGTGTTGATCCAGGGCGTCGTCGCCGCCGTTCCGTTACGTTGCTATTTTCCATCAGTTTTTGATGCAGGAGGCGGATTGCGAGCGCCGCCGTCAAACACATTTCCGGTCGCCTGTGCGATACCCGACCCGATGTTGATGCCGATTTCCTCGCCAAGCTTTTGTATGGCCGGCAATTGCAACGCCATGGAGAGAATGCCGTCGACGACCTGATTGACGACAGGGCCGCCTGCACCGTTCGTTCCACCACTGGAAGTCGGACCGAAACCTGTGACGTGATTGATGCGGATCGAATCGATCTTCTCCGCGGGCTTCACCATTTCGCGTACAATCTGCGGAAGGGCTTCGATCTTGGCGAGATCCACCTTCATCTGGACAATACCGCTCGACTGAGCGTTTTGCGCAGCGAATATCGCGGCATCTCCTTCGGCCTTCGCAAGAAGCTCGGACCGCGTCGCGCGCGCCTTCATCTCGCTCGCTTCGGCCTCCGCGGCCGCGATCGCCCGAACCGTCTCGGCTTGCGATTCGACCCTGACGTCGTCGACGGCGGCCTCTTCCTGGGCCCGGATGAGCGCCACAGCCTTGACGCGCTCAGCCATCGCCGTCTCGCGTGCGGTCGTGACCGCTTCACGTGCGGCAGCTTCCTTCGCCAAGCTCGATTGCGCGGCAGCTTCCGCAACAGCTTCCTCTGCCTTCTTCGCAGCCAGTTGAATGTCGGTATCATGCCGCGCGACTTTGACGGACAGATCAGATTGCAGTTCGAGTTCCCGGATGGCACGGTCGCGCTCAATCTGCTCAGCGCGTACACTTGAATCCCTGTTGATCCTTGCCAGCTCCCGCCGACCTTCCGCGGTGGCCTGGGCCTCTGACGTTTCAGCCATCGTTCGTGCGCGATAGGTCTCGACGGCATGCTGTTGCGAAAGCTGGGCTTCTTCTTCTTCCTGCTCGATCAGTAATCGTCGTTTCGCAGCATCGAGATGGCTCTGCCGCACCGCAATTTCAGCGCTATTCTCAATCTCGGCGCGCTCGCGCTTGTTGACGGCAATGACCTCAGCAAGCCTGCGCATACCGACGGCATTGAAGGCGTTGTTCTGATCAAGGGCATGAAACGGGGTCTGATCGAGGCGCGTCAGCGAAACCGCCTCAAGCACCAATCCGTTCTGTTTAAGCCTCTCCTGGAGAGCTGCACCGACCTCCGCGACATATTTACCGCGATTATCCTGGAGGGAGTCCATCGTGTATTGCGCGGCCACGCTCAGCAGCGCATCCACCAGCTTACCGTCCAGAAGATCGGCGAGATCAGCTGCGCGAAACGCCTTGCTGCCCAAGGCCTGGGCTGCGGTCGCCACTCCTTGTTCTGTTGGCTCAACCCGAACGTAAAACTCCGCGGTCGCATCGATACGCAAACGATCCTGCGTGATGATCGAGCGCTCACCGCGACGCTCGACCTCAAGCCGAACAGTACGCATGTTGATCTCAGCCACCTTGTGGACAATCGGAAGACTGAGAACACCACCATCGAGAACTACGCGCTGTCCACCAAGGCCCGTCCGAACAAGAGCCACTTCGCGGCTTGCTTTGATGTAGAAGCGATTGAGAAACAAAATGGCTACAACAAATGCAGCGACAGCAACTAGGCCGACAAACCAGATCAAGACAATAAGCGCCCCTTTATCGCATCGGTTTACGGTTGGTCGCAGCTCTTATCGCTGCGATCAAACACCAAAAGGTGATGGGAAACTTATGCTATCGGCCAACGTGATCCATAATGAATTATGCAGATGACAAGTATCGGCTTTGACCATTGGACGTTCAGTAGTTGCTCTCACCGGAGGCAACGTCGCGTCAAATTTTGTGCACACTGCTTGAAGCTGCGACATTGGGGTGCTCTTGCATAAAAACACCCGCTCGGCTGTGTGGTTGATGAAAATTACCTGAAGGATTTTTTAGGCCGACACAGTTACCCGCTGCGCGGTAACGTCGCTATCCAGACACGCCGTTTGCGACGATGGTTTTTGGGAGACCGATGGCTGATAAGGACGATCGAGCAAAGTCAGGTGACGTTGCATCGCTGTTCGATGACAATCATGCGCTTTTGCGAGTCATCGAAAATCTCATCGTCCAAGCATTCGCTTGCGCAACCTGTCATTGAAAAGCCCGTAATAACAATAGCGGGGCACGCCTGATAGCTTCTCTGCCTTAGATGTGCCTGATCTTGAAAAGGCTCACGTCGATCGTTTTTCGAAGAAACCCGATCTCACAATAAGCCAGGTAATATTCCCACATTCGCTTGAAGTGAAGATCGAACCCTAATTCCTCGATCTCGCTCCAGGATGCCAGAAATCGCGAACGCCAATCGCGCAATGTCTGTGCATAGCTTAGTCCAAAGGACTCCTGCCTTGCGATCTGAAGACCTGCCTTCGTGAGCTCCCGCTTGATGATATCGACCGTGGGCAACATTCCTCCTGGAAAGATATAGCGCTGAATAAAGTCCGGGCACTCGCGGTATTTCTTAAAACGATCGGGCGCGATCGTTATGATTTGCAGGGCACCACTGCCCTGTTCAGCCAGGCACGATTTCAGCTTCTGAAAATAGGTTGTCCAATATTGTTCGCCCACAGCCTCGAACATTTCGATTGAAACAACCCGGTCAAAGCGACCGGATATCTCCCGGTAATCCTGAAGGCGAACGTCCGCACGCCCCACAATTATATCCGACAAAAGACGTTCTCTGGCGTGGCTCAACTGTTCCTCGGATAACGTCACCGCCGTAACGCGAGCATCATGTTTTCGAACGAGATGCTCGGCCAACGCGCCCCATCCACAACCGATTTCGAGGATATGCTGGCCACCAGATAATTCCAGGTATTCCGAAACTCGCTCTAGCTTCGATCTCTGCGCCTCTTCGAGAGTCTCTTCTCCGTTGTAGATTGCCGAGGAATAAACCAGGTCCTTATCGAGCCAGCATCGGTAGAAGTCATTCCCGAGATCATAGTGCGCGGCGATATTTCTTCTGCTCCCGGCCTTCGTATTCCTGTTGGCTCGGTGCTGCAGCCGATCGAGGAATTGCGCGAAATAAGAATCGGTCGCTGAAGAAAATCCCGTCTCGTTGCAAATACAAAAATCGAAAAGTCCAACGAGATCGGGCGTCGACCAGTCACCCGCGATGTAACCATTCGAAAACCCAGCCTCTCCGGATCTGACAATACGCCATATGCCCCGCCAACGATGCACTGTCATCACGGCGCCGGGGCCCGGTTGTTGCCCGCGCAAATCGATATGACCCCCGTCCGGAAGAAAGATCCGCAAATGCCCCACATCCGGCTGAGGAAGAAACCGGCTGAACAGCCGAGCCAGCAGCCCGGGCTTCGATACGGACGCGCCCGCTGAAATCGACTGCGCTTCTATCTGGTTCATCGCGAGGCCCCGCCGTTCGAAACAATCGTGACAGAATGAACGTCTTTTGGAGCGCGAGGATAGAGACGAAAACCTCGCAACACCATACGCAACGCATGCCAATGAATCGCCGCCACCACCTTTAAGGTCAGCAGCGGATACATCAAAATGGCTTTTAAAAGCGCGGTGTCCGACAGATCTGCTCGTGTCCCGGACAGAACCGCGGTAATCAGCGGGCCCTCTTTATCATCGCCGCGGATCGCAATTTTGATTGAACCATCCGGAGGATGAACACGAAATTGATAAGATATGTCCATCCCAAGGAAGGGAGACACATAAAATTCCTTGGCGCATTGCTGCTTGATGACATCACGATCCATTGCCTCGCAGGGAACAACGTAGCTGTGTCGCTCACCGAAAGTATTATGAACTTCGTATATGATCGCCGCTAAAACGCCGTCTCGCCGATAACAAAAGAACACGCTCAGCGGATTGAAGCCGTATCCGAGAATACGCGGCATGCAAAACAGCATGATTTTTCCACCGACCGCATCGATACCCGATTTCTCAAGAAGAGCATCGATCTGACCATGGAGCGACAATTTACTCGTTCCGCCATGATCCCCGTCGTGAAAGCTGACAAGATTGAAACGATTATGCGAAAATAATTTCAGTTTGGCGGACAGCAGGCCGATCTCATCAACGTCCAGCATCATCCAGAATACCCGGTATCGCAGCCTGTGAATATGTGGCCGCAACCGGTGATGCATCACGCTTCCCGCATAGAGGCACGGCGACCGCGTCATGCTGCCTGACTTGCCATTGCCGCGATCTGGCGTTCGATATGGATGCGACCCGATTGGTTCTCGACATGCCATGGACGCTTCACTTCTCCGAGTTGCTCGGCGACGGCAAGTCCCGCCTGTAAGCCGTCTTCATGAAAGCCCGCCCCGAAATATGCGCCACAAAACCAAATGCGATTTTTACCTTGTAACGACCAAAGTCGTTTTTGCGCAGCCATTGCCCTGACGTCGAAGACCGGATGCTCGTAGCTCTCTTCGCGCAGGATATTCTGAGGCTCCGTCGACGGATTCAAGGTCACGAAAAGATTTTCTTGTGTTGGCAATTGCTGCAATGCATTCAACCAGTAGGTTACCGCAGGACTCCGGCTGATAGCCTCGCGATCCTTTCCTATATAATTCCAGCTGGCCCAGACGGTGCGACGTCGTGGCATCAGCCCGGGATCATTGTGGAGCACCGCGCGATTCTGGCTGTATTGAAATGCGCCCAAAATGTCCTCTTCATCCTTCGTCGGATCGCATAACAGGGCGAGCGCTTGATCAGCATGAGTTGCGACCACGACCTCATCGTACAATTTCGAATGGCCGTCGCTCCCCTGGACTTCAACCTTTGGTCCCGCGCGGCGGATCGCGACGGCACCGCAGCCGAGACGAACGTCCAGCTCGCGCATCAACTTCTGTACATAGATCCGGCTTCCGCCAGTCACGGTTCTCCACTGCGGCCGGTTTCGGATCCTGAGCAGTCCGTGATTATCGTGAAACCGGATAAAAGAGGCCGCCGGATATTGCAGCATAAGCGAAGGCGACGCCGACCATATCGCAGCCGCCATCGGCAAAAGATGGTCTTCGCGGAACGCCGAACCGTAGGCTCCGGCGACGAGGTAGTCCTGAAGGGATAACTCTTCATCAAGCAAAGCCAGATCGCGCGGCGCTTCGCGGTAAAACCGCCACAGATCTGCGAGCATCGACCAGAACCGCGGCCGAAACACATTGGACCGCTGCGCAAAAAGGCCATTCAGGCTGCTTCCGGAGTATTCGAAATCTCCATCCGTCAGCGAAACCGCAAATGACATTTCCGACTGCTGCGTGGGTACACCCAAATGATCAAACAGCGCCGTGAGATTGGGATAGGTCGCCTCGTTGTAGACGATGAATCCGGTATCAACGGAGACCACGCCCTCGGCAGTATCAATCGCCACAGTATTTGAGTGCCCTCCCGGACGTTGGGCTTGCTCGTAGACCGTCACATCGTGAACCCGGTTCAGGAGCCACGCTGCGGAGAGCCCGGAGACGCCAGTTCCAATGATTGCAATTGCTTTTTTTGGCACACCCGCCCCTGACATCTTGTTGATGCTTACAGATGAGATACGCACAGAGCTTGGGTTTGGATCACCGGCGCAAATGATCCAAAACGGTCGCTCATGCGTATCAAGCTGTATGCAAGCTCTGGGAACAGCGATAATATTGGAGTCTGGCAATCCACTGCCGGAATCGCGGGAGAAACGGCGGCAATGGCATCGTCGTTCGGAAGCAATCATGCGCAGTGACACTGGAAAACTGATCCCGCCACGCAGCGCGGAATCGCTTGTTTTTCTGATCGCCACCCAACGTGACCGCGATGCCTTCAGGGAGCTTTTCGAGTTTTACGCGCCCCGCATCAACACCATGCTTGCGAGAAGCGGGGCGCCCGCGGATTTGGCTGAAGACCTTGCCCAGGAAACATTGATCACCGTCTGGCATAAGGCGAAGGTTTATGATCCCGCCCGCGCAACTGTATCGGCGTGGATCTTCACAATCGCCCGAAATCTCAGGATCGATCGTTTTCGCCGTGATCGACGCGCGAAGCTGCACGAGGTTTACGAGCTCGTTCAGCCGGAGAATACCCCCTCACCCGAAGAGCCGTTCGAAGCGGCCGAACAGGAGAGTTTGGTCCGCGAGGCGATGCAGAACCTGTCGGACGAACAAGTCCGCGTTGTCGAGCTGTCCTTTTTCGAAGGCCGCGCACACGGCGATATCGCCAAGATGCTCGGTATACCACTTGGTACGGTTAAGTCGCGCTTGCGCCTGGCGATGCAGCGGCTGCGCAATTTTCTTGGTGAAAACAAATGACCATAACCCACCATCCAAGCGACGAAACGCTCGCCGCATTTGCTTCGGGCACTCTTGATGAAGCTCGGAGCATCGTTGTTGCAGCGCATGTATCGCTGTGTGCCAGATGCCGCGCGACCGTACATGCGCTCGAGCAAATCGGCGGTGCCATGGTCGAGCGCGCAGAGCCGGCGCCCTTGCGGGCCGAAGCTATCGAAGCAGTGATGTCCCGCCTCGATTCAAACAGCGACGTGTCAGCACGGCCGCACGTACCGAAACAGGATTACCCTCTCGCGCTGAGTCCCTACGACGTAGGGCCGTGGCGACGGATCGGGCGCGGGCTCTATTGGAGAAAGGCCGATGTATATTCGCAGGATGGCACACGCGTCTTCATGCTGAAGGCCGCTCCCGGAACATGGCTCCCCCATCACCGCCACGCCGGCACAGAATGGACCTGCGTTCTCGCGGGCGCTTTTCATCACGACCTCGGCCGATATGGGCCCGGCGATTTCGATGAAGCCGATGAAAGCGTCGAGCACAGACCGTTTGTGGAACAGGGTGCGACTTGCGTCTGTCTCGTCGCGCTTCAGGGCGGACTTAAACTTCAGGGCTGGATCGGGCGCCTGCTGCAACCCTTTGTGCGGCTCTAGGCCGTCGCGCGGCGAGTGTTCGAATGGTCAATCGTTAGCCTCGGAGTTTCGAGATGACAGCCTCGGTTTTTTTCATGGGTGCAGCGATCATCGCCCTGGCGCTGTCGATCAACATGACGCTTGCATGGCTGATCTGGCGCGCGACAAGAAATTCCGGATGGATCGATACGGTGTGGACGTTTGGAATCGGCGCGATCGGCAGTTGCTCCGCGCTTTTTCTTTTCCGTGAAGAACCGGGATTTCGAGGCTGGCTTATCGTTGCAATGGCGCTTGTATGGTCGCTGCGGCTTGGGTTTCATATTGCGCGGCGCACCGCTGGAATCACTGATGATCCCCGTTACGCCAGGCTTGTCCGCGAGTGGGGAGCGAGCGCGTCCAGCCGGATGTTCTGGCTATTGCAGAACCAGGCTCTCGTCAGCATTCCACTTGGCATGGCCATGTGGCTCGCGGCCCGTCACCCTCAGCCAAAC
This sequence comes from Xanthobacteraceae bacterium, assembly GCA_019750915.1. GTDB lineage: Bacteria > Pseudomonadota > Alphaproteobacteria > Rhizobiales > Xanthobacteraceae > Afipia. The sequence goes on from JAIENY010000005.1 coordinate 98,226, forward strand.
CTTTTGCCCGGTGATATGATTGGCATACTCGTCTTCGCCGTCGCTGTTCTCGGTGAAGCGATTGCCGATGAGCAACTCCGCCGCTTTAGAAGAAAAGCTGAGAATGACGGGCGCATCTGCGACACCGGTCTCTGGGGCTGGTCGCGTCATCCGAATTATTTTTTTGAATGGCTGGGCTGGCTCGCCTATCCGATGATCGCGACGGACTTCACCGGAGCCTATCCGTGGGGAATTGCCGCTTTCGCAGCGCCGGCCTGTATGTACTGGTTACTGGTTTACATCTCCGGCGTACCTCCATTGGAGGCGCACATGCTCGAAAAACGTGGCGATGAATTCCGTAAGTACCAATCGCGCACTAACGTCTTCTTTCCCGGGCCACCGAAAGCCACCATTGGAGCACTCAAATGAGCCTTGCACGGGCAGCAATCCATGTCGGCGAAGCCTTCGCATGGCCCGATGCATTGAGCTCCTTCGTCATCGATCGCCTCGTCGATCGAACCCGGCGTAAGCTGCAAGCGGGCTCACGCGACGAGGACGAGTCCTTTGCACGGGCCATGAGAGATTTTCCGATTGCCATCAACACCGCCGAGGCAAATACGCAGCATTATGAAATTCCAGCCGAGTTTTTTGGCCTCGCACTCGGACCGCAACGCAAATATTCTTGCTGTCTCTATGATAAGGGCGTCAATTCACTGGCCGATGCCGAAGAGCACGCACTCGCCGCCACCGCGGAAAATGCTCAACTTCAAGACGGCCAGGATATTCTGGAATTGGGCTGCGGATGGGGCTCGTTGTCGCTATGGATGGCGCACCGATTCCCACACTCCCGCGTCACATCTGTCTCCAACTCGCACTCGCAGCGCCAATATATAATGGGTGCCGCCCGAGAACGGGGCCTTGGCAATCTCGCAGTCGTCACGGCGGACATGAACGAATATGTCCCCTCCTCGGCATTTGATCGCGTGATATCAATCGAGATGTTCGAACACATGATAAACTGGCGCCCGCTTCTGGAACGCATCAATCGCGCACTCCGGCCGGGCGGCTCATTGTTTCTCCATGTCTTCAGTCATAGGGCGGCATCCTATCGCTTCTGTCCGGATGACCGCGACGACTGGATCGCGCAGCATTTCTTCACCGGAGGAATCATGCCGAGCCATCAGCTCATCCGGCAGTTCCCCGACATTTTTCGTGTCGATCAGGAATGGCAGTGGAGCGGTCAACATTATGCAAGAACAGCCCGTGATTGGCTTGCGAATTACGATCAGAACGATTCCGAAATTTTCGATGTACTAAAGCGAGTCTACGGTAACGACGCGCGCCTATGGCAACGCCGATGGCGCCTGTTTTTTCTCGCAACGATCGGGCTATTCGGGCATGCAGATGGCAAGGAGTGGGGTGTCAGTCACTACAGACTTTCTCCATCGCACTAACGCAAGGGCTTGCGGAGTACGGTGCTCGGCACTTACGAAAACCAGCGTGACGTCGCGCGCAAGACAAGAATTCCAGATAACGACGCGATTCCCGACACCAGCGCTCCGTAGGCAATATCGATCGCGGTGATCTGCAAAGTCCAGTTACGCAATGTCGCAAAATTGGTTAAATCGTAGGTTGCGTACGCAATAGCGCCGAATAACAACCCATAACCGAAAGCCGATATGGCGGAATTCTCACGCATCGCTGGAAAGACCGCGAACACCAGAAGTCCGACTGGGTAAATCAGATAGAATGCAAGCGCGGGTGCAAGACGCACGTCCTCGACAAGAATATCTCCCAGAGTAGGACGATATAACAGCCGGCCCATTGCTGATAACCAGGCGGCATCGACAGCTCCGAAAATCAACAGGACGCTCACATATCCGACCAAATATTTCATCGCTCTCTCCCACCACCTGTCTAATACGATCCGACTGGAACTCTGGATCAGTCGCAAAAGACCCAAGACAAAAAATACGCCTTCGGGTGATCCAGGCGCCCCTGAACTCCGTACTAAGTGATATTGCCAACCTGTGTAGGCTGGAGGGCTCGGTTAAAGCCGCTCAACTGACGTCTGGTACTACGCGCCATGTGCAAAAAGTGTTTGGAACTCGATAAGAAAATCGAACGTGGCCGCCGAATGGCGGAATCGATTTTGACGGACAGGAAATTGAAACTCGAAATCAAAATCTTCATAGCCGATCTGGAGCAGGAAAAGAGCTTACTTCATCCCAAACCAACGAAAGAAATTTGAGCGCCGAACACCAAATCGATCGAACGAAACCAAGCCTCGTTATCGCCACTTTCGGATGGCCGCATTCATGTGGCCCGCGTCGATGATGCTGGCTGTATTAACGCTGACGCTTGCGTTTCTGGCGATCGTGACACAGGTCGGTACCGTCTGGCTTGAGCGGAAATATCCGCCGCAAGGTCGCTTTATTCATGTCAGCGGGGCCAAACTTCATATTTCGGAAATCGATCCAAATCGCTCATCGGGATTACCAATCGTCCTGATCGCAGGAGCAAGCTCAAGCCTCGAAACGATGCGCTATCCACTCGGTGAACACCTCGCTCGCAATCATCGTGTCGTTTTGATTGATCGTCCTGGCCAGGGATGGAGCACGCGCGAGCGACGCACCGACTCCACACCCGCCATCCATGCCCGCATGATCCATGACGCGCTCGATCAACTCAACATCGACCGGGCGATCTTTGTCGGGCACTCGTGGGGTGGCGCGGTGATCCCGGCGCTCGCCGTTGCTTATCCGAAACGTGTTGCTGGCCTCGTCATGATTTCGGCAGTTGCCTATCCGTGGAAGGGAGACGTCGATTGGATCTATCGCGCGTCCGCCACACCCGTCATTGGACCGCTACTGGCCCATACTGTCGTGCTGCCGTATGGCTTGCTGGCCCTCGATACTGCCCTGCGCTCTGTCTTTTATCCACAAAGACCACCGGATAATTATTCGGATCAGACGCAAATCCGGCTTGTCCTGCGTCCGGATACGTTTCTGAATAACGCTTGGGATCTTGCGTCACTGCGATCCGCTCTGGCCAGCCAGTCGCAGGATTACCCTCGGATCACAGCGCCGATTACCTTGATCGCCGGCGACAGCGACACCGTGGTTTCGACCGACATCCATTCGCGGCAATTTGCCAGATCGCTGACGCAGGCCAAGCTCGTGGTGTTGCCGAACACCGGGCACATGCCTCAGATGACGGCCAGTGATGTGGTCGAACGCGAAATCGAGGACATGTTGCGGGGTTCGATCTGACAGGTCAGGCGTGGTGGTAATCGCGATACCAGGCCACAAATCGCTGAATGCCGTTACCGATGTCGGTATCCGGTCGAAAATCGACGTCTCGCATCAGATCGTCGACATCGGCGTAAGTCGCCTGCACATCTCCCGGCTGCATCGGCAGAAACTCTTTCCTTGCCTCCCGTCCAAGCGCACCCTCCAGCAACGACACCACACGCATCAGGTCGGTCGGATGATTGTTACCGATGTTGTAGACTTTCCACGGTGCCTTGCTTGAGCCCGGATCAGGAGCATCTCCCGACCAATCGGCGTTGCCGTCCGGCACCCGATCGATCAATCGCAATATCGCCTCCGTTACATCGTCAACATAAGTGAAGTCACGTTGCATGGCGCCGTGGTTGAATAGTTTGATTGGTTGCCCTTCAGCGATCGCTTTGGCAAAGATGAAAAGGGCCATGTCCGGCCGGTACCATGGCCCGTACACGGTGAAGAAACGCAGGCCGGTCGTCGGTATCTTGTAAAGATGGCTATAGGCATGGGCCATCAGCTCGTTGGCTTTTTTACTCGCTGCATAAAGGCTGATCGGATGGTCGACATTGTCGTGGACCGAAAACGGCAGCTTGGTGTTGGCGCCATAGACCGACGAGGACGATGCGAACAATAAATGCCTGCAGCCGTGATGCCGGCAGCCTTCGAGAATATTGATGAATCCTTCAAGATTGGAATCGGCGTAAGCGTGCGGATTCTTCAATGAGTACCGTACGCCAGCCTGAGCGGCCAGATGCACGACCGTCGGGAATCTGGATTCCGAAAACAGCGCCGACATGCCGTCCCGGTCCGCAAGATCGAGCTTCACAAACCTGAAGTTGGAATATGGCTCAAGCAGCGCGAGCCGGGCATTTTTCAGCGACGGGTCATAATAATCGTTGAGGTTGTCGATACCGACAACCGTTTGCCCCTGCTCGATCAGCGCCTGACAAACATGGAAACCGATAAAGCCCGCCGCACCTGTGACCAATATGGGTTCTGAGCTCATGACAACCTCAATAGGCCAACGGCTTGGGACGGCCCACGCCACAGTAAAGAAATCCGTTGTCTGCAACCTCGTCCGGTGAATAGATGTTTCTGAGATCCACGATGATCGGTGTTGCCATGGTCGCCGACAATGTCCTCAGGTCGAGAGCCCGGAACTGCTCCCATTCGGTGACAATCACCAGCGCATGCGATGCCCGTGCACACTCATAGGCGCTGTCGCAAAACGTCACGTTATTGAAGATCTTTCTGGCTTGATCCATTCCGACCGGATCAAAAACGCGGATTTCAGCTCCCATGTCCTGCAGCGCAGTGATCAGCGGAATTGAGGGCGCATCGCGCATATCGTCGGTGTTCGGCTTAAACGTCACTCCGAGAATCGCAACAGATTTACCGCGCAAATTGCCGCCGAATGCGTTGGCGACCTTCCTAGCCATTGCACGCTTGCGCTGATCGTTGACGGCAACGACCGTCTCGATAATGCGAACGGGCGATTCATTGTCCTGAGCCGTTTTGATCAGCGCCATCGTATCTTTCGGAAAGCAAGAGCCGCCGAAGCCGGGACCGGCGTGAAGAAATTTCATGCCGATGCGGTTGTCGAGGCCAATTCCACGGGCGACGTCCTGCACGTTTGCGCCCACCTTCTCGGCCAGATCCGCGATCTCGTTGATGAAGGTGACTTTGGTGGCAAGAAACGAGTTTGCGGCATATTTGGTCAGCTCAGCCGTTCGCCGGTCAGTGTACAGAATCGGAGATGTATTGAGATGCAATGGGCGATACACCTCGCCCATCACTTTGCGCGCCCGCTCATCGCTGGTACCAATGACAATGCGGTCCGGATGCTTGAAATCTTGAATCGCCGCGCCCTCACGCAGGAATTCGGGATTCGAGACCACCGCGAATTCGGCATCCGGCCGTATCTCGCGAATAATGCGTTCAACATCATCGCCGGTCCCCACGGGCACAGTGGACTTCGTGACGATCACGGTAAATTTCGAAAGCGATGCTACAATGTCTTTCGCAGCCGCATAGACGTAGCTGAGATCGGCATGACCGTCGCCACGACGCGACGGCGTGCCCACCGCGATAAAGATGACGTCCGCTTCTCCAGCCGCCTGCTTGATATCCGTCACGAAGCTCAGGCGTCCCTGCGCCCGATTGCGAGCGACAAGCTCATCCAGGCCGGGTTCAAAAATCGGAATCTCCCCCCGGTTCAAGGCCTCGACCTTGGCCTCATCATTATCGACGCACGTGACATGATGACCAAAATCGGAAAAACACGCCCCTGAAACCAGCCCCACATAGCCGGCTCCGATCATAGCGATACGCATGAAGAATTGCCCCTATAAGACGGTGCATGAACGCACCCGGAAGATTTTACGGCCTTGCGTTCTTGAGAGCGATTTCCCCGTTGATGTGTGGCGGAAAGAAGAAGAAGTTGTTGACGTACGTGCGCCCCTCTCTGCGCCCGCCATCCGACATTAACGCGCTTGGGTCCTGCATTCGCGCAGTATCGAAGTCTTCAACTGGCCTGGCTCTATCGCCTTCCAGGAAATAGCCGCAATAGTTCCACTCGCGAAAGAATTCGAATACCGAGCGCGTCGCCGCCTCGCGATGACGATCCTCCGCTTCAACCAGAAAGATCGGTTGCGATCGCTTGATAAGTTCAATCGCGCCGCGGAGAGCGGCGAGCTCGTGGCCTTCGACGTCGACCTTCACGAAGGTAACGCCGCGATCAATCAAGGAATCAAGGCGCGTGGTCCTGACCTGGGCCGCACGCAATGAGGCCGCCTGTTTTCCGGAGGCTTGATGAAGTTCGAGCGAGGCAAGGCCGAAGACTGGTCCATTTTCTCCGTCCGGCACGAAAAGCTCAGCGCTCCCGTTCCGATCTGAGCATGCCACCTCGTGAATTTGAACGTTCGAGGCAGAGGTCCGCCTGAGTAATGTCGCCATCTGCTGCGAGGGCTCAAACGCGTGAACCTGCTGTGATAGCCTGGCAAGTTCTCGGGTATACAGGCCACAGTTGGCGCCGACATCAATCGTCACCGAGCCGCGAGGTAAGAGCTTGTTCAAGTAGAGCAGTTCCCGTTCCGCCGATTTGGGACGACGCGACAAATGCCACCGAAGCCAGAGCTCCGGAAATACGTCTTTGACGACTTGCTTCGTTGCTTGTGTAAGTTGCATGATCCATCCGCCTCTTGAGTCAGTACTGGCTGTGGGGACGAGACATCAAACTCGCGCATAAATATCCTGCATGCGCACGATGTCATCCTCACCCAGATAAGCACCCGATTGAACCTCGATCAGATTCAGCGGCACCTTTCCGGGATTTTCCAAGCGGTGCATGCAACCCAATGGAACGAAGATCGACTCGTTTTCACGAAGCAAAATCTCCTCATCGGCGCGCGTCACAATCGCCGTCCCGTTGACAACCACCCAGTGCTCCGCACGATGATAATGCTTTTGCAGAGAGAGCTTGGCACCCGGATTCACCGTGATGCGCTTGACCTGAAACCGCTCGCCGGCGTGAATCGACTGGTAATAGCCCCACGGCCGGTGGACGTTTTGGGTCTGGGTCGCGGAACGATGACCGTTGGCCTTCAGACGTTGAACCAGCTTTCCGACTTCCTGGTCGCGCCCGCGTGTGGTCACCAGTACGACGTCAGGAGTTGCAGTGATAACGAGGTCCTCGACGCCCAGCGCCGCAACCAGCGGACCTTCGCCTCGCAGATAACATCCCTTCGAATCCTCGGAAACAACATCCCCGATTTCGACGTTTTCCGATGAGTCTTTCGATGCAACACTCCAGAGCGCCGACCAGCTACCGATGTCATTCCACTCAAAATCGGCTTTAACCACCACGCTCCGCTGCGTGCGCTCCATCACCGCATAATCGATCGAGATCGATGGTGCGCTGGCGAATGCCGCATCGTCGAGCCGGAGGAAGTCGAGATCCTTCGTCGCGCCCGAAATCGCCGCGCGGCAGACTTGGAGTATCTCTGGCGCGTAACACTCCATCTCTGCGATGAGCTCGCGGGCCGGCAAAAGAAAAATGCCGCTGTTCCAGAGATAGCTTCCGCTCGCAAGATAGCTTTCCGCGGTGGCGAGGTCCGGCTTCTCTACAAAACCCGACACCCGATGAAGTCCGGCCCCGGATGAAACGTCCTCGTCCGCGCAAATATAGCCGTATCCCGTTGCGGGCGTGGTCGGGGAAATACCAAACAAGACCAGTTTCCCCTCAAGCGCCGCTTTCAGTCCCCGCTCGATCGTCTCCTGGAAGGCTGCCTGATCGCCGACCCAGTGGTCGACCGGTGTAGCCAGAATAATCGCATCCGGATTTTGCTCGAGTGCAAGCAACGCTGCGACCGCAACCGCCGGCGCGGTATTCCGACCCACAGGTTCCAGAATGATCATTGCATCGTCGATACCCGCTTCCCTGAGCTGCTCCCCAATCGCGAACCGATGCTCGGCGTTGGCGATCACTATCGGTTTCGCGAATTTTTCGGAATTTCCGGTGCGAAGCGCGGTTTGCTGCAGAAGTGTTTTTTCACCCAAAAGAGATAGCAATTGCTTGGGATAAGCCTCGCGAGACAATGGCCAAAGACGGGAACCGGCTCCCCCGGACAGAAGAACAGGCACAATTCGATTGTTTGCAGACACCATCGTCGCCCCCTTGTTGGATAACAAAACTGCCGAAATAGTCGGAGTCAGTAGCCGCTACCGGACAGGAATTCCCTGCGGACCGTACGGAGAATGATGACGACATCCAGTCGAAGCGACCATTTCTCGATGTAGTCGAGGTCGTAATCGATACGGGAGATCGCATTGTCGGCTTCTGCCGTGCTTCCCCGACATCCGCTCACCTGCGCAAGGCCGGTGATCCCGGGACGCGCGATATGTCGATGAAAGTAATAAGGCACCAGATCCTCATACAGCCGATCCGCCGCAAGCATGCCCGGAACATGCGGACGGGGACCGACGAGGGACATGTCGCCCCTGATTACGTTGATCAACTGAGGAATCTCATCGAGACTCGTTTTGCGCAGGATGCGTCCCACTTTCGTAACGCGCGAATCGCCCTGCACCGTTTGCCTCACGCCCGTGACATCGCCCTTCTCCACACGCATTGACCGAAACTTATAGATTTTGAAACGCCGGTTCCGATACCCATACCGATACTGGTGAAAAAGAATTGGCCCGGGCGAACTGACCTTAATCGCCACGGCAACAGCGATCAGGAAGGGTGCGAAGAACAGCAATGCCAACCCGGCTGCCGTGATATCAAATAAACGTTTCGACAAAGCCGCTGCCGGTTCTTTTCGGAGCGTGCGCCGCGCGTGTCTGCTGCGATATGCGCCGTGACCGACATATTCGACAGGCCGCGCTGAAATGAATCGCCTGTCTTTCCAGAGCGGCGCAACATTGCTGCTTTGATCGAAATGGGCGGTGACCGTCGAAACCATCGTGCGTGTCCTTCCCGTTTCTCACCATTCGCAGCTGCGAAGGCAGCGACAGTTAAATCGGCGAGAGCATCAACTCGTCGATAAAGTTTTCTTAACTTTTTGAACAAATTGCGGCGAAGTTTGCAGCGCAATGCATTTTAGTTGCGGCGCAAAATTGAGCAGCGCGGGCCATTCGGAAATTACGAAGAGCTCAGAAGCTGTTACGGAAAACGGGAATTAGTTTCGTGCGTGAACGTCGGCACTGCCATGCAAATATGGGAGCACTGGCTCACGATTTGATTCCTGTTTGAGCACTCCGCTTATTTTGGTGGCGTGATGCGCACATCAAACACCGCGCACTTCGAATGGAAATGTTCACTGAATAATAATTGAGAGCTCTTATGAGATTTAGAGCACGATTGGCTCCAGCTTTAGGCATTTCAGATGATGGCCGGCCTTCAGAACGTCAAAACGCCGCGCGAATTGCCCTCTATGTCAGCGACGCCGTCAGACAGCCATCATGACCAAGAGACTGATTCCGCGTTGACCGAAGAGCGTGACCGCAGCCTCCGCAATCGAATCATCCTTGCAAACGCCGCTGCATGGGTCGCGATCGGCCTGGTCTTCAGCTACTTCTTTCTCTGACAAATCCCCGATGTATTCTATGACTGGAACCGGCTTCGAAACCAACGCCGCGAAACATGTCATTCAATGCGTCCTCGTGAATCCGCAGAACCGCGTTTTACGACTCCCGCGCTACCTCCGGGGACGCGGATTTATGCCGTGGGCGACATCCACGGCCGCTCTGATCTTCTGACGGAACTCATTCAACGCATTGATGAAGATCGCCTTCGCAGGCCCATCGCTCATGCTTTCGAGATTTACCTCGGCGACTACATCGACCGGGGTCCTCACTCCAGCGCGGTCGTTGAAACTCTCGCCTGGCGCATTGTCAGGACCGGAGCGATATGCCTCCGCGGCAATCACGAGGCGCTGCTCGAGGCAGCACTCGACGATGCATCCTATCTTCGTCCATGGCTGAGTGTGGGAGGGAATGACACATTAGAGTCATACGGACTTCCCGGCGACGACGACGCAATATCCGACGTCGAACTTCACCTGCGCCTGAATATCGTGTTTCCCGAAGCGCACCGCTTATTTCTCAGATGCCTACGGAATATGTTTTCCTGTGGCGATTTCTTGTTCGTCCATGCTGGAATTCGCCCAGGGATTCCGCCGCGCGAGCAATCAACACAGGACCTGCTCTGGATTCGTGATGATTTTCTCCTCTCGAAACAGAATCATGGCCCGATTGTTGTGCACGGACATACGCCCGTCATGCATCCCGAATTTCTTTTCAACCGCATCAACATTGATACCGGAGCCTGGTTTAGTGGTGTGCTGACGTGCATCGCGATCGAGGGAACGGATGTCATCGTTCTGTGACACCTCTCCCAACTTTCCCGGCAATCGGTCGCATGAATTCGCCGCATTTTCTCTCGTATATTTTTAATTCGCATGGTGATCACGATACGGGGGAGATAATGATCAAGCACGAGTTTGGTTTTTGCAGAACGATTGCTCTATTTGGCTTGCTCGTTTTGTGCGCTTTATTCTCCGCCATAGGCACGCCTGCGACCGCTGAGACGACAGCCCCGACATTTTCTCCTTCCGGAGCGTACGTACTCGGCCCGAATGACAAGGTTCGCGTCAAAGTCTATGGCGAGACTGACATCACTGGCGAATATGAAGTCGACGGGAACGGCAATGTGTCCATTCCTTTGGCAGGCCGCATTCGCGCCGCTGGCTTGACGACGAAACAACTTGAAGGAGCCATCAGATCTGCCCTTTCGAAGGGCATCGTTCGCAATCCCAACGTCAATGTCGATGTTGCATCGTATCGCCCCTACTACATTTTGGGCGAAGTGAAGAATAGCGGTGAGTATCCATACAAGGTCGGACTGACCGTGCTCGATGCTGTCGCGACCGCAGGCGGTTTCACCTATCGCGCGAACGAACACAAAGTCTATTTGCGGCGCGCGGGCGTCAGCGCGGAGGAAGTATACACGCTCGACGCTCCCGTTCTTGTGTTCCCCGGCGACAACATCAGAATTCCCGAGCGATATTTCTGACGACAAAGAATTCCCGTGTGTCAGCACGGCGGATTCTGTAACTAATCTTCCGCTCGCCACACTCTCGTCCCTTTGCAGTACTTTTCTTTCTGCATCGCGAAAACTTTTTTCGCGAATGCACGTTGTTCGTTTGAAGATCGAGTCTGTCGATAAGGGGGGCATCTCATGATTCAATGTGGCGACGACCGGTTCTATCAATCATCTGCATCACAGTTAGGCTTTCGGTGACTTCGTAGGCAAACGGTCGCCGCAAGATTTGGCAATCGTCGGCTGGTGTTACCCGTAAGGGATGCGTGATGAGATGTATCTATCTTGCTTGGCGTCAGCTTTCGTTCCGCGCCGGAGATTTTTCGTCAGTGATCGAAGGCCGCGCGATTTTCGTTGTGTCGGCGGCAACCGTCTTTGTTTTCATGTTCGCTTCGCCGGCAAAAGCGCAGGCGATCCCACTGAATTTCGATGATGTGTCGCCGCCATGGAATGCTTTGCAAGTGTTCGAAACGTCTCCGCTTCCGGACTTTCGCGATCCGGATCGCGGCGATGCCATTCCGCCTGAGGATATGCCAGTGAAAAAGCGACAGCAGCCCGGCTACGAGCCGGTCGGAATCCGATACGGCTCGTGGATGTTTAATCCGGCGCTGATCAGCGGCGGTCTGTTCGACAGCAACGTATTCTCATCCAACACGACCAAACAATCGGACTTCGCGGCGATCGTGGAACCGACGTTGCGTGCCCACACCTTGTGGGAGCGCCACGGCATCGACCTCAAGCTCGATGCCCAGTCCATGATTTACGACCAGTTCTCGAGTCTTAACCAGAACAATATCAGCCTGAAGGGAAACGGCTGGTACGACGTATCGAGGGACCTGAAGGTGCTCGGCAGCTTCCAGGTTGCTCACCTGAACGAGGGTGTCGGCACCCTAAGCTCACCCGCCAATGCAATCTCGCCAACACCTTATAATCTGTATTCCGGTGATGTTGCGGTCCGCAAGGAATTCAATCGCCTTGCGGTATCTACCGGGATAGGCGTCGCCTCATACGATTATCAGTCAACTCGCGCCCAAGATGGCACGACCATCAACCAAGATGGCCGCGACGGCCAGATCTACCGAACTTATGGAAGGGTCGATTATGCGATCTCTCCCTTGCTCGGCTGGTTCACGGCGGTCGAAGGCAATCAACGGAACCTTCGCGGCACACCCGGGCATACACTTAATTCCGAGGGTTATCGTGCGCTCGCGGGCATCACTCTCGGCGTCCCAAGCCTGTTGAGCGGCGAAATCGGCGGCGGGTATGTAAGTCAACACTTCGATGATCCGACGATCGGCACCATCGAAGGTCCCTCGTATCACGTCAAAGTCACTTGGAGTCCCACCCGTTTGCTCGATGTTCATGCCAAGGCCGAACAGCTGGTGACAGAGACATCGACGACGAGTTCGAGTGGCGTACTGGCCAACGCCTATCAGGTCGGAGCCGACTATGAACTGCTTCGCAACGTCGTGATCTCAGCAACGGGCGGGTTCGAAAACGACAAGTTCTTCGGTCAAACCCGCAACGACAAAGTCATCTCGACCGATGAACGCATCAAATACCTGCTCAACCGGTTCGCGGCGATTTCGCTTTATCACCGCTATACCGACCGGGAGAGCGACATTTCGGCATTCAGTTATCAGAAGCATCAGGTGGGCATCAATGTTACAGCGCAGTTCTGATCAGCCCCCTTTTGCGACTGCCGAACCGATCGGCACAGGCATCGAGGATCCGCGAAATGCCTCCGTCGACTTGCGTGAGATCGGACGAATTCTCTGGCGCCGTTGGCGAACGATTGCTTACGTCTTGGCGGCAATGGTTGCTGCGGCTTTATCATATGCGTTCCTTGCCACGACACGGTATACCGCCACCGCCACCATCCTGGTGGATCCGCGTCACGCCAACGTCGTCGATACAACTCAGCCTGTTCTGTCGAGCTATGGCACCGACGATGCGACGATCGAGAGCCAGGTTCTCCTGATCCAGTCCATCGTCATTCTTCAGCGAGTCGTCGACAAACTGAAGCTGACGGAGGACACAGAATTTATGCCGAAAGCCGGGCTTCTTGACCCGGTCAAACAGATCATTGGCAGCCTTTTAAATGGTCCAGCGGATGCGGAACCAGACGATTCCGCACGCTCCAAATCAGTCGAAATCCTACAGCGGCAGCTAAAGGTCGTCCGGCAAGGCACAACGTTTCTTGTCGATATCAATATGGCGTCCGAATCTCCTCGGAAAGCTGCAGCCATCGCCAACGCCATCGCCAACGCGTACCTTGAAGAGCAGATCAAGGCGAAGTTCGATGTCACTCGAACCGCTGCGAGTTGGCTGAACGGACAGCTCGATGCCCTTAAGGCGAGAGTCGTCAGCTCCGAGAAGGCAGTCGAGGATTTCCGAACGGCAAATAACCTGGCTGTATCTCAGGGTGTCACGCTGAATGACCAGCAGATCACCGATCTGAACAACAAGCTCGTTGCAACCCGTGCGGAAACTGCCGAAGCCCGTGCCAAATACGAACAAGTTCAGCAGCTGGCAAAATCCGGCGGCGATCCTGGCGGCTTCAATGCCGCCATCACCTCGGACGCCGTCACGAAGCTGCGGACGCAATACGCCGATATAGCAAAGAACGAAGCCGATCTGTCGAGCCGGTATGGGCCGCGCCATCCCCTGGTGGCCAGCGTTCACGCCCAGCTGCTGGATACCCAACGTCTGATCAATCAGGAAATCCAGCGCATTCTGCAGAGCACCGCCCACGATTACGACGTGGCGCGATCGCGCGAAAAATCCCTGCAGGACAGCCTGGATCAACTCCAGAACATTTCCAGTGCCTCGGGGCAATCGCAAATCCGGCTACGTGAATTGCAGCGCGAGGCGGAAGCGAACCGCACGCTGTACGAATCCTATCTTGCACGCGCCAAGGAAACGACCTCTCAGGAGAGCCTTGATCTGCCGGATTCGCGAATCGTGACCAAGGCTTCCGTTCCGCTTCGCCCTTCTTCGCCAAAAAGCATGCTGGTCTTGGGACTGTCGATCGTGCTCGGGAGTGGCCTCGGGGTGATCCTGGCGCTTGTGCTCGACTATCTCGACAGCCGTATCAAGACTCTTGAGCAGGCGGAAGCGATAGCGGGAGTTCCGGCGCTGGCCGCCCTGCCCCGGATAGGGGTGCGTGAGCTGGCCGGCCGGGCCAAGCGAGGGCGAAACGAACTCAACGGCTACGACCCGCGAATTACGCGCCTTCTGCCCGCGCCGTTGCAGCCCCCATTGATGCGGTATGCCATCGAAGAGCCCGGAACGTTTTTTGCGGAAGCCATACGGGCCACCCGGCTTTCAATTCAGAGATCGCTACGCACGCAGTCCGTAAAGGTCATCCTGGTGACATCGCCACTCGACGGTGAGGGAAAAACAACGCTCGCCTGCAATCTTGCGCTTTCCTTCGCCACGCTCGGCGTCAAAACACTCCTGATTGACGGAGATCTTCGCAATCCGGGTTTGACGCGGGCGTTGAGCCCGAACGCCGACGCCGGCTTGATGCAGGTGGCGACCAACCAATGCTCGATCGAGCGTGCGATTCTCTTTGATCGCAGCTCCGGCCTTTCGATCCTGCCCTCGCCCGTGGTGGACAATGACGATACCATCACCGAATTGATGTTCTCGGAGGAGATCGTTTCAGTAATCGACCGGCTGCGTGTCCATTACGAGCTGATCATCATCGACTCGCCGCCGCTCATCCCCCTTGTCGACGGCCGAGCACTCGCCGAACTTGCTGACCGTATTGTTCTTGCGCTCGCGTGGGACCAGACACCGCGAGAGATTGTCGCTCACACAATGGAATTGCTCGCCCCGGTGTCGGATCGCGTTCTCGGCACGGTGCTGACCCAGGTCGATCTCAGCCGTTTGCGGTTCTACGATTACTATCGGAGTTCCGCCTACCTGAAACCGTACGGAGCACCTCAGGCTGCACGCGGAGCCGTTCATTGAAGACGAGATTCGCACCGGCCGGCTATCATTATGCCGCATCCGCAGCGGCACGGCGTGCTTTCGCAATTGACGATGACGGCCATTCCCAGCGTATACGAACGTCTCGACACGGACTGGATGGCGTCCACGGCTTGATGGATCTCACAATTGTCGGCCTCGCCGCACTCGCGGTCCTTCTTCTTCTCACTGTTTCCTCGTCGTTGCTCACTAATTTTCACATCCACTACGTATCAGCCGGGGGTATGTTTTTCGAAAAACTCCATGCGGCGACGTACCTGGTCCTTCTCGCCCTCACACTCTGCATGGTCCGTCATGGCGATCCGATTGGCGATTTATTAAAGCTCCTGTCACAGGCGAGGCTGACGCTTGTGTTGGTGCTGTGCTGGTTCGCGCTGCTCGCCCAATTGATTGTCCTGAAGCGCCCATTCACGCCAATCATCGACACGTTTCTCCTCCCACCGCTGATTTTCTTGATGCTGCTCCGGCTGTCGCCGCCGCAGAAGCATTTTCTGGCATCTGTCTTTCATGCTGGAATATTCCTGAACGTCGCCTTGGGATATTATGAATATTTTTCGGGCCATCGTTTAATCCCGCTGACGGTCGGTAACGTCGTTGTTCTGGGCGAATGGCGATCAGCGGCCTTGCTTGGTCACCCGCTGACCGCCTCCGGCCTGATCGCTGCCTACCTTATGGCGCTAATCATGCGCCCTGCCATCCTGCCGCCATCGATCCGGTTGACTGCCATCGCATTTTGTTTTCCGTCCCTGATGGTGTTCGGCGGCCGCACCGCGTTAATCACGACAATCGCGGTTGTCGGAATTCTGGTTTTTGCGGAATCGATCCGGCTGATGCGTGGCAAGCGAACTTCGCTCCTGACAGTGATCGCCTCGCTGTGTCTGATCTGTGTTGTCACCGCACTGATCGTCGTTGCGCTCGGCACGGGCGTATTCGACAAGATGCTTTTGCGGTTTTCCTCGGACAAGGGAAGCGCACTCGCTCGCTTTGCAACGTTACATTTTCTTTCGTATCTGGATTGGCACGAACTGCTCTTCGGTGCGGCTCCTGACCGCATCACATCACTTCAATCACAGCTCGGACTGAACTACGGCATCGAGAACTTCTGGGTATCCTGCGTTGCGCAATTCGGAATCGTGCACACCGCTCTCATGACGATTGGGCTAATGTGTTTTTTCGCCGATCTGGCGCGACGGTCGCATCCAGGAATATGGGCGATATTCCTGTTGCTCCTCATGATCGCCGCGAGTTCTGTGAGCTTCTCCTCGAAGAACATTCAGCTCGCCCAATTTATCGTCCTGATCGTGCTGCTGCTGCCGAAAGAGCGGCCGGCGAGCCCGGTCAGGAGGACGCAACCATCCTTCGAGCGACAACGCCGCCTTTCTTCATCGCCATCGATCTGGTGAGGTCTCAATATGACGATCTACGTCGACCATACCCACCTCGGCCGCCATGTCACCGGGCTGGAGCGAATCACACTCGAGTTGTTTACCGAAAGTGCATTGGCACCGCTGAGTGTCGTCCCGGTCACCGCGCAGGGAACCCGCCGCATGGTGACGGCGCAGACGATCGGATTACCCCTTCGGCTTGCAGCATCTTCTTCCGTATTGTTGTGTCCCGGATTTCCACCCAGCCCGTTACTTCGGCCGTTTGCGTCGCGGGTCCTGCCATATTTCCACGACGATTTCTTGATCTCGCGGCGGCAGGATCTCAACATCCGCGCCAAACTCTATATGGCAGCGCCGTTCAGGCTGGCACTCAGGACCTTTCCTCGCTTTTTGACGAATTCGGCAACCACACGCGGTCGCCTGATGAAATACAGCCGCTCCGACGCGTCGATCACATTATATAGGCCTCCGGTCCGGAACGTTTTCTCGGTATCGCACAACGCGCGCGCCGAAAGGCCCCTTTTGACAAAGGCTCCGCGTCTGATCGCGCTGGGTACCGTCGAACCTCGAAAAAACCTGATCGCCGCCGGAAAGCTCCTCTGCGAACTTCGCGCAGCCGGCTTCGACGCCGCGACGCTCGACATCGTCGGGCGGCGCGGCTGGGGTAGCGACTGGGACATACTTCAAGCCATTCCCGGCGTAAGATTGCATGGCTATCAATCGTCGGATCGCGTAGCGGAGTTGCTGCAGGCGGCGGACATCTTCGTCTGCACTTCTCACGACGAAGGCCTCGGTCTTCCATTGCTGGAGGCGCAATATGCCGGGCTTCCAATCGTCGCGCCCGATGCCGATGTGTTCAGGGAGGTTCTCGGCCTCTCCGGTCTCTTTATCGATCCGGCCAATGCGGTGGCGAGCAGCCGAACGCTTTCCGAGCTGATGCGAGGCGACGACTGGCGGCGTCGTTATGCCCAGCTCGCAAGAGACAACCTGGCGAGATGGAACGCCCTCGCCGCTGCTGACCGCGACAACGTCATCGATATCATTTCGCAAATGGAGACCGAACCGAAATCCCGCGCGCAGCAATTGCCGCGGCATACAGCGGCGCGTTGACGATGATGTCTGTTTTAAGCGGGGACCCGGCATGACCATAGCCGCACGGGGTTTGACGAATTGGGCTACGACGAAAGATGCCGCGAGCACGACTCGAGAGCGAAACATCTCGGTCGATACGATGCGGGGCGCTGCCATTCTGATGGTGATCGGCATTCATTCTCTGCCACAGCCGCTGTCGGCACCTTGGCAGATCCTCCTCGATTCCGCGCTACGCCCTTGCGTGCCAATCTTTCTGTTTGCCTCGGGTTTTCTCTCGGCGGGAAAGGACGGCATTCCGATCCCGCGTCGGTTGAAAGCGGCGATGATCCCCTATGCGATCGCGTTCGTTGCGGCGTATCTGTACATGGCGCTCCACAATCCGCAGATGGATCATCGTCCGGTCGTTGCGTTTGCCCGCTTCTCGCTCGCTTACGTTTTTGTCTATTATTATGTGTTCGTATATGTCGGTTGCACGATCTGCATCTGGCTCGTGTTGAAGCTTGCAAGGCCTGACGAAAACGGACTCGCGTTTCTTGCAGCCTTATTGATGACGGCGATCGGGCTTGGCCTTTTGGCAGGCGCTTATATCGATCCGCTGATGACGAAATATAACCTCTCGCCCTCATTGATCGAGGAAGCACGAATGAGGGATATTCCGTTCTGGTTTTCTTTTTTGGCGCTCGGATTCCTGGTCGGAATGTTACCCGATCGCGCCGTCCTCTCGGACATGAAGCCCACTCTCCTCATCATCACCCTTGCGACTTTCGCAGCTTACGGAGCTGTGCGGCTCGCGCGCATCGGCGACTACGCCGATTATGATTCGATCGCCTTTTTCCTCTATGCGTCGTTCGCCACTCTCTTGCTATTTTCGTCGGGGCTGTCTTCGACCCTGATCGCCAAGCTCGGCTCCGGCAGCTATTTCATTTATCTGTGGCACATCTTCGTCATCATGCTTTTGCGTGATCATGCCGGACTTGGGCAATTCAATCCGTTGATCGAGTTCACAGTAACATTTGCGATCACAACAGCTGTGATTGTAACGATATTGATCGCGGTACGCCGGTTCTCCAGCTCCCGCGTTGCCCATTGGCTGGGAGCCTGACAATGCTGCTGCGGCACACGATTCTGTATCTTCCGGCGCAAATCATCGGTCCGCTGTTCCAGCTTCTGGCAATGATCATCTGGACGCACGTCGTCAATGATCACACGCTCGGCGTCATCACGCTGATCACGGCTTCACACGAGTTACTTCAGATCGCGTTTCTGGCCTGGTGGTCGCAATTCGCACTTCGATTTTTCGGACGTTATCAAGGCGCGGACGATGAACAGCGCTTTTACAGAACTGAGAGTTTCATCCTGCTGATCTCGATCGCACTGCAGAGCATCGCCATCGTCGGGATCATACTGATCGTGATCGCGCCAGACGCCAGCTCCTTCCTGCTGATGGCAGGAGTCGGTTATGTCATAACAAGATCACTCAATCTCTATATCGCGGAACGCGCGCGCGCCCGGCAACAGATCGCTGTTTACACGATACAGCAGATCGTCGGCCCATCTGCGGGCCTTCTCGTCGGATTGATTCTCATTCACCTATTCGGCCAAGCGCCGGAATGGCCGCTGGCCGGATATTCCGTCATGCAGCTTCTGGCGGCCGTCGTGGTGCTCCCATCAATGGGATACAGCAAACGTATATGGCCGGTCGACCGCGAGATATTTGCACACGCCCTGCACTACGGCGTGCCGATTATCATCGGCGGAGCGCTTGGCTGGGTGGGCCTGAACGCGTCGCGCTTTGTCATCAACGATATGCTCGGAGTTGCTGCGGCGGGTCTCTTCGCGGTGGGTTATGGTTTGGGCCAGCGTGCCGCGGCCGTTGCGGCCATGCTGGTCACGGCCGCGGCCTTCCCCCTGGCTGTCAAGCATATGGAACAGGGGGGCAGCAAGGCCGCGATGCGGCAATTGGTGGATAACAGCGCACTTTTGTTCGCTATCCTGGTTCCGAGTGTCGCGGGGATTTATTCGCTGCGCGCCGAGATAGTGCATCTTCTGATCGCGATGCCGTTTCAGCAGGTCACGCTCGCTATTCTCCCGCTGTCGACTCTGGCCGGATCGATCCGCAATTTGCGAGCCCACTTCGGCGATCAGGTCTTTTTACTTCATAACCGCACACGCCTGATGGTCGTGGTTTCCTCTATTGATGCTGCTGTCACCGTCATCTGCAGTATTGTGTTTATCAGATACTGGGGCCTCGTCGGCGCCGCCGCGGCAACCGTCGTCTCCGCATGTGCCGCCGCCTCCGTCAGCTTCGCGATCGGCTTCAGCCGCTTCGGATTGAGCCTCCCCGTCTCTCATCTGACACGATCGGCGCTGGCAACAGCCGTCATGATGATCGTGCTGTATAATGTTTCAGAGGCTGGAAATCTCGGCGTTTTCGGTCTTCACATTATACTGGGGGCTGCCGCCTATGGCGCAACGCTTGCGCTGCTTTACGCCCCTCAGCTCATTAAGTTGAGAGCCATACGAGCCCAGCAGCCGCTTCAGGGTTAAGTCGGCGGCTCATGCCCTTTTGGCGTTGGCGAATGCTCGCTGCATGGCGAACCAGAGCGGCTTGCGCTGAAGCTCCGAATCGTAAGGAAGCGGGCGAGGCATTCGTACCGACGTCGGATCCTTCTTTTTGGCAGCGTCGGTATAAAATGAATACTTATCCGCGAGCTCCCAGGCAATGACGACCTTTACCGCCGGGATACGGAGTACCGTATTGAGAAATTGCTCCGCCGTCTTTGCGACCATCTCATCGCGCGCCTTGATATCATCCGGAAATGTGTCGTCTCTCACGTCAAACTCGGTAATATAAATGTCGACGCCCAGACCTGCGAGTTCATGGACAAATTCTGCGAATCGCTGAGGATCGTGCGGGTATTTTGGCTGAAGATGCCCCTGTAGTCCCACCGCGTTCAGCCGAACGCCGCCATCCTTCAGCTCCCTGACAAGTTTGAGAATTCCGGCACGAACCGCAAGACCGACATCGTCGTCGCGCTCGGTCTGGGCTTCGTTCAAAACAAATTTGGTGGTCTTGTCGACAGAGTTCGCACGTTCAAAAGCGCGCCTGATGTAGTCTGTTCCGAATGCATCATACCATGGACCCAACCTGTATCCGCCTGGCGCCTTGTGCCCTGGCCAAAATGGCTCGTTGACAATGTCCCATGAATGCAGCTTGCCAATGTACCGGCCAACAACCTCCTCGATATAGCCGTCAAAGAACGTCTGCCGCTCCGATTTCGACATGCTGCGAACCCATTGCGGAACCCATTCATTCCAAATCACGCAATGCCCCCGCATCGGAATGCGATTCGTCGCACAGAATTTCAGCAGACGATCGGCGCTCTCGAAATGTTTGGCGCCCGGCTGTGGAGCAATGCTGCCCATTTTCAACGCGGTGTCTGTTGTGATGATACGCGCTTCGTCGGTGTAAAGATCGCGATACCCAACATCCTTGTCGATTTCATAGCCAGCTGCCGCCCCGAACATCAATCCGCTGCCCGCAGCGGCGGCGCCCAACGTGCTTTGAGAACCGGCAGCTGATTTATTTTGCGACATCATCGTCACTGCGCTGCCCGAAATAATCGCGACTGCATCTCTCCGCGTCACTGTTCTCATCGCATCATCTCCGTTCAAAATTATTTTGTTCGTCGCGCTGCACGCATCGCCATCGTTGCGACGCAATGGTTCGATTTCATGACCATGTTCGCCGATGAGGACAATCGGTGAGCACATCATCACAGCATGATGTTCGATGAGACGTTTTGTTGCGTGCGTGCGTCACTATCTCATGTCGTCATTGGGGAATGAACATGTTGGACACGCATTCGTCACGCACCGGCCACAGTCTCTCTGTCAACAGCGTTTCGATAAATATCGCATCGATATCGGAAGCGGTGTCCGCAATCGTCGACGCTGCGGAACGAGGCGACAACTTTTCTGTCTGCACGCTCAACCTTGATCACGTTGTTTTACTGGAGCGGCGCGCTGATTTCAGAAACGCCTACCGACGTGCGCGTTTTGTCACAGCGGACGGCTTCCCGATCGTCGCACTGAGCCGCATGATCGGGTCTCAGATTACGCGGACGACTGGCGCTGATCTCGTCGATCCTCTGTGCGAGGCCGCACGGCGTCACAATTTGCCGATATTTCTGCTCGGCACCAATTCTCTGGCACTTGCAGCGACGGCAAAACAGCTTTCGCAAAAATATCGCGGCATCAATCTTGCGGGCTACTTCACACCAGGGCGCAATTTCGATCCCTACTCACGCGAGGCCGATTTCGCCATCGAGGCGATACGACGATCGGGAGCGCGTCTCTGTTTTGTGGCGTTGGGCGCGCCCAAGCAGGAAATCTTCGCCGCACGCTGTCTCGACCGGCTCGACGGGACAGGCATGCTGTGCATCGGCGCCGCGCTGGACTTCATCGCGGGAACTCAGACTCGAGCGCCTCTCTTCACTCAGAAGGCCGGTCTGGAATGGGCTTGGCGAATGATGCGAGAACCGCGGCGTCTTGGCCCGAGATATGTTCGTTGCATGGCCGTCGTCCCTAAACTCGTGGTCAAAACCCTTCCCCAGATCATCAGCGCGCGAATGAGGAGTGCCGTATGACGTCGAATTTGACACTTGCCCAACGTGCAAGGAACACCCACGCGCGTTATCAAATCTGCCTCATCCACCCATTCGATCCGCGCGGCCAGAAAGTTGGCGGTCTCGAGACATACATTCGCGATTTCATTACGTTTCACCCCGCCGACACCGATCTTTTGTTCATCGGCGTTGATTCGATCGGTGACCTTGAACTTGGCCGAATCCATCGGCTGACATTTCGAGGGCGCGATTTCGATTTTCTGCCGATCCTGCATTATTCTGACGAACAGGCGCGCGAGGCCGCGAAAACGATCCGGTCATCGCTGACGGGGCAGTTCTTTGCAGCGTTATTGCGTCATTTCACGATGATCGCCCGGCAAATTCGCTCCCGGCGGTGCACGATCGACCTGCGGCGGGTGGAATTTTCCTGGCTTCCCGTTATCCTTCGGTTGCCATTTGTGCAGATGCTTCATGGTGAAGGCGCACCGAAACTGAAGATGGACTCGCTGCTGCGGAAATACTCTTTCGTGCACAACGCGGGCGAGCGGTTTGCGATCGCCACAAGTGAGAAGTTTCTGTGCGTCAATCCGTTCATCACGGAGCGACTGCAAAAGACCTATCCCGGTCGGAAGGACAAGATCGATACACTGTGGACCTGGGTCAACACGGATATCTTCCAGCCGAAGCCGTTTCCGGCGGACACATCTGCATTTCGGTTGATTTTCGCCGGCCGCCTTGACGAATTCAAGCAGCCTGCCCTGATGTTCCAAACCATCAACCGGCTCAAGCAAAAGCTTGCTGGAAAGATAAAGATAGAGTTTCACTATGTCGGCACCAGCGATCCTTCGCGTTTTCCCGAATTTGGTGAAATCGCGGATGTCACCATTCGCCACGGCTTCAAGGATGCTGTTGGATTGGCGAATCTGATTGCCTCCGTCCACGCAGGAATCCTGACGTCCGAATTTGAAGGTATGCCGCGATGTGTGTTGGAAACTCTGGCTGTTGGGCGGCCCGTGGTTGCGATGCATCTGCCCCAACTTGAGGCGGTCATTCGCGACGGCAAGAGCGGGTATCTGGTCGAACGCGATAGCACGCCTGACAAATGGGCCGATGAGCTGGCGAACCGCTTCATCATGATTCAAGAGCGCATCAATGCGGGGGAAATCTCGCCGCAGACCGTCGCCACGTCCATTGAGACTTTTACACCAGGAACCCAGCTCGCCCGCGTATTTCGCTATCACCAGCAAATCCAGAACGCACGCCGATCGGTTGCAATGTCATCGACGTCATGAGAGGCAGGCATGAAGCTCCTGTTGCTGACAAGTGAATTTTCTCCTGCGAATGGCGGAATCGGTACTTATGCGCGCGAGATCGCAACGGCGGCGTGGGAACTCGCGGCCGATGTTACCGTCATCGCGCCGGATTATGGGAAGGATAACGACGATAGCGTTTACCCTTTTCAGGTATCGCGCTTTCGCGGCGGACTTCATTCCATGCGTGATCTGCCTGCGAAGATCCGGCTGACTCACAGCCTGACCGCGAAACATCATTACGATGTCGTCCATGCCGCCGATTGGCCTTTTTTTATTCCGGTCGCGATGGCGCGCCGTCAAATCAACGGACGGATTCTCATGACGGTGCACGGCACCGAGATCAACGAGACTCAGACGCCGCTCAAGCGGCTTGCGATTCGCGGTGCCGGCGTATTCGGCCCACGCATGGAAGTTGCCGCCAACAGCCGCTTCACGAGAAACCTCTTCTGCGAGCGATTTCCGATCGAGCCGGAAAACATCACCTCCATTCCGCTCGGCGTATCGGATTTCTGGTTCGACGGCCCCCCGGCGCACATGAGCTCACGTTGGAAGTACGGACTGGAGCCCGACCGAATCGTCATGGTGACGGTCGCCCGGATCACCCGGCGTAAAGGCCATCATTTGACATTGGCGGCGCTTGAAATGCTTCCGGAGGAGATACGACAGTCCGTGAGCTGGCTTGTCGTCGGCCCGCCGGGTGAGCGAGATTACTACGAGGAATTCCGCGACATGGTCGAGCGCTCGCCCTGCGACGTAAGGCTATTGGGTGCGTTCCCGGACGAGAACATCCGTGAACTCTACAGCAACGCCGACGTTTTTTGCCTTACAGGTGTTCCGGATGCATCCGGCCGCGTTGAAGGATTCGGACTGGTGTATCTCGAAGCCGCCGCTTGTGGCCTGCCGAGTGTCGCCACCGCAATTGGCGGGGTGGCAGATGCCATCATCACGGAAAGGACGGGTGTTTTGGTCGACCCCAATGTTGCGAGCGTGAGCAGCGCGATCGCGCGAATTGTCACCAACGATGATCTGCGCAAAAGAATGGCAAATGACGCTCATTCGCATGCACGCACAATGTCCTGGCGGCGTTGCGCGAGCAGAACTTACGGCCTGCCTCACACCGCGTCACCTTTACCAGCCGAGGATCTTTTGAATAGCGCGATTCCGCTCAGAGTTGCCCCGCAAACGGCTTTGCTTCGGACGTCCGGCTAGATATGCGGCGAGCGGCTCTATTCCTCTTCGCTGTTTTTGCTGGATGTTCGTCCGCGATGGCGACAGACAATTGCATCAAGAGCCGTGAATATCTGTTCGGCGGACTGGCCGGTACTTTGCCGATGCCATCGGCGGCGTATACGGATCGAATTAAGACCTGCCAGGCAGCGGCAGCGATGCCTAACGTCAAAGATGCCTATATTCTGAGAGATGGCGGCATCGCAGTTGTGCCGAAGCAGAATACGATCTCAGCAACAGCTGCGACGTTGTCGCAGTTTTGCGACACATACCCGACCTCGACTCTGCGCTTTCTGAGCCAGAAGGACCTGCTTCTAAACCGATCTCTGCCGGATATCGTACGTATTTCATCGACGTCCGCGACAACTTGCAAGAAAGTCAAGGGACTGGACTATTGAACGACCCGGATCAGGCCCGGGTACGCCACGTTGTACGGCGGCCCAAATGCGGGGCATCAATCGAGGACGACTTCGACATTCCCATCGTTTCTCAGGACTTCGCCCCTCACCGCCAACCCATCGCGGTAAAATCCTAGCTCGACACGATGACCGTTGACCTCGAGATTCCTTATCTCCACAGCATCGATAAACGACGGCAGGGCTGGGCCAACGACCGCGATCCGATTTCGACCGGCGTCGAACTCAAAACCAAGACAAGCCTGTAACAATGCGAGCGGTGTCGCACTTGCCCAGGCTTGCGGTGAACATGCCACCGGGTAGCTGGTTGGCGCCTGTCCCCGACTCCGTTTGAAGCCGCAGAACAATTCCGGCAGTCTGTTCAACTCCATCTGTGACGCGGCATCGCTAAGTGACTCCAGCACAGTCGTTGCCGCCTTTTTGAAGCCATAGCGCGCAAAGCCGAGGGCGGCCAGCGCGTTGTCGTGTGGCCAGACCGAGCCATTATGATATGACATCGGATTGTAGCGGCTTTCCCCGTCTGCCACCGTACGAAGTCCCCACCCCGACAGAAATCTCGGTGACATCATGGTCTGCACGACGCGTTCTGCGCGTTCGCCGGACGCCACTCCCGAATACAAGACATGCGCGGCGTTCGAGGTTTTGACCTTGCACAGGTCACCCTTGCCGTCGATCGCAATTCCGTAAATGCCAAGCTCTTCGCACCAGAACCGATCCTCCAACTTCGCGGCGAGCCGAGTGGCGTCCCGGAGCAACTTCTCTGACTTTTCTCCAAGACCCAGCTGCTTGGCGACGAGGGCGATCGAACGCTTTGCCGCGACGACATATGCTTGCACCTCAACCAAGGCGATGGTTCCCTCAGCTAAACGACCATCCGCATGGAAGATGGAATCGAAAGAATCTTTCCAGCCCTGATTGACGAGACCGTCTTCCGAGTTACGCGCATGCCTCAGAAATCCGCTTGGATCATTTAACGAATGACGATCAATCCAATCAATCGCTGCCTCGATATTCGGCCAAAGCTCCGCAACCAGTCTCAGATCACCAGTCCGCATTACGTATTCACCGGCCAGGAAAACGAAAAGCGGCGTTGCGTCGACACTGCCATAGTATTGTCCAAAGGGCACTTCGCGGAGCCGGGCCATTTCACCGCGGCGCATCTCGTGAATGATCTTGCCCGGCTCGGCATCGTTGAGTGGGTCAACGGAAGTCGCCTGGAGCGCCGCGAGTCTTTTAAGAACACCTGCGGCAACCGACGGCATGCACCACAGTAACTGCAGAGCGGTGATGATCCCGTCCCTGCCGAACGTGGTGGAGTACCATGGCACCCCCGCGTAGGGATAATCACCTTCTGGCGTGCGTGTCATCAGCAGACTCAAATCCGCAAGCGAACGTAAAATGATCTTGTTGAAGATGTCGCTCGATGTCTCCACCGCGATTTCGCCGCGGCAGGCCTGAATGCGGGTTCGCGCGGAGTCGCGCAAATTCAAAAAGAAATCTGGTGTGCGTATCTTCCGGGTCTCTCCCACCGCAATTGCGACAAAAATCGAGCTGCGCCCCTTGGGCGGAAGCCGAAGCCGATAAGTTGCGCGATGCTCCGAGAGCATATTTGGCGCCGGCTCAAAATGCAGGGTGGTGGCATAGGGCACGCCGTCCAGCGACGTATATTTCAGCTCAATGTCTTTGGCATCGAGAACAGACTTGGCTCTTACGCCGCGCTGGTCGCGCCGCATTCCCCGTGCTTCAAAGATGTCGGCAAAATCGTTCTCGAAAAGGACGTCCAGTTGAAGCTCGACGTCTCTTTCGGCAAAATTACGAATTCCGAAGCGGGTAAAAAGAGTGTCATTCCAGACGAACAGCGTCCGAACGATATGAATTGAATCTTTCGGCAACACGACTTTGCCATGTTCATCGCAGAAATCAGGATTGGTCAAATCTACCCGGATCAGCTCGTTGTCGTTGCGTACGCTCGATCCGAGAAGAAGGGTCGGGTGGCTGTTCAAGAGCAGCTCAAGCCGGGACAAAAATCGCGTATCCTGATTGAACATTCCATCGGATTCACCCGAAGCAACACCGATGTCACCGTGACTGTCGATAACAGCGAAGGTGTCATTATGCTTGAGTGTATATCTGGGCCGTTCCGGCGCACCTTTCGCCGGAATATAGAACGGTGTTTCTCTCGGCGTCTGATCAGGCTTAAAGACTTCGCGACCCATTCGAAACTCCTGCTTGTCGCAAGCGAACGTCCTCTTCGGCGCACTGTTCCATAATTGCCCGGAATGGAACAACTCACAGCGCCGGCGCATTGTGCGAATAGCCAAAATCCGGCCTGAGGTACACCATGCTTCTCAACAATGATGAAAAGTCGGCACTCCAAAAAGGAGCAATTACGCTCTCAATATGGATCTTGTTTTTGTTGGGGCCGACGCAGGTCGCATGGTCCCAGACACCTGACAGTTCCTCCCCGCAACCTTCGCCGAGTCCCGACAGTACCACAAGCCAGCCGGCACAAAATCCAACTTCTCCACCACTCCCGGCGACTGGCACCGATAAAAATTCGACGCCAAATCCACGTTCCGGCTCGGACGGAATTCCCGCGATGGTTATCGATAGTAGCCAGGCCCAGGGAATTCTCGGCACTCAGGTTCGCAGCAGCGCCGGCGAGGATATGGGCCGCATCGTTGATGTGGTGGTGGATAAGCAAGCGCAGGTTCGCGGCGTTGTCATCGATTTCGGCGGATTCCTTGGCGTCGGAAACAGGCAAATCGCCGTCGCCTGGAGCGCCATACGCTTTTCCCTGCAAGACAAGAGTGAAACGCTCGTTGTCGATTTCACACGCGATCAACTGAGGGCAGCTCCCGCCTATAAGGCCGGTGAGCAGATCGTCCTGTTAGGGCCGCCGAAAAATAAGGCGAGCACAACAAATGCCACCAATGGAATGGCGGGTGACGCGCCTGAGAAAAAAGCGCCAGCGCAATAGGCGATTTTGTCATGGACGCGCCGCGTCATCCAAAACGAGCCGGTGCAAACCGCGCCAAAACCGCGATGAGTTCGGCCAGAAGCGCATCGGGACTGGATTGGTTCGTTTTCTTCCTCGCCGACATACAGACGGGGTTCGGTCCGTTCATCGCAGTTTATCTGACCGCCAGCAAATGGAGCCAGTCCGATATCGGACTTCTCCTGACCGTCGGCTCGTTGATCGCCCTATTCGGCCAGATTCCGGCCGGGGCACTTCTGGATGCAATTGCAACGCCTCTTCGCGTGGCCGCAATTGCCGTTGCAGTGATCGGAGTAAGCGCACTGATTTTTGCGCTTGCTCCGACCTATCTCGGCGCCTACACCTCACGCGTCATGCAGGCAGGTGCAAGCTGCCTGCTCGGACCCGCGATAGCCGCGATCAGCCTCGGCCTTGTCGCGCGCAGCAAGGTTGCAGAGCGGCTGGGCCGCAATGCTTCGTTCGCTTCTGTCGGAACGGCCATTGCAGCGGCTGGAATGGGATTGTGCGGATATTATATCTCCAATCAAGCCGTGTTTTTCGTCACCGCCGCTTTTGCCCTTCCCGCTTTGGCCGCGCTGTTTTTCATTTCCCCGAGCGATATTGATCCGCAACGGGCGCACGGAGGCAACAAGAAAAGCTTCGTGAGTGTTCGGGACGTTGTGGAATTCGCCCTGCAGCACAAGGCGGTCTTCATCTTTGCGCTATGCGTTTTTCTTTTTCACCTCGCAAATGCCGCGGTATTGCCGATCGTCGCGGGAAACTTGACACAGCGATCCAGCTCCACCGCAACAATTTTCATTGCAGCGGCAATGCTAGTCCCGCAATTCATCGTCGCAGTGATTTCTCCGTGGGTCGGGCGCATGTCTCAGCGTCACGGCCGAAAGTCATTCCTGCTGGCGGGGTTTATCGCGCTCGCGATAAGGATTGTGCTGACCAGCTATGTGACGGATCCGGTCATGATCGTTGTGATTCAATCGATCGACGGGATATCCGCCGCCATTATCGGCGTGCTGGTGCCGGTGACTGTTTCCGACCTCACCCAGGGCACAGGCCGTTTCAACACCGTTCAGGGCTTTATTGGGTCTTCAATGGGCATCGGTGCATCGATCAGCACGACACTCGGTGGATTTCTGGCAGATCGCTATACAACATCAACGTCACTAATGATGCTGGCCGCCGTAGCTGCCCTTGCAGCCATCGTCGTGTGGCTCCTGATGCCGGAAACTCTGCAAGATGACAACGCCTGACAGCTCAGGCGCGGATCAGTTGAGGACGAAATGCAGTCGCGGCTTTCTTTTCAGCAATCATGCTCCGGTACAGCGTCAGATAGTCCTGCGCCATCCGCGTCGATGTAAATCGCTCCTCAAATCGCCGGCGCACGTTTTCTCTGGAAATTTGACGCAAATTATTTACGGCGCCCACTGCGCTGGTCTCGTCCTCGACGACAAATCCCGTTTGACCATCCTCGATGATCTCCTGCACCGATCCGCGGTTGTAAGCAATCACCGGCGTGCCGCATGCCATCGCTTCGATCATTACCAGGCCAAACGGCTCTGGCCAGTCAATTGGTACCAGCAGCGCGAGGGCGCCACTGAGAAAATCCGGCTTCTGTGCGTCCGTGATCTCACCGATGAAATCGACGTGCGGCATACTCATCAGCGGCTCAATCTCATTCTTGTAATAGTCCGCGTCGGCGCGATCGACCTTGGCCGCAACCTTCAACGGCAATCCACTTCGCTGGGCGATTCTGATCGCACGATCGACGCGTTTTTCCGGCGAAATTCGCCCGAGAAATGCGAGGTACGATGGCTTAGCGGGCTGCGGAACCAAAAGGCTCTGCGGTAATCCATGGTGGATTGTAGCTGCCCAATTTGCCTTATGAACAGGCCGCCGTTGTGCATTCGAGATCGAAACCACCGGAACGGACGAAAACGTCTCGAACACCGGCTGATGTTCCGGCAAATCCAGACGCCCGTGCAAGGTCGTCACGAAAGGAACATTTTGGCGCATCATCACTGAAAACGGATAGTAATCGAGATGGAAGTGAAGGATGTCGAACTCTTCCGCGCGGCGCCGGACATGTTCGATCATCATCATATGCAAGGCGTAAGGATCACGTACGGATCCATCGAGCCTCAATGCCTTGGGCCACATCGGCTCGAGCTTCGCACTCGTGAGCGAGTCGCCGCTCGCAAATAACGTAACGTCGTGTCCCAGCGTAACAAGTTCCTCCGTCAGCCAGGAGATGACGCGTTCCGTGCCTCCGTAAAGCTTGGGAGGAACGGCTTCCGTGAGTGGCGAAACCTGAGCGATGCGCACGGCAGACCTCACTTTCTGACTATTATGTGAACGCGCGAGCGTCGTGAAAAAACAACAAGTCCTGGGCTCAATCGTTCCTGCGACGCAACAATTTTGCTGGCTACGTGTTGTCTGTGGGCGCAACGGAAGAAGAGCCATGACTGATCTGACCAGACGCAGCAGAAGCCCAATTGCCTATCTTTGGCATTACGTTGTTGGACGGCCGGTTGCCCACGCGACGATCCTGTTCGCCGTCTGCGCGGCGGTTGCCTGTTCGGTGAGCACTCAGTACGGAATCAAGATGCTCGTCGACGCGCTCACGACGCGCAGTTTTTCTCCATGGACGGCCTTCGCCGTACTGGTATCGCTTATTGCCGCAGACAATATGTTCTGGAGGGTCGCGAGCCTGATCGGAAGCTACACGTTCGTTCAGGTCACTGGCGACGTCAGAAAAGACCTGTTCCGGCATCTGACCCAGCATTCCCATAGCTTTTTTTCCGAGAAGTTGCCCGGCGTCCTGACCAGCCGTATTACCTCCACGTCGAACGCCACTTTCACGATCGAAAACATGTTCGTCTGGAACGTGCTGCCGCCCTGCCTCGCCTCGATCGGCGCCATCGGCTTTCTCGCATCGGTGAATCTGGCGATGGCAGGTTTTCTGCTGTTGACTGCGGGCATTATCGTAATGGCTCTGTTTCGCTATGCCTCTATGGGAAAGCCACTCCACCATGAGTTTGCGGACAAGGCAGCGCTTGTTGATGGTGAAATGATCGACGTCATCGGCAACATGAGCTTGGTCAAGGCATTTTGCGGCCTGGGCAGAGAGCATGCCCGCTTCGACCGGACCATCCAACACGAGCTCCGGGCGCGCCGCAAAAGCCTTCTCCATCTTGAACGTCTGCGCGTCGCTCATGCAGTAACGACTGTCGTTCTGACTCTTGGTCTTCTGGCGTGGGCGATCGATCTATGGCAGCGCGGATCGATCAGCTCCGGTGACGTCGTGATGGTTTGCTCGCTCGGTATCTCTGTACTCAGCGCCACCCGCGATCTTGCCGTGGCCCTCGTCGATGTGACGCAGCACTTTGCGCGACTGTCGGAGGCCATCGCGACGCTTCTGGTGCCGCACCAGCTTTCCGATCATCCCGAGGCGGTTCCGCTGGTCCATCGCAGTGCGGACATTCATTTTCACAATGTCGGGTTTGCTTATCCGGGCAAGAATGGGCTGTTTCGCGATTTCGACCTGCACATTCGTCCCGGGCAACGGGTGGGACTTGTGGGCCCATCGGGCGGCGGGAAGTCCTCGTTGTTCTCTCTGTTGCAACGTTTTTACGAGGTTCAACGCGGTGAAATCCTGATCGACGGCCAATCGGTCAACCGCATCACCCAGGAAAGCCTATGGGCGGCGATCGCGACCGTTCCTCAGGACACCGCCCTTTTCAACCGCTCCCTGCTTGAAAACATTCGCTACGGACGGCCGGATGCAAACGATGAGGATGTCTGGCGCGCGGCATTGGACGCACGCTGCGACTTTATCAATTCGCTTCCGGACGGGCTGAGCACCACAGTCGGAGATCGCGGGCTTCTTCTCTCTGGCGGTCAAAGGCAGCGTATTTCCATTGCCCGGGCTTTCCTGAAGAATTCGCCCATACTTCTGCTTGATGAGGCGACATCTGCTCTCGACCCAGATGCTGAAGAGGCGATCCGTGACGCATTGAACAGGTTGATGGAAGATCGCACGGTCATTGCGATTGCACACAGGATCTCGACGCTTCGTAATTTTGACCGGATTATCGTAATCGAGAACGGCAAAATCATCGAGGACGGGCCGCCGTCTTCCCTGATGAAGCAGGACGGCCACTTCAGTCGGCTCATTCGAAAGGAAGTCTCATTGCTGAGATCGGCAGCCTGAACAGATCGATATTCCACCGGACTGTATCTTTAAGCCATCAAACAACCGTTCGTCGAACCGCTAAACCTTCTCCCAGCTCTCTGCGCTAGCGCCTGCCAAGGCGCGAACTCTCTCCTCATCCTTGGCGAACTCAGCCGCGTTACCCGAATAGACGACCTGACCATCGTCCAGAACGTAAGCACGATCGGC
Source organism: Xanthobacteraceae bacterium (assembly GCA_019750915.1). Classification (GTDB taxonomy): domain Bacteria; phylum Pseudomonadota; class Alphaproteobacteria; order Rhizobiales; family Xanthobacteraceae; genus Afipia. The sequence continues at coordinate 130,546 of JAIENY010000005.1, forward strand.
AACCTCGACGGCCGCCCGCACATTCTGCTCGACAAGAAGAACTGAAATGCCTTCGTCGCGGGCGGTCATGATGGTTCGAAACACTTCCTGCACGATAAGCGGCGCCAATCCCTGCGAAGGTTCATCGAGCAGGATAAGCTCTGGATTGAGGAGAAAGGCGCGCGCGATAGCCAGCATTTCCTGTTCGCCGCCGGAGAGCTGACCGCCGCGATTGGTCTTGCGTTGGGCCAATCTGGGAAACAGCTCGTAAACGCGATCAATCGTCCACGGACCAGGACGATCAACCGGCACCTTCAAATTTTCCTCCACTGTAAGGTTGGGGAAAATCTTTCGCCCTTCCGGCACGAACCCGACGCCAAGACCGGCGATGCGATAAGGGCTGAAATTCGTCGTGTCTTTCCCGAAGATGTGCACGCTACCCTCACGTGCGCGGGTGAGCCCCATCAAGCTGCGCATGGTGGTGCTTTTTCCTGCACCGTTGCGCCCGAGCAGAGTGACAATCTCTCCTCGCCGGACTTCCAGACTGACGCCGTGCAGGATGTGGCTCTTGCCATAAAATGTATGCAGCCCTTCCGCCTTAAGAATGACCTCGCTCATGCTGCACCCTTTCCGAGATATGCCGCCTGGACGACCTCATCGGCAGCAATCTCCGCCGGCGTCCCTTCAGCCAGCAATTTTCCTTCCCCGAGCACGGTGATCTTGTCCGCCAGATGGAAGACAACCCGCATGTCGTGCTCGATGAGAACAATCGTCAGTTTTTCGTCGTGATGCAATTTCCGGATCAACTGGGTGATGTCATAGGTTTCCTGATCGCCCATGCCAGCTGTTGGTTCGTCGAGCAACAGCAATTTCGGCTGGAGCGCAATCGCCATCATGATTTCAGTTGAACGCTGATCGCCGTGCGATAACTCGCCGACGATCCGATCAGTTTTTCCGGCGAGTCCGCCAAGCCTGACCAGTTCCTCAACCCGGTCGTGCGTCGATCTCGCAACACCAGGGGAGGCCCAAAGACTTAGCCGTTGCGCCGAAGCAACCTCAACTGGAATACGAAGATTTTCGTAAACCGTCAGTTCGGGAAAGATCTCCGTGATCTGGAATGTCCTCGCCATGCCGCTCCAGACACGATTAACGGGATCGACATTGGTCACGTCTTTGTCGTTGAAGATGATCGATCCGCTGGTTGGCTGCAGAAATCCGCTGATCATGTTGAAAAACGTTGTTTTCCCGGCACCATTTGGACCGATCACAGCTCGCAGCTCACCTGCGTTAACGTTGAGCGATACATTGTCGACAGCAACAAGGCTGCCAAAGCGTTTGGTCACGCCTTCGATTCTCAGAAAGCTCATGACGTAGCCTTTCTCCGGATCGCACCAAGAATGCCGCGCGGGAAGAACAGAACGATCAGGATGAAGAATATGCCGACAAACGACATCCAGTTCTCAGTCTGGCTCGAAAGATAATCCTGCAGCACAACGAAAATTGCTGCGCCGATCAGCGGTCCCCAGAACGACCGCATACCGCCCAGCACCGCCATGATCACGAAATCGCCGGATTGCGTCCAATAGAGCGCCCGCGGATCGACGAAATTGTTCAGCAGCGCATACAGCGCACCGGCGAGGCCGACAAACGCACAGGAAATCGTCCATGAAATCCAGATATGCTGGTCGACCGGAATTCCGAGGAAGCGCGCTCGCCTTTCGTTTTCACGAATGGCGATGAGGGTTCGCCCGAATGGTGAGCGCAATATCCAGGCCATGATGCTAACGGCAAGAGCGAAGATCACCAGCACGAAGAAATAGAATAATTTCGAGCTACTCTGGATATCGAGGGTCGTAAATCCGAGATGAATCGGAAGGCGCGTCCATCCGGTCAGACCATCGTCGCCACCGGTCACTGTATTCCAACGGAATGCAATGAAGTAGAAGACCTGAGCGAAAGCGATTGTCACCATCGCAAAGTAAACTCCGCGCAGCCTGATGATCATCGGCCCAATCAGCGCACCGGCAATCAACGCGACCAGCATGCCGACGATCAGGCCAAGGCCGGTGCTTGGCGCGATATAGCGAAGCGTGAGGCCCACGCCGTATGCGCCGAGACCAAAATATGCAGCGTGGCCGAAAGACAAGACGCCGGTATAGCCGAGCAGGAAATTCAGCGACATCGCCGCGAGCCCGAGGATGACGACACGGGTCCCCAATTCCGTATAGCCACCGATTGCGGGCAGCCAGTACGGCATAGTGATGAGGAGAATCCAGACCGCGATGTTCGCGAGCTGTTTTTTGAACATTGCCGTTTCCATTAGAACCGCCCCTCTTCACCGAACAAGCCACGAGGACGGACCAACAAGATCGCTGCCATCATGACGTAAATCACCGCCTCGGTCGCTGAGGGAAAGAAGACCGTCGTCAATCCGGATGCGACCCCGATCAGCAGGCCGCCAGCCAGAGTACCCGGCAAGCTCCCTAATCCGCCGACGATGATCGCGACAAAGCTCGGCATGATCAGCGTGCTGCCGATCGTCGGCTGCAATCCAAGCTGGCCGACTGCCAGAACACCGGCAAGTCCGGCGAGATAAATGCCGAGTCCAAAGTTCAGATTCCGCAACACCCTGACGTTGACGCCGAGCACAGAGACAGTCTCCAGATCATGCGTACCCGCGCGGATGCGGATGCCGAGCCGTGTGCGCCCGAGGATCAGAAAGATCGCCCCGACCGCAAGGGCCACGATCACAACCATGAACAGGCGATAGCCGGTGACGAAGAAGTAACTTGGGCTCAGCGGCGAGACGAGCCAGCCCGGCACCTGAAAAGGCAAGCTCTGCGCACCCCAGATGAAGCGCGTGGCATCCTCCAGAACAAACGCCAGACCGAAAGTGAGAAGAAGACTATAAAGCGGATCACGACCATAGAGACGGCGGATCAAAAACCGCTCCACGATGAGTCCAAGCATCGCGGTGAAGATCGGAGCAAGAATAAGCCCACCCCAAAATCCAACATAAGGCATTAGCGCATAAGCGATGTAGCCACCGAGAGCCAGGAAGCCGCCATGGGCGAAGTTGATCACCCCTGAGAGGTTCATGATCAGCGAAAGGCCCAAGGCCATCAGAGCGTAGAATGCGCCGACGATCAGACCATTAAAGACATTAAAGAGGATCAGTTGTGCCATTTTTTTAAAGGCTCCCCGTCGCCTCCGATGCAAACCATCGGAGGCGAGAGTTAGATTTGAAAAACGCGCTGAACTTTCATTGCGAAGCGGACTGAACGGACCTCAAAACGTCCCGCCTCAGGCGGGCCATGTGAGCTTGCAACCGGTTTCCTCGACCGGCAACGCCGCAGTCACGCCTTCAACCTCCTGATCGACCACGAACAAATCCTCGGGATCAGCCTTGCCTTGGGATTGCGCATGACCGACAAACAAGGTCGGCATCAACTGGTTGTCGCCTTCGCGGTAGAATGCATCCTTCGGCATCAACGCGATTTCAGGCGGCAGTTTGAACCCCTGCAGGGCCTTGGCCATCTTCACCGCGTCCAGCGACTTTGCGTTCTGCGCCGCCAAGGCGCAGCTCCATGCCGATGCATAGCCAAACCACGTTCGTGCTGTCGGAACATGACCGCCTGTTTTCTTGCGGATCTCTGCGACGAACTCCTTCACATGAGGCGTGTTCGGCTGATTCCAGTACCACTCGAACACCCAATTTCCAATCCGCGCCTCCGGCGGAAGGCCAATCAACGCCTCCAGCTCTTGCTGCGCGCCAGCCAGATGGAACCGTTTATCCAACCCGAACTGAACGGCCTGCTTGAGCGCGTTGATCATGTCGTCACCTGCGTGCAGCAAGATGATGACGTCCGGATTGGCCGCCTGTGCTTTGATCAGGTAAGAAGAAAAATCCGTGGTGCCGAGAGGGGTGAGATCTGCGCCAACCTCAGTGCCACCAAACTTCTTCAGACTGGCTTCGAAGCCCTGCTGAAGCGTGTGACCGAAGGCATAGTCCGGCGTGATGAAGTACCATTTTTTGCCGAACTTATCGAACAGCAACTTCGAAATCGAATTGGTTTCCATGCGCGTCGTATTGCAGACGCGGAAAACATTCCAATGGCAATTCGACCCGGTGATCGAATCCGTATGTCCACCGGGGACAATATGCAGAACCTTTTTCTCGAAAGCGACGTTCGCAATCGCTTGAGCGAGTGCGGAGTTCACGTTTCCAAGGATGAAGTTGACGTTATCGCGGTCAATCAGCTTGCGGGCTTTCTGCACGGCTGTACCAGCGTCGCCGCTGGTTGAGTCTTCGATCAGAAGCTCAGCCTGCCGGCCGAGAACTCCACCCTTGGCGTTAATCTGCTCGATGGCGAGCTGCATGCCGATGAGTTCATTTTTACCCAACGCCGCGTAAGTCCCTGTCAGACAATTATCGAAACCGAATTTGACGGTGTCTGCGGCACGTGCAGCAATAACAAAAGGCGACGCCACCTGGGCAACACCGACCAAGGCAGCGGACTTCAGCAGAGTTCGCCTGCTGAGGTTCAGCGAATCAACACGAGCTTTCATTTTGTCCTCCCTGACTTTGTTTAAATTGCTTTTTTTGTTTTTGGGACGCGGCCATTCTCGCCGCACCAAGTCACCTGCACGTTCAAGTCTGCCTTTGGGTCTCCTTCATGTTTTCAAAGGATGCTTCCGGTTGAACAAACACCGGCTCAAGCAGGCCATTCCATTTTGCATCCGGTCTGACCAACCGGAGGCGCGGCTTGGTTGCCATCGACCTCCATATCGACCACGAATAGATCTTCGGGATCGTCCTTGCCCTTGGACTGGGCATGACCGACATAAAGCGTCGGCATCAACTGATTGTCCCCCTCGCGGTAGACCGTGTCCTTCGGCATCATCGCGATTTCCGGCGGCAACTTGAAGCCTTGCAACGCCCTCGCCATCTTGACGGTGTCCAGCGACTTCGCATTCTGCGCCGCCAACGCGCACGTCCACGCCGATGCATAGCCGAACCAGGTTCGCGCCGTCGGCACATGGCCGCCAGTCTTCTTCCTGATCTGTTCAACAAACTCCGCGACATGCGGAACATTGGGTTGCTTCCAATACCACTCGAACACCCAGCTTCCGATGCGCGCCTCCGGCGGCAAGCCAATCAGAGCTTCAAGTTCCTGCTGGGCGCCAGCGATATGAAAACGCTTGTCCAGGCCAAACTGCACGGCCTGTTTGAGCGTATTCACCATGTCTTCGCCGGACGTCAGCACGATGATGATATCGGGGTTGGCAGCCTGCGCCTTAATCAGGTAGGACGAGAAATCCGTGGTCTGCAAAGGAGCGAGATCCGCGCCGACCTCCGTGCCTCCCAGTTCCTTCAAGCTGGCTTCAAAGCCCTGCTGAAGCGTGTGACCAAAGGCATAATCCGGCGTGATGAAGTACCATTTCTTCCCGTACTTCTCGAACAGCACCTTTGCGATGGAATTGGTCTGCATGCGGGTTGTGTTGCAGACGCGAAAGACATTCCAGTGGCAGTTTGAACCGGTGATGGAATCGGTATGACCGCCCGGAACAACATGAAGTATCTTCTTTTCGTAAGCGACGTTCGCCATCGCCTGAGCAAGCGCTGAGTTGACGTTGCCCAGCAGGAAGCTGACCTGATCGCGATCAATCAACTTGCGTGCCTTTTGAACTGCGGTACCGGCATCGCCGCTTGTCGAGTCCTCAACCAGCAGTTCGACCTGACGACCGAGTATGCCACCCTTGGCGTTGATATGCTCCACCGCAAGCTGGGCGCCGATGACTTCGTTCTTTCCGGTCGCCGCGTACGTACCTGTCAGACAATCGTCCATACCGATCTTGACAGTGTCGGCCGCCCAAGACGTGACCACGTAGGGCGATGTCACCTGAGCGACAGTTGCCAATGCTGCTGTCTTGAGCAGCGAACGGCGATTAAGCGTTAGCGGTTGAAATTTGGACGTCATAAGCCAACCTCCCCGGACGGCGTGATTTCAATTTTTGCGTTCCTCGGCCGTGCGGGCATTTGCCGCACTGCGCACGTCTTTTTTATGTGCGGCAGATTGTCCCAAGAAACGCGGAAAGGAAACCGTGTTCGTTCGCGTTGGAGAGATCGAGGTGAAAGACTTTCGTCTAATCAGACGACACGTTTCTATTGCAGCGCAACCCAGCGACGTAATTATAAGCGGCAAACGCCGGCCAATGAACGCACTGCAAAAAACTCTCATTGCAGCGGAATCGCATTGCGTGAATGAACTTTGCGGCGCTCGACAATACCGATAATTGCGTTCAGTAGAAGCGCCGCCATTGTCAACACGACGATGGCCGCAAAAACGGTGTTAACGTCGAACACACCTTCGGCCTGCAGGATAAGATATCCAAAACCTGCCGACGACCCCAGATACTCGCCTACGACAGCGCCGACAAATGCCATGCCCACCGAGGTATGAAGGCTCGAAAAGACCCAGCTTGTCGCCGACGGCAAATATACTGTTCGCAGCAGCTGCCCCCTGCTCGCGCCAAGCATACGGGCTTTGGCCAGAACAACAGGGCTCACCTCGCGAACGCTGAGCGCAAACCAAAGTCCGCAAACCAACGCCAGCGACGCACCAATGACGAAGCCGAGCACCGTTTCGACGGAAGTGATCCAGAGATGATAAAAAATCTCATCACGCGTGGACCAAAGCGATCCAGAAAGCTCCCCGTCGATATGTCAATCCGCAACATTTGAAACGCGGCGAAAGCATCAGCCGTTTGTCCAGATTGGGGGCACTTCTTCTGGCGTACGGTATGCCAGAAGCTTTCGATGCGTGAAGGGATGTCAGAGCGCGTGGCTGAAAAAGCCAAGACAGTCGCGCACGGCGATGCCGACCACCCGACCTTGGCGGGAATCCAATTCATAGGCACCGCTCAATGACTTGATAAGTATAAGCGCAGCGAGTTCATGTCTATTCAGCGCCCGAGACACGCCATTGGCCGTTACAATCGCCAGACTGAACGGCACGGGTTCTAGCCGCACCCGATATCCGCAACCATGTCCCAATGCTTCAGAGCGAGGTCGAGAGAGCCAGCCTCGGACGAACAACATGCCCGGCCGGGGTTCCAAATAAATGCGAGGCTATCCTGTGCTCCCTCCCTCCGGCGTAGCGCTCAGGCTCCGCGACAGATCGCCTAATCCCTTTCCTGCCTTGAATTTGCCGGATCTCGACTGGTAAGAGGGTGTCATGAACAACGGTTCGGCACGGTTTAATAACGCTCGACTGACGCGGCAGCCGCGAAAGCTGTCGCTTGTTCTGACATTGACGCTCGCTTTGCTTGTCTCCCTGGCCCATTGCGCCACCTGTGACCTCGCGTTTTCAGGCAATGGATCGGCGGCCCTCACATCTTCGGATGGCAATACGTCACACTCGGCGCCGGACAAACAGTTGCCAGCCTGTAGCGGCCATTGCCTTTCCCATCTCGCCGGCATCGCGATGGCAACGGTCATCATGCCAGCGGATATCGTGGACGAACCGCCGTCCCTCGGCCACGTGCAATCGCCAGCTTCGCTCGCCGGCCTCCCCCTCTTCGAGCCACCCCGCGCCTAAGCGTCTACGCGGCTTCCTGAAGTCGCTTGGTTTGACCGCCGCCTATCCATTAGCGGCGCGAGAGCCTGCACGCGTTTAATCGATCCGGCGAATGCACGGCAATGCTCGTGCGGGATATAGTCAATGAAACGAATCTGGTGGCTGCCGATTGGCGCACTGAGCCTTTCCCTATGCGCAGCTCCGTTGTTGCGCGCCCATAATGAAAAGCCTGCTGAGAGCAAGCCTGATCTTCACGAAGAGACCGGCGTCAGGCTCTCCGAAGATCAGATCAAAGCCGGCGATTTCGGCATTCGTGAAGTCGGTGGCGGTATTCTGACAAGACAATTATCCGTTCCGGGCTCCATTGTACCGGCGGGTGACCGCATCGCGAAAGTATCCGTCCGCCTGCTCGGAATAGTTGCCGAGCTGCGCAAGCAGTTGGGAGATCAGGTTGAAGTTGGCGATGTTCTTGCCATTATCGAAAGTCGCGAGATCGCCGACGCAAAAAGCGAATATCTGGCGACAAGGCTCACGTTCGATCTTCAACAAACGCTGTTCAACCGATCCAGAACACTCTTCGAATCGAAAGTGACCAGCGAGAACGATTTCCTGCGTGCGAGAACCAATTTTCTTGACGTGCAGAATAAATTCGAGGTCGCTCGGCAGAAGCTGTTTGCACTTGGTCTCACCGAGGAGCAGCTCGCGGCATTGCCCAACCAGCCGGTCGCAACGCTGCGGCGTCAGGAATTGCGCGCTCCCATCGCCGGTCGCATTGCCGAGCGTCGCGTCGATCTCGGTTCTCTGGTCGGCCGCGAGGGCCAGGAAAGCGAACTGTTTGTCATCGTGGATGCGAGCGTTGTTTGGGCGGATTTAGCCGTCTCTCCCGTTGATCTGCCTGCGATACATGAAGGACAGGACATCAACATCACGACAGACAGCAGCACGTTTTTGTCGGCTCGCGTCAAATTCGTCAGCCCGATGTTGGACAAGGACACCCGGTTCGCGCGGGTAATCGCTTCCGTTGAGAACGCAGACGGCTCGTTGCGCCCCGGCAGCTTTGTGACAGCCGCGATCAGGTACGAGCCGATTTCCGTCCCCCTCGCCGTGCCGAAATCGGCACTCCAGAAGATAAAAAACGAACCGGTGGTTTTCGCCAGAAATGGCGGTGGATTCGAACCGCGCAGTGTCGTCATCGGCCGCGAGGATCGTTACAACGCCGAGATTCTGAGCGGTCTTGCGCGCGGTGACAAAATCGCAACCACGAACACTTTCATCCTCAAGGCCGACCTTGGCAAAGGCGAAGCCGAGCATGCCGATTAGGGACGCAACATGATTAGCCGTATTCTTGAGGTCGCTATTCGTCAACGCGCGCCGGTTGTCCTACTCGGCATTGGCCTGGTCTTGTTGGGAACGTGGTCTCTGGTTCATCTGCCCATCGACGCCGTCCCTGACATCACCAACAAACAGGTCCAGATCAACACCACGGCGCCCGCGCTCTCACCGCCCGAGATCGAAAAGCAGGTAACGCTTCGAGTTGAATCCGCATTGGCTGGCATCGCCGGATTGGAAAGCACGCGCTCGATCTCACGCAACGGTTTCTCGCAAGTAACCGCCGTCTTTGCAGAGCAGACGGATATCTATTTCGCACGGCAACAGGTCAACGAACGCCTGATCGAACTGCGGTCAACTCTTCCTCCAGGAGCCGAGCCCAAGCTTGGACCGATTTCCACCGGTCTTGGCGAGGTTTACATGTGGTCAATCCGCTATGCGGATAAAGGGGCCGAAGCTGGCAAGCCAGGGCTTCAACCGGATGGTTCGTATCTCACCGACGCTGGCGAGATGCTAAAGGCAGATGTTGAACGCGACGCCTATCTTCGAACAGTGCAAGACTGGATCGTCCGACCGCAAATCAAGAGTGTGCCGGGCGTGGCGGGCGTCGATACAATCGGCGGATACGTCAAGCAGTACCAGGTTCAGCCTAACCCGCAGAAGCTGACAGCACTTGGGCTGTCTTTCGGCGACCTCGTTAAGGCCATTGAATCCAACAATGCAAGCCGCGGCGCAAGCGTCATTGAACGCAATGGCGAAGGCCTCGTCGTGCGAACCGGTGGACGCCTGGAGACAATGATCGACATTGGCAACGTGACCGTCAACACACGCAGCGGCGTTCCGGTCCGGGTCCGGGATGTCGCCGACGTTATGATCGGCGGCGAGATCCGGACCGGCAGCGCGAGCGAAAACGGCCGCGAGGTCGTGATAGGCACGGCCCTGATGCTTTTTGGTGGAAATAGTCGCGCGGTTGCTTCAGCCGTCGATGCCAAGATCAGTGAGTTGCGGAAGATACTGCCGCGAAGTATCGAACTCCAAACCGTTCTGAACCGCACACAACTAGTTGATGCCACCGTGACAACGGTCGCCAAAAACCTTGCCGAGGGAGCACTGCTGGTCATCGCGATCTTATTTGTTATGTTGGGTAACGGGCGAGCAGCGTTCGTCTCGGCCATGGTGATTCCGCTCGCTATGTTGATGACCGCCACGGGCATGCTTCAAGGGCACATTAGCGCAAATCTGATGAGCCTCGGCGCGCTGGATTTCGGATTGATCGTCGATGGCGCTGTGATCATTACTGAAAATGCCCTACGGCACCTCGCCGAAAAGCAGAGGGAAATGGGCCGCGTCCTGACGACCGACGAGCGTCTCTCCGTGGTCAAACGCTCAACCGAAGAAATGATTGCACCGAGCGTCTACGGTCAAGCCATCATCATTTTGGTTTACGTGCCGCTGCTTACCTTCACGGGGGTCGAGGGAAAGATGTTCCAGCCGATGGCTGTGACCGCTATTCTCGCCCTTATTTCAGCCCTCGTTCTCTCACTCACATTCGTACCGGCATTGATCGCCGTTCTCATCAGCGGCAGGGTTAAGGAAGGCGATAGCCGCATCGTTGCCAAACTTAAAGCCACATACGAACCACTACTAAAGCGAGTAATTGCGCAACCTAAACCGGTCGTGTTCTTTGCGGCTGGGTTGTTTGTCGCCGCGCTGTTCGTATTTCCACGGCTCGGCCAGGAATTCGTTCCGACGCTGGATGAGAAGAACCTGGCCATGCACGCCCTTCGCATTCCAAGCACCAGCCTTGCGCAGTCGCAGGCCATGCAGTTGACGATCGAAAATGCCGTGAGCGCCTTGCCTCAAGTTGCCTACGTCTTTTCCAAAACAGGCACAGCCGAGATCGGTTCAGACCCGATGCCGGCGAATGCCTCGGACACGTTCATTATACTGAAGCCACAAAGCGAATGGCCCGATCCCGGCTTGACCAAGGAAGCGTTGCTCGCACAGATCGAAACGGCAGTTCGCGAACTTCCCGGCAACAACTATGAGTTCACCCAACCTATCCAAATGCGCTTCAACGAGTTGCTCGCGGGGGTGCGCGGCGATCTCGCCATTAAAGTATTCGGGGACGACTTCGACACTCTTCTCTCCAGAGCCAACCGGGTCGCGGCCGTCCTCCAAAAGACCCGAGGCGCAACTGACGTAAAAGTCGAACAAAGTGCTGGACTATCGATTCTGGATATCACGGTGGATAAAGCCGAAATCGCCCGACGTGGCCTGAGTCTTGCATCAGTGCAGGACGTGATCGGGATTGCAATCGGCGGGCGCGGCGCTGGCGTGATTTTCGAGGGGGACCGGCACTACGACGTCGTGATCAGGCTTCCTGATGCCACAAGAAACGATCTGGATGTTTTGAAGAACCTGCCGGTATCTCTGCCCTCGGCCGGCAACGTCGCACTGACTGTGCCATTGGGTCGGCTGGCATCGTTCACACTCAACGAAGGACCGAACCAGATCAGCCGCGAAAATGGGAAACGCCGGGTGGTCGTCACAGCCAACATACGGGACCGCGACATCGCTTCGGTCGTCAATGAAGCGCGAGATCGTATCGATGCTCAGGTTAAACTCCCTCCGGGATACTGGATGGTGTGGGGCGGACCATTCGAAAATCTGGCGGCGGCGCGGAAACGGTTGATGCTGATTGTGCCGGTCTGCTTTGTCCTGATTTTCATTCTGCTCGCAAACGCATTGGGATCCGCGCGTGACGCGCTGATGGTATTCAGCGCCGTCCCCCTGGCTCTCACGGGCGGCGTCTTTGCACTCTGGCTACGCGGAATCCCGTTTTCGGTTTCAGCAGCGGTCGGATTTATTGCGCTGTCGGGAGTCGCGGTACTCAATGGATTAGTGATGCTGACCTACATCAAGCAACTCATGGCAAATGGACAACACCGTCTCGTGGCGATTTTCGAGGGAGCGATAACTCGCTTGCGACCTGTCGCAATGACAGCGTTGGTCGCGTCGCTGGGTTTTGTGCCCATGGCCTTGGCCACCGGAACCGGGGCCGAGGTCCAACGCCCCATCGCAACAGTCGTTATCGGTGGCCTGATCTCGGCAACTCTTCTTACGTTGTTTGTACTGCCGGCGCTCTACGCATGGTTTGGCGCTGAGATCAGAAGCGCTGACTTACCGGCCGCAGTCAGTGAATCGCTTGATGACCTTCGAGCCATCTCGCGCGTCGGTTGACCACTGCGTCCGACTTCTCTCTCTGGCGCGGCCATGGCGGGCTCACTGCGAAATTAACTCGGCGTGTGGGCACTCCGAGTGATCGTGCCTGATTTCCCCCTTTTGCAACCCTCTCGCCAGGCGTCACTCCCACTTCTACCGGACTGCTCAGCGCGGATCGTCAACCGTGGAAGCGCGTCAGCACGCGGCGGATCTTTTTTAACCGATCAATCCTGCCCCGCGCGCCCATTTATATTTGGCGCCGAGCACCTCGACGGGCAGTTCGGTCGAATAGG